>QHPE01000072.1 GCA_003218945.1 Verrucomicrobiota bacterium | reverse complement strand
TCATGCAAAACGCCGACACCATTGGCGTGTTTCAAATCGAGAGCCGCGCGCAAATGGCCACGTTGCCGCGGATGAAACCGAAATGTTTTTACGACGTGGTGATAGAGGTGGCGATCATCCGTCCGGGACCGATCCAGGGCGATATGGTGCATCCATATCTGGCGCGCCGTGCTGGTAAAGAGCCGGTGACTTATTTCGACGATCGCCTGAAGCCCGTGCTCGAGCGCACACTCGGTGTGCCCTTATTCCAGGAACAAATGCTCAAGATCGCCATGATCATGGCCGATTTTTCCGGCAACGAGGCGGAGGAATTACGGCGTGCGTTGAGCTTTCATCGTTCCGAAGAACGGATGCGCAAAGTGAGCGTGAAACTCCGCACCGCCATGGAACGAAAAGGCATCGCTGCCGACAAGATCGACAAAATCATTCAGTCCATTTCGTCGTTTGCGCTTTATGGTTTTCCCGAATCGCACGCGATCAGCTTTGCCATTCTGGCTTATGGCAGCGCGTATTTAAAGGTGCATCGCGCACCGGAATTTTACGCGAGCCTGTTGAACAATCAGCCGATGGGCTTTTACACGCCGGCAACGATTGTGAAAGATGCGCAGCGGCACGGCCTTAAGATCAAGCCAGTTTGCGTGTCGCAATCAGATTGGCGCTGCACGGTTGTTTCGGACGATCAACCCTCACCTCAATCCTCAGGTCGGGATCGCGACCAGGGACGAGCGCAGAGAGGCGGACGCGAAGCGCCGGTGAGGATCGGTGAAGCTGTTCGTCTTGGATTTTGTGTCGTAAACGGATTGCGTCAGGAACACGCTGAAGAGCTCGTCAGGCAACGCCAGGATCGAGCATTTGAGTCGCTGGACGATTTCAAACGGCGCGTGCCGCTTGCGAAAGACGAATTGCGCACCCTGGCGGAACTCGGCGCCTTGAATTGCTTTGCCGAACATCGCCGCGCGGCAATGTGGCAGGTAGAAGAGACGTTGCACGACGATTTGCTGAGGACCCAAATGGCAGGAACGTCGCGCTGCGGCGCCCGGTTGACGCAGCGCGACGACCCTACCGAATCGCCGCTGCCCCGCATGACCTTACCCGAGCGCATACGCGCCGATTACGAAACGATGAATCTGACCACGGGCCCGCATCCCATGAAATTATTGCGCAAAAATCTCCCCAACATTTGGCGCGCGACCGATCTCGTTCACGCCGAGCACGGTTCGACGGTTCAGATCGCTGGAAACGTCATTTGCCGCCAGCGTCCCGGCACCGCCAAAGGATTTGTTTTTATCAGTCTGGAAGATGAGACCGGGGTTGCCAACGCAATCGTCGAACCAGACTTGTTCGAACGCTTCCGGCTCGTGATCACCGAAGAAGCCTTTCTGCTCATCCAAGGCCAGGTGCAAAATTCAGACGGCGTCGTTTTGATCAAAGCGCGCGACATTAAACCGCTCGTGCACGAATCGCTCATCGGGAGTGAGTCGCACGATTTTCGTTAACGTTGGATGGCGTCTGACACAGACGCCCTACAATGTTGGATTACTTCGGAGGTTTTGCGCCCTGCTTCGGCTTCGCTGGCACTTCTTCCTCCGGCGTAACTTCGTATTCCGGCTTGGCAACACCCATCAGCCAGTAATCAAACCAGCCAACGATATGCTGCAACCGTTCGACGCGATGCCACGGCTGGCCGGAGCGGGAAAGTTCGTGCGACTCGTTAGGGAACCGCACCATCACGGTCGGAATCTTGCGGAACTTCAAAGCGCGAAACATTTGCTCGCCACCTGCGCCGGGCGGTGTGCGGTAATCTGCTTCGCCCAGGATAAACATCATCGGCGTCTTCACGTTGGTGATGTAACTGATCGGTGACCGCGCCCGATAGTCATCCGGATCTTCAAATGGCGGCGCTCGAAACCAGTTTGGCTGGAAAAGTGTAAAGTCGCCCGTGTACCACCAGTTTTCCCAACTGGCGATGTCGCGCTGCGAGACGGCTGCAGCAAATCGGCCCGTTTGTCCGACGACCCAATTCGTCAGCAACCCGCCGCCGCTTCCACCGGTAACGCCGAGCTTCTTATCATCGACGTAGCCACGTTTGATCACCTCATCCACGCCGGTCATCAGGTCTTTGTAATCGTCGCCGGGATAATGATACTGAATCACGTTCCCAAATTCCTGGCCGTAGCTGATGCTGCCGCGCGGATTCGGATACAGCACCGCATATCCCTTCGCTGCCATCCACTGAAATTCGTGATCGAAAATGAAACCGTAGGCGACGTGCGGGCCGCCATGAATGTTCAGGATCAGCGGGTACTTCTTATGCGGATCGAAACCGGGCGGCTTTTGTACCCAGATCTGGATGCGTTTGCCGTCGAAACTGTTGTACCAAATCTCTTCCGGATCGGTGAGATTCAGTTTCGAGAACAGCTCGTCATTGATGTTGGTTAACTGCTTGGGCGATGTACCGGATATTGCGCGATCCAGGACAAAAAGGTCGTTGACGCGAGTCGGCGTGGAAATCACATACACCAGCTTCGAACCATCGGGCGTGGCGCGAAAAGTCATCACGCCGTGATTTCCGGAAGTGAGATCGTGCACTGCGCCACTGCCGCCGGGGTCAGCGCCCCCGGCTACAGGCACATCAAAAAGCGCGAGATTTCTCCTTCCTTCCTTCGAATAAACTTCGATGAGCCCTTTTCCGTCTGCGGTCCAGATTGGCTTGTTAAGGCCGCCGGCACGCGGTGGCGCACTGTCGCCAATAATGAATCCGTCGATATCAAAATCAAAGTCGGCCGTGAGATTCCGTGGTTTCGCGTTTGGGGAGAGGTCGAGCACCCACAGGTCGGGCTCCGTGTATGAGTTGATGGGCTGGTTCGTCGCAGCGACAAATGCGACTTGTCTGCCGTCGGGGCTAAGAGCCAACGCGCCTCCGCCAGGTCCGAACTGGGTGTTGAGATCAATCGTTGTGATCTTTACTGGTTTGCCGCCGGCTGACGCGACGGAGTAAAGATCTGTCCTCGGCAGTTCGTAATACGGTTCGTCGATCCGGCTGGAGGTGAAATATATTTGCGAGCCGTCCTTCGACCAGATTGCGTCGTCCTCATCAAAACGCCCGGTAGTAAGCTGGCGCGGCTTTACTTTTTCTTCCGCGCCATGTGGTGCAGTCACGATCCAGATATGCGTCGGATGCTTTGGATCGATGTAACCTTCATTGTCCTGCCGATACACCGCGCGTGTGATCACGTGCACATCGCTCTCGTGCTCGTCTGTAGCTGGGGAAGCTGTAGCCGCGGGCGTTGACCGCGGGCCGGGATCACCGTTCCCGGCTACAGGCTTTTTAGATTTTTCCTCGGATTTTTTCTTTTCCTGCTTCGCAAGGTCCTCTGCATTCGTCTCGCTCGTGAACGCGATGCTTTTTCCGTCGGGTGCCCAGACGGGATTGCCGGCGCCTTTTGGCGAATCGGTAAAAACAAAGGAATCCCCTCCGGCCATCGGAAGTATCGCCAATTGTGGCGGCTCAGGCTTCCCATCCTTTTCGGTGGAACGCAGGAACGCCAAAAATTTTCCATCCGGCGACCAGCGCGGGGTGGTGTCGTGATCGCCTTTTGTCAATTGACGCGGTGGTTCGCCAGCCGATGGAGCCGGCGCGCCCTCGTGCGGCTCGGCTTTCGAGGCGGAGCCCGATTCGGGCCGAGGGCGGCCCGACTCCAAGTTAACTGACCAAATGGAAGTGTTATAGCCTTCCTTCTTCTCGTTGACGGTGACGCGCACAAATGCAACGCGCGAACCATCCGGCGAAACCTGCGGATCACCGATCCAGACAAAGTCCCAAAGATCTTTCTCGGTGATGGGCCGCTTTTCGGCCAGCGCGTTGCCCATCCCGAGAGCGAAGACAATGACGAAGCACGAATGACGAATGACGAGGGAATGACGAAGCATGAAGGAATGACGAATGATTAAATGACGAGAGAACCATGAAAGTTCATTCTGAGCGAAGCGAAGCTGCAACGCAGCGGGCGAAGTCCGCGAGGCAAGGCTTTCAATCCCTGATTTTTTTTCGGATGGAACGCTATCGGGCGAAAATAGCCTGAGATATTTCGCTTCGCTCAACATCACAGCAGAACGGACTCGGGTTTCGGAATTGTTTCGGCATTCGACATTCGGATTTCATCATTTCGCGGCCGCGAAGGGGCCGCGATCACATATGCTCGATCACGTTGTCGCCGAACTGCGAACACTTGATCTCGGTCGCGCCTTCCATCAACCGCGCGAAATCGTAAGTGACGCGTTTGCTTGCGATCGCGCCGCTTAATCCCTTGAGAATCAGATCGGCAGCCTCGCTCCAGCCCATGTAGCGGAACATCATTTCGCCAGAAAGAATTACCGAACCAGGATTAACCTTGTCCTGATTCGCATACTTCGGCGCGGTGCCATGGGTTGCTTCGAAAACGGCGTGGCCAGTGATGTAATTGATGTTGCCGCCGGGCGCGATGCCAATCCCGCCCACCTGCGCGGCGAGTGCGTCACTCAGGTAATCGCCATTCAAATTCAGTGTGGCGATGACATCGAAATCCTCCGGCCGCGTCAACACTTGCTGGAGCGTGATGTCGGCAATCGCGTCCTTGATCACAATTCCTCCGCCCGGTTTGCCCATGGGAATCCTGCACCACGGTCCGCCATCAAATTCTTCTGCGCCGAAATATTTCTTCGCGACATCAAAACCCCAGTCGCGAAATGCGCCTTCCGTAAATTTCATGATGTTGCCTTTGTGCACGAGCGTCACGCTCCTGCGGCGATTTTGGATCGCATAGGAAATCGCGCTGTGAATCAGGCGCACACTGCCGGAGTAACTGACCGGTTTAATGCCGATTCCCACGCAAACTTCGTCGCTCTCCGTCGCGCCGACCATCTTCCAAAAGCTGCGCGCTTTGTCTTTTGTCCCGAACCGAACTTTGTCGAACTCCTTTGGAAATTCGTTCTGCAAAAAATCGAGAATCTTTTGCGCCTCCGGCGTGCCGGCGGCGTACTCGATTCCGGCGTAAATGTCTTCGGTGTTTTCGCGAAAGATCACCATGTTCACTTTCTCCGGATGCTTGACTGGCGATGGCACGCCTTTGAAGTACTGCACCGGCCGGAGGCACACAAAAAGATCAAGCAACTGTCGCAGCGCGACATTGAGCGAGCGAATGCCGCCGCCCACGGGAGTAGTCAGGGGTCCTTTGATTCCCACCAGATACTCGCGGAAAGCTTCGACTGTGTCGTCCGGCAGCCATTCATCAAATTTGTCCTTTGCTGTTTGACCAGCGAAAACTTCGAACCACGCGATCTTCTTTTTTCCGCCGTATGCTTTTTCGATTGCGGCATCGAACACGCGCACACTCGCCGCCCAGATGTCCGGCCCCGTGCCATCGCCGCGGATGAACGGAATGATCGGTCGATCGGGCACATTCAATCTGTCGGTCCTGGTAATTTTTTCGCCCGCGGGCGGAGCAACATTTTTGTACGGCATAAGGGGCAACTGTAGCGGCAGCCGTGCCGGCTGCAATCTCTAGAGGCGGCC
Organism: Verrucomicrobiota bacterium; assembly: GCA_003218945.1. Classification (GTDB taxonomy): domain Bacteria; phylum Verrucomicrobiota; class Verrucomicrobiia; order Chthoniobacterales; family UBA10450; genus Udaeobacter. The sequence continues at coordinate 4,288 of QHPE01000072.1, read as the reverse complement.
CTGTTCAGCCGCAATTCAATCCTGACAATGATCAGCAAATTCGCAGAACTGATCAGGAAACACTCAAGAGCGATCTCGGCGACCGGAAGGTCACGCTCGCACAAATGCTTGCAGGGAAATGGCGATCTCCGGAAATTCGCGCAGGATCTGGCGATCCAGAGTAACAAGCGGAACTTGCTGCTCTTCTGCCAAAGCCACAAATTCACAGTCGTAAGCGGAACACGTCGAATTTGCGACCAAATCCAGAACGGTGTGGGAGGAAACAGCGAACTCTCGGGCGATAAAGTGCGATTCGGCCGTGTCGATTATGTCACGCGCCACGCCGAGCGCAATCAGGTTCTGGCGAATCGCACCGGCGAGTGCGTTTCGAAATTCTGAACGCCACAATAATGGCACGATCCAATCGGCATCCTTCGCTAAGGCTTCATCCACGTCAGGCGAACGGGGGCCCGGGATCCAGCGGTAACAAACAATATTTGTATCAACAACGATCACAATCGGCCGCGTCGTATCCACGTCCGAATCTCGCGGGCACTGACTTGCCTCTTGAATTTCTTTCGGGCCGCGCGCGCTTCTCGAATCAACGCCGCCGGATCGACCGGGCGGCTCTGGTCACTTGCGCTTTTCAGTGTCGCAAGGATTTCCCCGTTCAGACTGCGATGATTTTCTTCTGCGCGTTTCTTCAGTTCCCGGTGCAAGTCTGCCGGGATATTCTTTAAAGTGATCGTCGCCATATAGAAACCGTAATGGTTCCATTTTGGTTGTCAACGGAGCGTGTTTTACTATAACCCGATCTCATAAATGGCTCGGTTCGCTGTTTGCCGGCCGTGGGCGGCCCGGCTCCATCGGCGCCAACTGGAGACCGCCTGCCCTCAGGCCGTCCTTGGATTTATGAGATGGGTTGTAAGAGAGGTTCGCATTCCCGAAAGTGCCTTCTAATCTACTGCTTGCGGATTAAAACTGTGGCCGCTGTAGCCACGCTCCTGTGGGCCGTCACGTGAGTGTAACGCACTTGCGTGGACCGCCAACAGGTTCCGCACACTGAACAGATTCATCCTGCGGCGAACTGGTGGCTACAACATTGTGGGAACCGCTTCTAAGGGCTGGTTGTGCTTGGCGGCTGTTCGGGCGACACCGGAGTGACGTCGTGCGGGTTAGTCGGACTGACTGTGGTCTGATGAGAAAACGCGTTCTGGAACGAGCATGGCTCGTTTATTGCCGCAAAAATGCAGTCCCGAAGCATCGGTGCCGCCGATAGCGCTGCGTCACGAATTTCGCCCGCCGCGGGGGGATTCGCTGCGGTTGCTGCTTCAAGAATGCAATCCGCTAATTCACAGGAAAGTTCCCCGCCTGCGGCCTGTCTGAAATCTCTGGAATGCGCATGAGCCGGTCGGCTCGCAGTTAAAGCTGCTGCTGCGATTCTGCTGGCGAGATCGGGCCGTGCCCGCGCCGCTCTCGCCACGAGCGCGCAAACCTCTTGCGGGTTTGCGCGGACAAGGAGCGAATCCAACCCAGCCACAAATTGCTCGGGCGTCGCTGTTGCGATGGTGGCCCCGGACGCGCTGATCGCGCGGGCCAAATCCTCATTGGCTCTCCCGCGAAGCTCAATCTCCCGATTAATCAGCGCCGAGCTTGGCAACTGGCGAAAATCAGACACCAGCGGAGTGCTCAGTTGCTTTTGGATGTCCACGTCCACCGGATCGCCTAACCTGCCGGTAATGGGATCGTAAGTGACTTTCTGTCCTGCGTGGATCCGCACACACTGCCCGACGCTCTCCAGCCGGACGTTTGCGCTCCCCTCAAGCACCGTAAATTCGACGATCCCGTTCGGCTGAACATTTCCCAGCACGGTTGTGCCCGTAATCGCCGCAGTCACCGAGCCCATCTTCACTTTTGCGCCACCGGAATTTTTTGGCACATAAAGCAGAAATTGTCCGCTGCCCAGCTCGATTGTTCGTGCGCCGCCGCCAACATTAAAAATTGTTTTCTCTCCCAGGCGCGTGATCGACTGGTCCTGGAAGGTCAGCTCGCTTCGCGATTTCACACCGGTTTGCACCGCCGACCCCTTATGAACAGTCTCGTTAACCGCCGCCTGGCGTGACGTACCGCTTGAAGGGAGCACTTTAACATCCTGTACCACTTGCGTGACGCGCGCCTGCTCGAAATCGGCGGCAACCGCCTCATTGACTAGCCAACTCACCGAGGCGAGTGCAACCGGCGCGACCAATAAAATGTAACGGGGCCGGATTTTCATCGCTGCATCTATAGTGCGCGCTTTGCCTCTTGGGAAGTATTTTTTACTCTGTTCCCGAGACGAGATTATGCAGATTCGACGGTTCGCCGCCGATGATCTCATGAGTGACCGCTAATCCGGTGAGTCCTGACTCCCTGCTCGTTTTAACGTTCGGCATCTTTCGAGTTTTCGCGTGCAAAGCGTCTTTATCGGGCACGTAGAAACGGATTGCAAATGAGTGGCGGTAGCGGGCACCGATTGCAACGCAACTGGAGCCGGCGCGCCCTCGCGCCGCAACCGAAACCAGTGCAATATCCTAAGATATCTTTCCTAAGAAACTGCTTGCCAGCCGGTCAGGTGTCGTCAATACTGCGCTCCCCCCAAATGTTTGCTCCCCTTGGAACAGGGCGGCTGGGCCCGAACGCGCCGCGGGCGTGCGCGATGTCTCGGGCCTTGCCGCGAGGGTTTACTGGCCAGCCTTCGCTCTCTCCAGTTTCTAAGGGTCGAAGTGCGGACTCTCGAGAGCGTGATCACCGCTCCTTAGCGCAGCGCGGGTGTGTTTCAACGTTTCAACGTTTCAACGTTTCAACGCTTCAACCTCCAGCTGGCTTTACGCTTCTGGAACTGCTCATCGTCGTTGGCATCATCGGTCTCCTGCTAGTGCTGATCGCCCCGGCGTTCACAACCATCAAAGATGGGTGGGGTGTCACCAACGCCGCGTACACGATCAAAGGCGTGCTCGACACCGCGCGCACCTACGCGAAAGCCAACAACACGTACGCATGGGTCGGGCTTTTTGAGGAAGATGTTTCCCAGCCATCAACGAATCCAGCTACGCCTGGGACAGGGCGGCTAGTGATGTCAATTGTTGCGTCCAAGGACGGGTCCATCATATACGATCCCACTAATCTGGCACAGCAGGATTTGACGACCAGGCTTATTCAGGTCGGTAAGCTGGCTAAGATTGACAACGTTCACCTGTGGACACACACAGACTCTCCTTCAGGGACCGGCTCAACGTTTGCCACTCGGCGCAACGTCGCGGGGATTTATTGCATTGGAGATACGACTCCCGCAAACTCGACCACACCATTCGGATATCCTCTCGGAAATCCCGCCCCAGCTGCGCAATACACATTTCTGAAGGCGATTCAGTTTAGTCCCCGTGGCGAGGCTCAAGTCAACAACAGCACGGTCAACGCGAGCGGTGCGGAGCGTTTTCCTTTACAAACCTTAGCCGAGATCGGGCTAGAACCAACGCACGGATCTTCTGTGCCCGCTTCCATTCCCGGGAACGTTTTCGCCGTTCAATTTACCGGCATTGGTAGCAACGTAGGTATTTACCGGCAATGAAAAAGCTACCCGCTGCAGCCGCGTTCTCGCTTGTCGAGTTAACTCTCGCTCTCGGTATCGCCGCTCTTTGTCTAATTACCGTCTTCGCTTTGGTGCCCGTCGCGGTGCTGACAAATCGCAACTCCACTTCTCAAACCAAGGCGACAAACATAGCCGCGTTGGCTGTCGCCGATCTGCGTGCGAAAACAACGGGCGACTCGCCGATGCTTGCGATCACTATTCCGACTGATCCGACGAGTCCGCCGCAATTTCTTCCGCCGAACGTTGTGCCGTGCTCCGGTGGCCAAACGTCCAGTACCAGCCAGGTCCGGTACTTCGATAGTCAGGGACAACCTGCTTTGTCGATTAGTTCGAACTCGCTTTACCGACTGATTGTGACCTTTGTGAAGAACACGACTGCCACCGCCACGACCGGCGCGACGTACGTCCACGTAAAGGTCACGTGGCCGGCTGTAATCGATCCCTGCGCGATCACGCCAGGCGGCTCAGTACAAATGTTTGCCGCGTTAGACAGAAACTAGCGCCGTGTGCGACAACGGACATCCTGCATCCGTAGAGGAAGCCATGCCGGCTGCGACACTTGGACAAAGGCGGGCGACACGTCCGCCACAGGACGGACTCGCCGTGGTGAGCCTGCCGCTACAGTGGCGCGGCACAGCCGGGTTTACGTTGGCCGAACTACTGGTCAGCATTGGCGTGCTT
>QHPE01000071.1 GCA_003218945.1 Verrucomicrobiota bacterium | reverse complement strand
CGGAATTCTGCAGTGCCGCGCCAACATCGGCTGAGATTCCGAGGGAGAAATTGAGCAGAAAAGCCGTTGCAATCGCGACGATGTGCGACCTGAATAGCACTTTACCGGCCGAACTCATTGCTCCCATCTCGCTCATGCAGAAATCTCAAGTCGCTCCAGGCCGGACACGCGTGAAGTAAAAGGTGTCTTCGCCGGTTTTGCCCTTGAATTGGTAAGACCATTCTTGAGTCAGATGATCGTTGTCTTCCTGGATCACGGTGAGACCGGTGTTGTGCCAGTCATCGGCCGATTTTAGGCCGGTAACCCGAACAAGGGAAAACGCCAACGGTCTCTGTGCATCGGTGATCGCCGGCGTTGCCATTTGTGGCTGATTCTTCGCCGAGCAGTAGTGAGTGGCAATGAGATGATCGCCATCGACGGTGAACATGGTAATCATTTCCGGCCCCTTCCCGGGTCGACATTACTCCATCAATGCACTGCTATTTGCCGTGACCGTATAAATTAAAGTGGTGTCGACGCCCTTTATTTCTCCTTTCCACTCGCCTTTGAGTGATGACAGGCGATCAAACGCCTCCTCACTCTTTGTCTTGTCTGCTGCGAACGCAGCCGATGCCGCAACAAACAATGTCATGCCAACTATTCCAGAGACAACAGTTCGTTTCATAACTACATCCGATCGCGCCTAGATTTCGTTATCGCGCCCTTGTGTATCCGGCGTTGACGCGCCGTAACTGCAGGTGCTCGCCGCTGCTGAAACACGGTTTCGAACACGATGGTTTTGAACCGCTCAAGGGCTGCGGGACTGCGTTCCACTTTCATTCGCAGAACGGCGCCTTCCCAGGACGCCAACAGAAACTCAGCCAGTTCCGTGGCGTCAAAGCGCGAATCGACTTCGCCAGCAGCCTGAGCTGCGGCGATGCAGGACGCGAACAGTGTTCGCCACTCTCGAAAGATTGAGTCGAGCCGTTTGCGTAACAGTCTGCTGTGAGAACTGACTTGAAGGCTGAAGTCACCGATTAGGCAGCCGATCATCCAGCGATCGCGCTCCAGCTTTTCGGTAATAACGTCGAGATAGCGCCTCAGCCGTTGGCGCGGCGTGAGAGTTTCATCGGTGAGCGCCGCTGCCACCATATCCTTTAAGTAGTCGAAGTATCGGTTGAGGACTTCGACGGCGAAAGCCTCTTTCGAACGAAAATGATTGGTGAACGAGCCTTGTGGGGCGCCGGCCGCCGCGCAAATGTCACGCACGCTCGCTGCATGATAACCGGACCGAAAAAGGACGGGTAGCCCAGCTCGCAAAATTTGGTTGCGTAAAGAACGTCTACCCATTCCTCAAAACAATACGTACGTCCGTATTGAGCTGTCAACGCTATTTTTTTGCCAACGCGTGATCGTCATTGTCAACGGAAGCGACTAGACGCCAATCTTGTAGCCACGCTCCTATGGGGCGTCTGCATTTTCGAAGCCGAGCGGTCCGGACGGCGCACAGCGCCGTGCCTACAGGGCATGCGGATTAGGATCGGCTACAGCTTGCGAGCGACAATTACCAGCCAAAGGCTGGCGTCATGTTGACTTGATCCATTAGTCGAGCGTGGGAGCTCGTAGAGGTTTTCAATTACAAATCCTGATTCATTCAACTGCGAACTCATCGCAGTCATGCTCCAATGCGTATCAACGATGTGTAGCTCGCGGTTCTCATCGTAGATCGTAACATTGAACAAGGTGCCGTCATTAAAGTAATCGCGGGTGTTGAAGTCCGTGGAATAGTTCGAAAACTTACAGGTCCGAAAGCATGGATGCGTCACCGATGCGACCAGACGGCCATCCGAGCAAAGAAGCCTGGCGATGTCCGACAATACGTCCAGGCAGGCCTCGCGGCTGGTAAGACACATCCAGACTCCATTAAAGGTTACGACATCAAATATTCCGGACTCAATTTCCTCTATTGTCTCGCTCACGCGGATTTGTTTGAAATCCGCACATAGCGATCGCGCAAGAGATGTCATCCTTGGCGCTGGGTCGTAGGTAACGATTTCCTGTAGCGGCAAGGTCTCCGCGCACAGGACGGCGAACTTTCCGTCACCGCCGCCGTAGTCTAACAATCGTTTCGGTCGAAGCGTCGCTAGTTTATCTCGAATGAAAGTAAGGACAGCGCGTCCTTCCGGATCATCGATTTCAGAATATGCGTCTGCAATCGCATTCCAGTCTGTGACGTTCATTCAGGCGATACGACGTGGAAAATGGTTAATAGTTGAGAGTTGCGGGTTGAGAGAAAGAAGGGAGGAAATCATGAGCGAAAGAAGAACCAGGCAAAACACCAAAAGCGAAAGCACAAAGTGGTATCGCGAAAGGACTGGATTGTGGCCGTTGAGAGCAGATGAGTGAAGGCTAATTATGATCCAACCCTCAGCTGCTTGAGAACTTTTTCCGCGCCGCGACGAATCTCTCCGCGGTATTGCTCGGTATCTGTCCACGACGACGCCGGCAACCTATGAGAATCAAGAATGGCCAATGCCTTTTCGGCGTGCTGTCGCGCCAACTCCTTTTGACCGTCTGCCAAATATGCTTCAGCAAGAGTCTCATTCGCATCAGCCGATTCAGCATAAGCAAGCTGGACGAGCTTCAAGACATCGATCGCTGCCTTCGGCTCGCCCGCGCGCATGTGATCCTGACCGATGGTGCTGACGGTGATTTCCGGGAATAATTGCGCGTCCGGGTCCTTACGCCGCGCTTCAATCAGTTGCTGTGTCACCTGGGCGACTCCGCCGGGCATCTGAATTTGATTGATGACCGACGCAGATGCCACCGTGTTCGCCAGCGCGTGTCCCGGTGTTTTGATCAGCGTGGTCACAAACCAATCCACGATGATGCCGGGCAACTCGGGATGGGGTTTGAACATGTCGGTTCCGTGGCCGCCTTTCGCCGGCACTTTCCCGATGTCGAACGGTTCATACCACAGCCAGGGCGCTTCGTGTGAGGCAGAGTAATGCACGAATTTCCTGCCTGGGTTTGATGCGGTGACGTAGAGCAGCTCCATCGCTTCTACAATTGGAGGGTACTCGTCATCGTCGGCCACAACGAACAGCTCTGGCAGTTGCGACGCCTGCCGCAGAAAGTCGAGACTTTCGGTCTCTCCCGAAAGCAGGACCAGCGATTTCACCTCGGCGGGATGGAGACGCGCGGTTTCGACGGAATCTTCAACGCCGATTACCCCTGCTCCTCCAATGCCGACAACATCCCGCTTTACTCCAGACTGCGAAACCAAATACTCAAATGCAGCGTCAAGCTCGCGGGGCCACCGCTGCTTTCTTGTCTTATTCGGATCGGTATCGACGGTTAAGACATTAATCCCGGCGGCAGCAAGCTGACGCGCGACATCGTCCCACGATTTCCGCGTGCGGTTGCTTTGATGGAACAGCAGCGCACCGGGACCGGATTTTCCCGCGGCAAAGTAGGTTCCTTTCAAGATTGTTCCGTCGGGCTTTTTGATATCTACGTCATGGGATGCGCCTTTTGCCGGCGTGGCGAAAAGACTCATCGCAACCGACAGAGCAGACAGAAAGAAGAATTGTTTCATGAATCAGTTTTTCTATTTCGCGAACCGCCGAACACTGAATGAAATCGGAAGCCCGACGGTGAACATGGGACGCCGATACCCAGAAGCACGTCGTGAAGTTTATGCGGTCCGTGTGCGTGAAGCGCGGAGAGCGGCACAACGATTAGCGTCATCACTTGATCGACAATCGCGCCATAGATCAATCCGCAGATGAACCAGTGCTCGGTCAAAAACTTTAGCGTGCGGCTCGCGAGGTAGTAAGCAGTCGCTGCTGAGAACGCGATGAAGAAATGCAGGAAAACGCCGAGAACATAAATCGCGATGCCGCCTCCGTGAGCAGCTTGTCGCCCGAGCAAGCCGGCCGCGATCCCGAGCGGGACCTTCGTGCCGAATAGAACCAACGCTTGCGCAAGATCGAGAGTTCCCGCGCTCAGCCCGCCACTCGTGATTGCGAGGAAAGCATTTCGTCTCTGGGGTGTTCCAACCGCAGAGTTTGCGTTCATATTTTGCACCTCACTTTGAAGCGAAGTCATTTTTGATGACGTCGCCGTTCTTCATTACGAATTCGACCCGTTGGAGTTCAGTGATATCGATCACTGGATCGCCGGCCACGGCAATGAGATCCGCAAACTTTCCCGGCTCAATCGATCCGATGCGATCCTGCCAGCCCAACATTTCTGCGGCATTGCTAGTGATCGCTCGAATGACGTCGAGCGCCGGCATCCCGGCGGCGCGTAAGTTAACAAAAGCTGCGGTACTTGCTTCCCCGCGCGTCTTTCCGGGATAAAACCAGCACATGTCTGATCCCGCGGCGAATTTGACGCCCGATTTCAACACTCGTTCAACCAACTGATCATATTGCTGTTTCAGACTTGGCGCGGAACTGGCGTATGCGGCGCGGGAGGCAGCTGATATCACCACCATCTGCTCGGCAATCTTCCGCAAAAAGCCGTCATAGGAGGTTGGCGTCAGATCGAGGAACATGCCTTTGTCGCGCATCTGCTTGAGTTGTTCGTCGGTTACCTCATTGCCGTGCTCGATGGAATCTGCACCGGCATCGATCGCAGTTTGTATGCTGATCTTATCGACCGCGTGGACGGCAACCTTGAGGCGCTCGCGGTGTGCCTCTTCAACGACCGACGCAAGCTCAGGAACCGTGAGATTTTCATCGGCCGTAACCTTGATTACGTCAACGTTGTGGAACGCATTCTGCCGGACTGCCTGCCGTGCGCGGTCTGGTCCGTCAATTAACAAGAATTCCTGCTCAAGGATCGCGTCGGCAATGGCGGGATTGAGATTTTGAAGGTATGAACCTCGCGTGATGAGCTTGCGTCCAGAAGCCAGAATCCTTGGACCGGAGATGCGGCCAGCTTTGATCGCGTCACGCAGTTCAGTATCACCATCAATGCCAGAGTGACCAAGGTTTCGAACGGTTGTAATGCCGCTCTCAAGATCCTGGCGAGCCAGGTGTGCGCCCATCAAAGCGCGCTTCGTGGGAGATTCCACGATGGCCAGCAGATTTCCGGGCGCAAAAATCCCGTTCTCATGGCGTTGTGCCTCCGCTTCCGGGGGCCTAACGATGTCGAGAAACAAGTGAGTGTGGCCGTCAATCAAACCCGGCAACAACGTAGCGCTGCCGAGGTCGATTGTTTTGACGTCGCCGGGTGCATGAGTCAGAACTTTTGGCGGTGGACCAACTTCTTTGATCTTGCCGTTTTCAATCAGCACCGCAGCGGGCGAAAGGACATTCCCGGAACGCGGATCGAGCAGGCGACCAGCTTTTATCAGAGTTGTGGGCGACGACGACTGAGCGGCCAGTTGTGTAACAGCAAACATTCCGACTGCGCAGGAAAAGATTCGGCTTACGTTCATGTGTTCGTTTCGGATGAGATGCACCAGAATCATTATTGTTCCCGCACCCGAAAAAATTTGAGGAACATTCCCGCCCGTTTTTCGGCGAATTTTTGCTTGGTAGCGGGAACAAATGCCCGGCTGAGGACTCCCATTTCGGGATAACGGCGACATGTCCGCCGACCTGGAGTTTGAAAATCTTGTGAGACTTTACTATCGCGATCTGTATCGGTTCGGCTTGAGTTTGACTGGAAGCGAAGCCGACGCGGCGGATCTGACGCAGGAGACTTTTTACATTTGGGCGAACAAAGGTCACCAGCTCCAGAACCCGGCAAGCGTGAAAGGTTGGCTTTTCACGACGTTGCACCGCGAATTTCTCAAGACCTGTCGCCGCCAAAATCGTTTTCCAAGCGAATCAATCGACGAACGCATGGAGGATTTGCCGAATGTACCGGCGGAGTGCGCTGACCGGGCGGATTCGCGAACGTTGCTTCGCATTCTAGGCGAGATCGCCGAAGATTTTCGCGCGCCGCTTGTGCTCTATTACATGGAAGATTTGTCCTATAAAGAAATCGCCGATGTCCTGGCGCTCCCGCTCGGGACGGTGCAGTCGCGTATCGCGCGCGCGAAAATTCAGCTTTTGCGTCGGTTGAGTGACACGAATTTGTCGCTGGAGCAGGCGAGATGAATACACGGATCGCCAAAGAAATCCTCCTTCTCTACCGCGGACCGATCGACGATTCCGATCCGCAATTTCGTGCGGCGTTAGACTACGCCAAAAGCGATCTGGAGCTTGGGCAATGGTTGCGAGAGCAAATCAAGTGCTACGATGCGATCCGGGCGAAGCTTCGCGGAATCGAACCGCAGCCTGGGCTGGCCGACAAAATGGTGCGCAGACGGCCGATCCCGTTTCCGCGCGATTGGTCGCGCATTAGTCAGCTCGCTGCGGCTATCCTCATCTCGGCCACTGTGACCGCGCTGCTGATTAAATGGTCAGAGCATGGCAACCGTTCCGTTGCGGGTGCGCAGGAAATTTTCGTGACTGGCGAAGTTCTCGATATGACTTGCTACATTGCCTCCAACTTAAGCGGTCCCGAGCACGCCTATTGCGCGAAGGTGTGCATCGGGAATGGGGAGCCCGCTGGAATCAAAGATCGAGATGGAAAAGTTTATTTGCTGACCGGCGAACCTGGTCAGTCGATCAACGCCAAGCTGGCAGACTACGCCGCGCAGGTTGTGACAATCAAAGGAAAGAAAAGCGTGCGCGACGGCTTTGCACAACTTCAAGTCGAAGAAATTCGGAAGTTGTGATCGTTCCTTCGAACACATTTGTTGTGCAGCCTGGGCAGGCGCAACACCGTGGCGCCGACTGAAAATCCTCCTTTGCCTCTGTTTCTGCTCTTGGCGCGGACCGCGCGTGCCGGCTAGCTAATCGGGACCATCACCCAGGCGCATGACGGCGATGCGGCAATTGTTGGAAAATCGGCAGAGTTATCGAGCAGAAATGGGATCGTCTTATCGCGTCATCGACTCTAGCGACGTGGCTGTCGGATAACAAAGGCGATAACCGGAGCGAATCTGTTAACCAAAAATATCCGACTGCGGCTCCGCAAAGTCGCCTGCCCAGCCGAGGCTGGCGAAGATGGAAGGCATCCCTTTGGGCTGTGGACGCCGCGAATCCTCTTGTAATCGCGTCGAATACAAGGTCGCAGCGGGAATGAACCCGACTCGGCGCCGCCACTGCGGCGCCGAGTCCGCTACAACCTTAAACCAGCGTTAATAAGCAGGCGCAATTTGCACCGGTCGCTGAGGGACCACTGCCGCCGGAGCGGAAGATGGCGCCAGGGGCAGCGTTACACCGCCAGCTGCGGTGCGCACCAGCTGTACGATGATACCATGGTCGATGCCGGTCGAAGGATCGGTATAGCGGCCGCAGATCGTGTTCCCCCTATTGATCCCATTGAGCGAGGTAAACGTTGCGCCCGGAAAATCATATTGCAAAAACCGATTCGACTTCGGCATGAAAAGAATGCCGTGCGTCGCGCCCGCCGAGTCGCTATAACGGCCCACGATGAAATTCCTGTCGTTATTACCGAACAGGATCGTGCCGGTCGAGCCGACCGGATCAATCGGTGCGTGAATGGTGCCGTTGCTAGCGCGCCAGTACCCATGAGTCAGTCCGTCACTGCCTATGTAATAACCGCAGCTCTGGTTCGTCGTATTAAGCTGATAATCCAGAGTCGCCGTCGCGTTCGGCACCGTGAACTCCGTCACGTTGCCGCCGATACTTAGGAAGCCCGACTGTATTCCACTGCTCGGGATGACCGACCCGACAAAATCCGCCGCATTATTCACCCCCAGCACAATCGTAAACGTCGGTTCGATGTCGTAATTGGTGAAGGTGCCGTGCGAGAAGAAAAACCCCTCGAAAGCCCCCGCCGAATCGGTATAATCGCCGCACACCAGGCGGGAGTCATTGATCCCGCGCCCCTCGGTAAAGTTGGTGGCGGCGTTCGGATCCGCTATCGGTCGGCTAAAGCTCCCATTACTAAACCTGGTGAAGCCGAACGACGCCCCGCTGGTATCCACAAAGAGGCCGGCGATGTCGTTCGTAGTGTTAATCTTCTGCGGCCGCGTTTGATTCCCGGTGCCCGGATAATCAAACTGGCTCACGAATTGAAAACTAAACGCTTCTGGCGACTCCGGCGACTGCGCCAACGCTCCCGTCAAAGCAAGGGCCGCGAAGCCCACTGCACAACTAACTAAACGAAGTGATATTTTCATAATTAATGATTCTTTCCAAAAAGAATCGCTGCGCAACGATTTTTTGGACTCATGGCCAATGATTTTGCTTTTCTGGCGGCCGTGGAAAGCCGCGTTCGAAGTGCAGAACGGAGCTAACTCGTTAACTTGGAAGCTGTCCGACTTTCGATCCCCAAAGTCGCCTCCGAAGGCTTCGTGCCGTCAGGTGCGGGTAATGATGCAGATATGATTATCAACGCGCAGTTGAAATTCGCCAAGCATGCATGCCGCGCTAATTTCCAGTTACCGCCAGCCATGAAAACAATTCACGGTTATCACCTCATCAAGCCACAAGGCCTGCACTGGCGACCGTCCAACCTCATGGAAATTCCGAACGCGGATTATCTTGAGCGGACCGGGAGCGAAAATATCGGAGCGCGGCTCTGGCGATTACCGCCGAAAAGCGCGAACACGTTGCACAAGCATGTCCGCTCTGAGGAGTTCTATTTCGTGCTTGAAGGCAAGGGCCGGATGCGCATCGGCGATGAGACGTTGACCGTGCCGAAGCACGGAGGCGTACTGGTCGGGCCTGAGCAGTTGCGCCAGGTATTCAACGACACCAATGACGAGGTTCTCTGGCTAATTGTTGGCGCGCCGGAGGAACTGGAATTTTTACAAGGTTCAAAATCCGAAATCGATCTTTCTTTATTTTATCCGGTCGATCCGAAGCAACTGCCAAAGGAACTCGCCGGCGAAGAATGGCCACCGAAGGGAAGTGACCAGTGACGGGTCGACGAGAAGGGCAAAGACGAAAAGGAGCTACAGCGATTTTGGCCAGAGCCAGCCGAATATTGCCGCTGTGAGCAGCGCGTAAATCACGCTATCGAAAAGATGCTTGAGCGTGATGACCCAGCTTCGGCCGCTCCAAATGGATTCCTGGGCGTGGGCTGCGCCGTATCCTAAGAAAGCGACGGTACCAATAACACGGAATACCTGCAAGACAGCGGTCCCGGGCGGCAGCAAACGGCCGGACAGGTAAGCAGCAAAAATGCTGATCACCACACAATACAAAAACCATTGGACCATATTC
>QHPE01000070.1 GCA_003218945.1 Verrucomicrobiota bacterium | reverse complement strand
TTCTGTTAATCAAAGGAAGTATGAAAATAAAAATAACAGCAATTATTGGGATGCTCCTGTTTTGGGTGTCTTTCACGATGGCGCAGGAGAAGACAACGATTCGGTTTGGGCATTTCCCAAATATCACTCATACGCAGGGTGTGATCGCACACGCGCTCTCGCGGCAAGGAAAGGGGTGGTTTGAAAAATCTCTCGGCCCGAACGTCGAGATTCAGTGGTTCACGTACAACGCGGGCCCGTCAGCAATGGAAGCGATCTTCGCAAAATCGCTTGACGTCACTTACGTGGGTCCGGGACCAGCTCTTAACGCGTATTTGAAGTCGAATGGGGAAGAAATTCGGGTCATTTCCGGCGCAGCCAATGGCGGCGCCGCGCTGGTAGTAAAAGCCGATTCGCCGATAAAGACTCCGGCAGATTTTCGTGGAAAAAAAATCGCCACGCCGCAGCTCGGCAACACGCAAGACATTTCGTGCCGGGCTTGGTTGAAAGCGCAAGGATTCAAGGTCACTCAAACCGGCGGCGACGTGACCGTGATCCCAACTGCGAACCCAGACCAGCTCCCACTGTTCCAAAATGGCGGGGTTGATGCCGTTTGGACAGTCGAGCCGTGGGTGACTCGTCTCGAGCGCGATGCGAAAGCACGCGTTTTTCTCGAAGACAAGGATACGATCACGACCTGGCTTGTATCCAGTGTGAAGTTCCTGCGGGATCGCCACGATTTGGCTAAGAAAATCGCGGACGCGAACGTCGAACTGACGAAATGGATCCAGCAGAATCAAACAGAAGCGCAGAAGTTATTGATCGAGGAACTCAAAGCCGAAACGCGAGCTGATTTCGCGCCGGATGCCGTCGCACAGGCATGGAATCGGATTCAATTCACGAGCGATGTATCCCGCGAGTTAATTGCCAAATCGGTGCAGGATGGAAAAGATGCGGGTTTTTTGAAAGGCTCCACAGACACTTCGAAGCTGGTGGAAACCCCTTAATGCAACTGGCCCACCGCCATCACTCCTCAGCGACCGAAGAGCTCCAGGTCGTCGCACCCTCGAAGCTCGCGATCGACAACGTGTCGAAAAGCTTCAAAGGTGGCTCTGGCTCAGTTCTCGCTTTGGACAAGGTGAGTCTCAGTGTTGCTGAGGGAGAATTCGTCTGTCTTGTCGGCTCCAGCGGCTGCGGCAAAACGACATTGCTCAATATGATTGCCGGTTTGGAAAAACCCGACAGCGGAACGGTGCGTGCCGATGGCAGACCGGTCACGGGGCCAGGTCGTGAACGACTCGTGATGTTCCAGGAACCGGCACTGTTCCCGTGGCTGACCGTGTTTGGGAATGTTCTGTTTGGACTGAAACTCAAACCGAATCTGACAAAGAAAGATCGGCACGATGTGGCGAAGTACTATCTCGAGCTGGTCGGTCTGAGCCGGTTCGAGCGTGCCAATATTCACGAGCTTTCCGGTGGGATGAAGCAGCGGGTTTCGCTTGCCCGCGCGCTGGCTCCCAATCCGCGCATGCTATTGATGGATGAACCGTTTGCCGCTCTTGATGCGCTGACTCGGGAGCAACTCTATGGCGATCTTCAGCGAATCTGGCAAGCGCGGAACAAAACAATCGTGTTTGTTACGCATAACGTTCGAGAAGCAGCTTGTCTCGGCGACCGGGTGATAGTTTTTTCGCCGCGCCCGGGGCGCATTCGGGAAGAATTTACTGTGGACCTGCCTCGGCCGCGCGACATCAACAGTGTAGATCTTGCCGCCCACGCCACAGAAATTACCAAAGCGTTGAAAAATCATAGCCAACCGGAGCTCGCAACCGCAGAATGAAACGTTTTCTTTTCGCTACGCTGTTCTTTGCTGTTCTCCTATTGATTTGGGAGGGGCTGTTCCGTGCAAAGATTTGGTCGCCTGTCCTCGTGCCTTCGCCGCGGCAGGTTGCAGTTTATTTGGAAGATGCTGCCGTGGATGGAACGCTGGCAAAAGCCACGATCGTTACAATACGGCGGTTGCTGATAGGCTATATCATTGGATTGCTTGCAGGACTCCCATTGGGGCTGCTGACGGCGTGTTCGAAGCTGTGGCAAGATACGATTGGCACGCTGGCCCTCGGTCTACAGGGGCTGCCGAGTGTGTGCTGGGTCCCGCTTGCGCTGTTGTGGTTCGGACAGACCGAGGCCGCTATGCTTTTCGTGGTTGTAATGGGCACGCTGTGGTCGGTAGTGATCGCAACAGAAACTGGTGTGCGCAATGTGCCGCCAATTTATCGCCGTGCCGCATTGACCATGGGCTCTAAACGTTTGCACATATGGTTGAAGGTGATTTTGCCCGCAGCGCTTCCGTTTATCGTCAGCGGAATGAAACAAGGCTGGGCATTCGCCTGGCGTTCATTGATGGCTGCGGAAATTTTCGTGACAATCCTGACCGGTTTTGGGCTCGGGCAGCTTCTGCACTACGGTCGTGAATTAAGCGCCATGGAACAGGTCATCGGCATCATGATTGTCATCGTTGTGATCGGTTTACTGGCCGACAAGATTTTCTTCTCTCCGATTGAAAAGTTTTTGCACCGGCGTTGGGGAACAAGTCAGGCATGATCTTCCGGCAAAAAGGGGAGCCAGTTTTCGCCCGGCGCGAGGTGCGTATAATCAACAAGCTCGGATTGCATGCACGACCCGCAGCTCAGTTTGTTAAACGGGTCACTGGTTTTCGGTCGGAGATCTGGCTTGTCACCGCTGACGGGCGGTATTCCGCGTCAAGCTTGATTGATGTGTTACGCGCCAATCTCGATTGTGGAGCTACGGCAACACTTGAAGCGCACGGCGTGGACGCTGAAGAGGCTGTCGAACGATTACAAAAGTTGTTCGGCGAATTGCACAAGTTCGATGAACCTTAGCGCAGAGGGCGGGCGACCAAAATTCCACTATCGGAGCGGTATCGATAGAGATATTTCGAGAGCTGGTCGTCCACGATAACTTTGCCATAATTACTCGGCGAAGAAGCGTGCATGAAGTGCAAGACGCCATCGCTCGTGCGCAGCGCCAACCCCACATGTGCGGTCGAATGCAGTCCGTTTCGCTCGCGGGAAATCACTCCGATGACATCGCCGCTGCGCAACTTTGGCTCGATCTTGGCCACCTGGCTTTTTGGAATTTCATAGAGGGGCCGCGAGGATACATTCGCCTCCATGCGCGCAAGCGGTCCGAGTAGCGATTGGTTCGCAGCAAGATAACGGTAATGCCGCCAGCCGACGCTCATCTCGCGCGCGGAATGGGGCACACTGCGCCCGCCAAGTTGACGCGTCAGATCTTCAATCAAGCCGCGGCGATCGTTATCGTTCAGCCAATCTTCGAGGTAATGCAGCCGCGAAAGATAATCGCCGGTACACTGGCCGCCGCGATAACGGTCCATTTCAATGTAATATAGCAAGCGCTCGGGCGCCCAATTTGATTCCGGTTCGTTTAACATGCGCGCGAAACCGAGTGCCGTTTCGAAAAATGTCCAGCAATCCATTCCGTAAAAATTTACCGAAGGCGACTCGACGCGATTGTCGATCTCGAGTGTAAAATGCTTGTAGCGTGTTCCGACCAGCGCTTTCCCAACTGCCGCCGCCCGATCCCCGATCGGCAGTGCTTTCCAGTTCTCGGCCTTTGCCTTTGCAACTAGCCGGTTGAATTGGTCCTGACCCTTGAACACCGTGCTGAACGGCAATCGCGATTCAGAGGCCACCGCGGCTGAGCAAATCAAGACCAAGGTGACGAAAAGTTTCCACTTCCGCATGTTAAGAAGTTCAACTGAACGCGGCGTGAAGAAAGTTACAAGATCAAAAGATTACAAAGGCAAACGTTGAAAGAGTGTGACATCTCAACTTTGTAAGCTTTAAGGCTTTCCAGTTGGTTACTGTCCAATATCGTTCTTAAACACTGTGCCAATTCGTTTTCCAAAAAAGAGCCGGCGAAATATTGTCCGCCAATCATCCCTTGATGAAGGCCCAGTTCCACGGGGGCAACATTCGACGCGCGTACGTTTGCGGCCGCGGCCCGATTGGCACAAGCGCAATTTTCTGACAAGCGTTCTGATTCCGTCGCTTTTTGTAAAGCGATCCGGCGGACACGTACCGCCGAAATTTCCGAAGATCCACCAGGACGAAATCTGCATCACCTGGATCGGTCATGCCTCATTTCTGATCCAGACGCATGAGGTGAATATCCTGATCGACCCGATTTGGTCGAAATGGCTCAAAGTAATCAAACGACTGAAACAGCCCGGGTTCGAAATTCATCACTTGCCTTCGATTGATTTTGTCCTGGTGACGCATGCGCATTTCGATCATCTCGACCGACGGACCCTGCGGCGCGTCGCTGCCGACCAACCGATTGTAGTCCCCACCGGCGTTGGCAATTTGGTGCACCGTCTGGGGTTCCGCATTGTGCACGAACTCGATTACTGGCAAACAGTCGAGCTTGGCCCGCTTAAGGTTTCGCTTACACCATGTCACCATTGGGGTGCCCGGTTCCTTGCGGATTTGCATCGGGATTTCGGCGGATTCGTGATCGCGTCGAACGGCCGCACGATTTTTCACTGCGGCGACACCGCTTATTTCCCCGGCTTCAAAGAAATCGGTGACCGCTTTGATGTGCAGCTGGCTTTGCTTCCTATCGGAGCTTATGACGCGCCCACCGGCCGTGAAGTTCACATGAACCCAGAGCAGGCGGTGAAGGCTTTTTTGGAACTGCGTGCCAAAACTTTGATTCCGATGCACTACGGGACCTTTCCGCTCGGCTTCGAGCCGCTACACGAACCGCCGCAACGACTGCTTGCAGCGGCGCGGGCGCACGGCATTGAGCAAAAGATCCTCGTAATGACCGAGGGCAAGCCGGTCGTGTTGTGAAAATTTTTGCTAGCCACAGATGAACACAGATGAAACACGGATTGATTTTCCTGATCCGTGAAAATCCGCGTCAATCTGTGGCCCAATCTGACCGGCGCAATTTCAGTCGGTTTACTCGTCGCCGGCTTTTGTCTGATCCTCCTCTGGCATAATCCGTTGGTTTTTTGGAACGACGATTATGAGTTGTCTGTGCTGCCTGTATTGGCTGACATCGCGCGTAGTTGGTCCGAAGGCCAGTGGCCCATTCTGAGTCCGTATTCATGGGTCTGCGGCAATCTCGCGGGCGAGTTTCAATACGGCGTGTTTTCACTCTTTGTGAATGCCGCCGTCATTTTGATTTGGAAATTTCCGCTGACATTTCCACAACAGGCCGCGGCACTTTCCATCGCTCATCTTGTTGTTCTGGCGATCGGCGCATTTCTATTGGGGCGCGGTCGCGGATTTTCCGTTGCGTTATCGATCTTTGTCGCGCTAATCGCCTCGTTAAACGGCTGGATCATCTGCTGGGGAGCAACCGATTGGTTTGGTGCACTCGGTGCATTCACGTGGCTGCCATGGACCTGGTGGGGAGCCGAACGTGCGCTGGACGTGCGACGAACCAAATGGCGATTCCTTTGGCCCGCGCCTTTCGTTTATCTCCTCGTCACAGGTGGATTTCCCTACACCGTATTGATGCTGCTGCTCTTGATCGCGTGGTTATCGCTGAAATCACTGATCGAAACTCGAAAACTTTTCTCGATTGTGCCAATGCTCGTCGGCGTAGCGCTTGGTTTCGGTCTTTCCGCGCCCGCGTGGCTGGCGCTCCTTGATCTGGTTCGCGGTTCAGCTCGCGAGTTACAATCGGCCACAGCACATTGGCAATGGCGCGTCCCGCCTGCGGCGCTGCCGGGACTGATTCTGCCATCGTGGACAGTGAACTGGACGGATTTTTCCTCGCGTAATCTAGCGCACACCGCAGGCGAATTGGCTTGCGGCCTGGTCGCTCCGGCTGCTTTTGTTGCAGGACTCGTGTGGCGCGGCCGACCGCTCGTTAGGCGAATGAAGTGGGAGCTCATATTGCTGTTTGTCGTACTCGCGCTCTGCATGACTCCAACAGCTGGCCTCTTTCGCTGGAGTTTTCGCTGGCTGCCATTCTTTCATCTGATCCTTGCCATCTGCGCGGCGGAGGTGCTTCGTGGCATCGGCTTCCAGCCGATGAATGCGGGCAAGATGCCCGTGCCACGCCTCGGCTTGATTGCGCTTGCTCTCGTGCTTTTAACAGCCACTGCAATGTTGATCTTGCGTTCAACTGGCTCGTACGCTTTTCCCCTCACATGGATCTTTGTTGGACTCGCGGCATTTTGGTGTCTTTGGGAGATCGCGCTCCGCCATTCTGAGCCGCAGAAATGGGCGCCCGCGGTGATTACATTTTGCGCGCTTCTCGCGACGTACCTCTGCATCCCGACAAACGGCGGAGTTCCAACATACAATTTTACCAAGGAACTGCTTAAACCCGCGCCACTTGATCCACAGCGGCTTTATCTCAGCGTCTATCCGTGGGCGGAGCTCACATATTGTGTATCGAATAAGCCGCAACCGGTCGGTCAAACACTGCGCCCGGGAAGCACGTCGATGTGGGCCGGCTTGCGATTTATCAATGGTTACAGCCCGATCCGAGCCGCCGGCGTGGCGCGCGAATTCGCAACTAGCATCCACGGTGAAATCAATCCTGATGTGGGAAGCAACTCACTAAATCACCAGGCTGGACCAGAGGGCGAGCTGGCTTTGCTGGGCGTGGACGGAATCGTCGTTGCACGAGAAGTAGATCTCGCGCCGCAACCGCCCACAGAATGGGAACTGGTGATTTCAACTGACGAGGGCAATGTCTTTCATCGGCGGGGCGCGCCGTTCGCGAAAGTGCGCTCCGTCACCTCCATCGACTCGCGGCCTAACGAGCAATTCGTTCCTGCGACCGTCGCCAACATTGATGATTCGCGAAATCGCGTGCAAGCAGATGTCGATGTCCCAAACGGCAACCAATCCGCGCTCCTCATTTTTTCGCGGCCGTACTTTCGCGGATACGAAGCACATCTCGCCAATGAAAAATTCGCCGTCTTCTCCTATCGCGGATTGTTCCCGATCGTGGAGGTGCCGGCTGGGACAAACGGACGCCTTACTCTAAGCTATCGACCGCCCTGGCTGACTGTGGGAAGCGGCGTCGCTTTCGTCTGCCTTCTCGGCGTGACATTCGGTTCCCTTGCCGCATGGCACAGTCAAATTCGGAATCGCTGCACGATTTGCCTGAGCTTACTCGTTTGCTTGCTTTTGAGCTTTCGGTAAGAGGCTGCCCACTCCGCCGAGATTTCATTAGCCTGTTTTTCAACCGCTGGTGCGGGGATTTTCATTCGGTGTGGCAGCGGCAATGCCAAAAATTCGAGAACGCGTTCCGCTGCGGTTCGATGGCTTGCAACGATATCTTCGTAATAAAGGACCAGCGGCTCGATTTGGTTTTCGCGAAAATAATTTGCCCAGCTCGCTTCGTGGGCTGCGATGCGGTTGCACCATTCGTCAATTACCTTGAAGTCAAAGTTCGGTGTGGTGCATGGTTGCGATGTGACTCCCCCTTTTTGCGCCCAGACGCCCGTCTGGCATGCCATGGACCAGGAGACAGCTTGCTCGACTCGATTTCTTCTGCGCATCCAGATGTATTTTGGCCGGTTGAACAGTTCAGCCAGCAATTCCGCTCCGCTGAATCTATTGTACTCTCGAACTTCTTGTAACATTTGCAGCATTCGTTCGAAATAGCTCCACATCACGACAGCACCAAAAACGCCATTGGTCCCGGTATTGTCTTGGAACACGCGCTCGATAAAGCCAGCGCGAGATGGGGCATTCCAGCGTTCTTCCCAGGTTTCGCCGGCTTTTGACATGAAAAACTCCCCGGGCGAGCCGGCAATGCCTGTGCTTCGCAGTATGCTGCAAAGCAAATGTGTACCGCTGCGCTGCGTCGAAGCAATGATGTAGGAAGTTGCAGGCTTCATTTTCGGACAAGAACGTCATGTTTTCGCGGCATCCTGAAATTCTGGAAAAGCGCCGTTCGAATGCTGGCGCTTCCGCACATTGCAAATCCCGCATGGACTGTGAGCTGTCCCATCACGTTGCGAGGGTACCCTGACGCCACAAACTTTCGCATGCAATGCCGAAATAGAATGGCGAAGAAGGAAACCGACTTCAGGAAAGCTACTGGTTCAAGGTCTGAAGAGGGCTCGAGACGGGCCGTTTACCCAATAGGACTCAGTTCGACTGTCCAAGAGCCCTAGTTGGCTGGGCACTTGTCGATTTTGAGGACCGATGTGGTTCGCGCACGGATCGAGACATTGCCCCCCGGGGTGACCGTTGTAAGGACCGGGAGAGATGGGGACAGGATGGTCAGCGCGGGATCGACAGCATGGAGTGGCGTGGCGTCGTACTGCTGATCGCAGATCCCAACGATTCCCCAACTGTCGGTCTTGACCGCGTACAACTCTCCGATACCAGTGATATCGTTTTTCTCGGTAAAGCCGATAGCCATGAAGCCGCCGTCATTCGTCGGAGTTGAGGAGGCGAAATACTGGCTGATTGGCCGACCGGTGGTTGTGTACGCGTCGTAGTAGAAATATTGCCACAGGAGGTTCCCGGCAGAATCAACCTTCGCCAGCCAAGGCACCTGCGGAACGCTGTCGAGTAGCTCCAAGTTTCCGAGTCCAGCGAGGACGTAACCTCCGTCGGCAGTCTGATGCACCGAGTAAACCAGGGCGGTGATGATCGTGCAGGTTTGATTGTAGCCGTTGAAGTAGCAATAGATGCCGCCGTTGTAAGTCTTCTGCCACTCGATCTGTCCGCCTGAATCAAGTTTGAGGAGCATGACCCCCGCCGAGTCTTCTTCGGGGAAAGGACTGGGTGGGTTTTTACTCCAGTTGCCGGCGGCGAGGTAGCCGCCGTCGGAAGTTTGAATGCCGGCCAGCGCGTGCTCGTAGCCGCTTGGTGAACCCTGGTCATCGACGTTGTTGAAGCCTCGTTGCCACCGAACATTGCCGCTCGGATCGAACGTCACGACGAGCACACTTACGGGATAAGGATAGCTCCCGCCGAGCACAGAGTACTCCCCGATCGCCACGTAGCCGCCATCGGAGGTCTGTTGCACCGCGTTGAAGTATGCAATAGTCGATCCAGTCGGTCCGAGTTTCCGCTGCCACTGCACGGTACCTGCGCCGTCGAGCTTGAGAATCAGGGCGCCGGAGTAGCCATTCTGGCCTGAGGTGGTTGCGCTCCCAACGGCAACGTAGCCGCCGTCAGCCGTCTGTCTGATCTTCCAGATTACGCCGTCTGCGGTCCCAGCGGGATAGGCGAACGCCCAGGTGACTCGGCCTTGCGGGTCGAGTTTCTCTACCAAGGCGCGTTGGAAGTACGATCCGCCACAACCGAGTATGCCACCGCCTAGAATGTAACCTCCGTCCGATGTCTGCTGGGCGGAGACACCTAAACCATAATCCCCCGGCGCGCCGCTTGCGCACCCGACTTCTTTCTGCCATTGCGGACGACCAGACGGGGAGAGTTTCACGATCCAATCGGCGCTGATACCGCTCGGGGAGTCGGTCAGGGCCAAAGCAACGTAACCACCGTCAGAGGTGGCTGCCACGCTTTCGGGAGTGACCCCGTATTCGACGTGCTGGATAATGTTTCCGTAGGCCTTGACGAACGGCCCAGAACGCGCGTCCGCACCGGTGATGGGAGCAGGAGCGCTGCGGCTCGCCCCCATCACTCCAGCGGCAAGCGTCAAAAAGAGCAGACCCGCGCCCGCCAGCACGATTGCGATGGCGGCTTTAATCATGCACGTTCACATAACTTAGAGATCAGATCCGCTCAAATATTCCCTGGGCGCCACAAACTGTCGAGCAGACTCGCGCGTCTCATTTCAGGCTGACGGTGAAATTACTGGCTAAGGTAGCGCGCCAAGGCAAAGTTCGCCCATTGATTACTAAAG
>QHPE01000223.1 GCA_003218945.1 Verrucomicrobiota bacterium | reverse complement strand
AAATCGAACAGGTCGTGCCTTGCAGCCTAACGAGTCATCAACGCGCCGCCTATGACGCGCTACTGCGCGAGATCCAGCTGGGTCTCGGCAGTTCCGGCAAGAATGTGAACGCCGGTGCGCAAAGGATGAAGATGCTCACTGGTCTGCTCCGTTTGCGCCAAGTCTGTTGCGATCTGCGCCTGCTTAAAGTAGCGCAAGCTTCCAGCTTGCACTCCCCGCCAGAACGCAAGCTGGAAGCTCGCGCTACCTCCGAGACCTCCGCCAAGCTGGACCTCTTGGACGAGCTCCTCGAGGAAGCGATCGACGGCGAACATCGCGTGCTCGTCTTCAGCCAGTTCGTCTCGATGCTGCATCTCGTCCGTGAACGCCTGGAGAAGCTCGAGATTCCATTCTGCTATCTCGATGGCTCTACCAAACAGCGTCAGGAAGTTGTGGATCGCTTCCAGAGCGATTCCGCGATTCCCGTGTTCCTGATCAGCTTGAAAGCGGGCGGGGTCGGCCTGAATCTTTCCGCCGCCGACACCGTCATTCATTTCGATCCGTGGTGGAATCCAGCGGTCGAGGCGCAAGCCACCGACCGCGCCCATCGCATCGGGCAAACCCGTGTTGTCACCGCCTACAAGCTGATCACCCGCGACACGGTCGAAGAAAAAATCTTGCGCCTGCAGGAGAAAAAACGCGCCGCGATCGACGCCGCCATCGATAGCGAGGAACCGCTCATGACCGGCCTCACCACCGAAGAACTCGAAGAGCTGCTCGCGTAGGCCAAAGGGATCAGTTGCGTCGCAGGAAACGTGGACAACGTTGAACAAGATGAGCTCTTACACACTGGAGCCGGTTGGCTTCATTCGTTCGACAGTGAAGGGGCGGGAAGACGCGCCGCGGCAGGGACCGGAGGGTGCTCCAGACGCGTGGCTCGAGATCGAACCACAATTTGCCGAGGCTTTGTTAGGCATGGAGGTCGGTCACGAGCTGATCATCATCACGTGGTTGCAC
Source organism: Verrucomicrobiota bacterium (assembly GCA_003218945.1). GTDB lineage: Bacteria > Verrucomicrobiota > Verrucomicrobiia > Chthoniobacterales > UBA10450 > Udaeobacter. The sequence goes on along the minus strand of QHPE01000223.1, from coordinate 527 downwards.
CAGGCCAGGCGCGACGTTCTCAAGGGGCATCCGCGCAGCGACGAGAGCCGTCCGCTTACCGGCGTCTTTTACACGCGCTCACCGGCGCGACCGAACCCGCTTGGGCTGCATCCGGTGACGGTGCGTGAGATTGATGGCACACGCGTGAAGATCGGGCCGATCGAGGTATTCGACGGCACGCCGGTAGTCGACATCAAGTCAGGCTCTACGCGTGCCGACGGATGATCGGCATCGATTTTCTGTAGAGGCAGCCGTGTCGGCTGCAATACGACCGATTCGCAGGCGGCACGCCTGGTTTCACCGACGTCTTTGAAGCGCCGGAACGGGCTCGCTTCAACGCAAGAATAAATGCTGGTTGGAACGCTATGAGCTAAAAACTTCTTTACAGACAGACCGGTCAGTCTATTATGGATATTTAATGAAAAACTGGAGTTATCCGGTTGTCCGGTTGGGAGCGCTCAGCTTCTGCCTTGTACAAGCCGCTGACGGATTAACCCCAGCGGATCAAAGGCAACATCAAATTATGA
>QHPE01000222.1 GCA_003218945.1 Verrucomicrobiota bacterium | reverse complement strand
ATCCGGGCTGGAGAAAAACGAGTCTTATGCGTAATGTCTCCTATGACATCAAGACGCAGCTACGGCAGCAAGGCTCTTCTGATCCTTGCTTATGTGTGTGCAATTTCAACCAGCACTGTTGCGCGGCCGAGTCCTCTGCCTGGTCGCGTGGTTGTGAAAAGAGTGCCGCAGTTCGGATGGAATCTGGGTTTTCATCTGCAGATCGATGGCAGGTCTGTGGCGACCATCGCACAGGGTCACGACTACGACAGTTGGCTGCCAGCAGGGCGCCATCTCTTAACAGTGGTCACAGCGTCCTACGCGGGCTTGCCCCAGCCGACTTCGATAACAGTGAACGTCGAACCGGGGCGGACCTATGTGTTCACCGCGATGTGGGATTCGAATCTAATTTTTCTCAGCCCATCAGGAGTGTCGTTGACCCCCGGCAAGCTGTGGGCACTTAGAGCTCATTAAACAGCTATTCGGCCTTCGCCGGAACGCGCATACCTTCTGCCTCGTCGCTTAGTGTTGACGACCCAATCGCGAAAAATAGTTTATGTTCATATCGCCGGATCAGGGTTCTCGGGCACTTGCCGAAAATTCGTTTCGCCACGATAATTTGCCCTTCTTTTGGGGGTATAGCTCAGTTGGTAGAGCGTCTCGTTCGCAATGAGAAGGTCAGGGGTTCGAATCCCCTTACCTCCAGTCTACGCTCGCATCGCAGAGCAGAGCGTGGACTGTCGCGCCGTAGCCTCGGCGAAGGCGGCCCTCTTTTTGTTTTTACCGCACCAACGCAGCGAGCTACGACTCGGCAAGCCAAGATCATGGTGAAAGTTTTCTACGTTTACATCCTTCAAAGTCAGCTCGACCCCGCGGCGATTCTATACAGGCGTACTGACAATCTGCGCAATCGTTTTCAGGCCCATAACAACGGGCGGGCGGCTCACACAAAGAAATGGAACCCTGGCGCTTAAAAACATATATTGAATTTTCTGGTCGGACTCGCGCTGTGGACTTTGAGCGCTATCTGAAATCGGCTTCCGGACGCGCATCCATCAAGAGCCGTCTTTAACCTTTAGGCAAAGGCGGGGCCGTTTGTCCTACATCTCGACCTGGCGAGCTATGACTCGGCGAGCCAGCCTAAATTGAAGAGTGCGCATTTTCGCCTTGCCACACCTTTCAAACTCCGTTGGATAGGTTGTACTGATACGCCGGATCAACATTTAACTGCACAACTTCATCGACGCATGAAACACAAGAATTTCTTAATTATCGCCGCGTTTTTCGCGACTGTTCTCGTTTGCTTGCCGCATACCCAGGCCGCGCCGAAAAAAGCATTTCCTTCACCGGATGCCAGCAGTTCCGCAGATGCGGATGCGTCACCTGCGACAGCCGCAACGGCTGGCGGGAAGATGCGAGCTACTCCTTTCAAAGGCATCATTGCCGCGGTGGACGACAAAGCAAAGACGTTCACCATCGCCGGAAAAGAAAATTCGCATGTCCTGAAGATTACCGACAAAACTATCATCACCAAGGGTGGCCAGCCCGCGACGATGAAAGACGTAGTCGCTAATGAGGAAGTAAGGGGTTCCTGTTACAAAATGTCCGACGGCTCGATGGAGGCAAAACTCGTGAAGCTTGGGCCATTGACCGATGCAGAGAAGGCGGAAAGGGAGGCGCGCAGAGCGAAACGGGAGGAGAGGAAGGCAGCTATTTCGCCGGCCGCTTCGGCTTCGCCATCGGTAAGTCCGAGCGCGTAACGCGCGTTACATGGCGCGGCAGCTTCTTAGCCGCCGATCTTAATAAACGGCGATCTGGAGACCGCCGCTCCTTGGGGAGCTTCACTTCGCGTTTGCTGCTTTTACGGCGATGCGCAGATCAGCGACAAAGCGGTTGTACTCGCGTTCACGGGATTCTTCATCGGGCTGACGCAAGAGCGAGGAAGGATGAACGGTTGCCATAACTTTTGGCGCAAGACGCGACGACAGAAGTTTGCCGCGTTCCTTCGTAACGCGAAAACTCGGGCCAAAAACGGTCTGTCCTGCAGTTGAACCGAGACAAACGACAAGCTTGGGCTCGATCAAGCGCAGCTCGGCTTCCAGCCATGGCCGACAGGCGGCGATGTCGCGCGAACTCGGTTTCTGATGGATGCGTCGTTTCCCGCGCGGTTCCCATTTGAAATGTTTCACCGCATTAGTGACATAAACTTCGTCCCGATTAATTCCCGCTTCCTCCAGCGCACGATCCAGAATTTTTCCTGCCGGGCCGACGAATGGTTTCCCGGCCACATCTTCATAGTCGCCCGGTTGCTCGCCGATCATCAACATGGTGGCCTGTTTCGGGCCTTCGCCGAAGACCGTTTGCGTTGCTTTTTTGTATAGCGGACAGGCGGTGCACTCTTTCGCAGCCGCAGCAACTTTGGCGAGGCTGTTCGTTTCCGGCACCGGCGCCGGCCGCCAACTGTCTTGTCCGTTCGTTGCCATCTTTAATTATGAGTCGTAGCTCGACTGCGAATTGTATGTGATTGATCGAAGGCCGCGACCAACGACCGCGGCTGCAACGCTGCAAAATGATCCTCGAAACTCCGCGCTTAATTCTGCGTCCATTCGCCGCCGATGATCTCGATCGCATGGTGGAATTGATG
>QHPE01000069.1 GCA_003218945.1 Verrucomicrobiota bacterium | reverse complement strand
CGTTCCGAGGATGTGAGTCTTCGGCGGCAGCATCACGTTATCGAAGTTTTGCGTGAACATTGCCGCTGCGAAAAATGCGACAGCGCGCAGCGTTTCTTTGCCAACGTTGACCAGGTCGTGCCTTACCGGCGTGGGAATGGCAAAAACGCTGCCGGGCCCCACCCGGTGCGTGGAACCGTCTTCCATGTGCAATTCTCCCTCACCGGCGATGATGTATTGTGTCTCTTCGGTCGCATCGGTGTGCCAGCCGAGCCGTTTTCCAGGCTCAATCTCGTACACAATCGTCGACGATGCAGTCGCGCCGTGTCCGCCATACACCGCAAATGCGCCAGCCCAGTGAACCGACTCGTCATCTTCTCCCCAGACTTCAGCGCGTTTCAGTTTATCGGATGCAACAACGGGATTCATACGCCGATGCTAGGTTCTGATTCCGAACGGGTCAATGGCTGCTCTTGGCCGATGGCGCGTCGTAAATCCGTAACCGTTTTTTTGTCCGCCAACCCCGCTTTTGCGGCTTGCATAACCCACACGCTGATCGTTTCGACGCGCGGTAGCGCCGTTGGGTGAATTTCGATTTCAATTAATTGATTTCTTTAATGCTGCTCTCCAATTCCGCACGGAACGCGGCGATTTTTTCCTCGGTGAAACCGTAGAAGGTCATTTCCCAGACGCAATGCGCGACGATCTCGGCCGCTGTCATCTTGTCGAGCAAGGACTGCGGCACGTGAAGAGCGAGCCATTCGTCCCAAGGCGACAGGTCGAGGCCGCAGTGGTCGGGATCACCTTCTTTGATGCAGCTGACATCCCAGAACGGTTTATCCGTGGGATCGTCGGGCGGCGTCAACTCGATCCTGAGGTGATACCGAGAGCCGGCAGGATCTGGTGCGAGTTTCCGCAATTGGCCGAGCACGTCGGAGACCGCATCGGCTAACCATTGAGTTTCGCGCTGATCGTAAAAGCGCGCGATTGCTTCTACGACAGCGGCTTCTTGCACCTCGAGCACAAGATCGCCCAGAGTGCTCATTACCCATGATTCCATAACATCATTGCCGTGCCAAGAAGGCTGGGGTGCCAATCAGATGCGAAAGCGATTTCTTAATGCACTCCGCACTCGATCCATTTCTTCATTAGTCAAAAGACCAAGCCGCCGCTCAAGCTTAACTGTAGAAATCGTTTGGATTTGTTGCAGGTGAAACGCGCCCGGTTTTAAGAACGGCTTGGCAATATTGAGTTCCCATCGGTTGCTACGCAGCGACGTTGTATGCAGCAAAACCGTAACGAGGTCGAGTTCATCGGCAGCGGGTTCGCCAGTTATAAGCAGCGCTGGGCGAACCTTGGCGGCCATTCCAAGATCGACCGTCCAAACTTCACCTGGATTGACGCCGCGCATCTTCGTCCTCCATCCGGTCAAGCATCAGCCCCCCCTCGAGGGCGGCCTGATTGCACAACGCCACGTCTGCTTCTTGGTTGGCGATTTCGAGCAATCCCTCGCGAATCGCCCGACGCTCGGCTTCGCTCAGTTTAGGCAGCTGTTTGATGATTTCAGATGCGCTCACGGGCGAAATTATAATCCCGGCCGGTAATTTGTCAGGCGAGAGGGTAACCGAAAGTTTTTCGGAAGATCAGCCTTCTGAAATCGAACTACGCCTCGGTGGGAAAGCTGCTTCTCGGTAAAGTTAGAAGCAGCCGACACGACTGCCACTACAGGAGTGCTTCTGAGAGTAACTCGGCCATATGTTTTGGCCGGAGATTCGTTAGGTCGGTGATTTGATGGCGGCAACTTGTGCCTGAGGCGATGACTTCTGTGCCGGGGGCTTGGTTCTCAATCGCGTCGAGTAAGCGCTGCGCTACTTGTACCGACAAATCGTATTTCTCGGCCAACGCGCCGAATGCGCCTGCCATTCCGCAGCAGGCGGTGTCGAGGACTGTAGCTTTTCTGCCGGGCAAACGTTCGGCGAGGCTCGCCATGAACTCCGGATCCAGAATCGATTTGGCGTGGCAATGCGGATGAATCGCGACGTTCGCCGCGCGCGTGTTGAAACGAATTGCGCCCGGTTGTTGCTCAAGGAAATCGTCCACGAATTTCTCGAATAGAAAACAACGTGACGCGATGTTGTCGGCGTTCTCGATTTTCAGCTCACGATAATCTTCGGCGAACATCGACCAGCAGGAGGGTTCCAGGAAAAGGATTGGAGCGGTCGAAAGTTGAGAGCGTAAAGCTGCGTGGGAGCCACGCTCCTTTACGGAGTTGAGAGTTGAGAACGTAAAGCTCCGTGGGAGCCACGCTCCTTTACGGAGTTGAGAGACGTTGTGTTTTGCGAGTTTCGCGGCGGCGTCGAGATTCCCCTGGCTAAACGCCGGGCGTCCGCAGCAGCGCCGATTCTTTACGAGCGTGACTTCGAATCCGAGGGCTCCCAAAACCTTGACCGCAGCGATGCCGATGTGCGGTTCGTGATAACGTACAAATGTGTCGTCCCAGAGGATGACGCGGCCGCGCTTCTGTAGCGGCGCTCTCTGAGCGCCGTCCGGCGGCCGTAGACCGCCGGCTACCATGGAGGCGCCTGACACAGACGCCCTACAATGTCTCGCGAACCATTTGTCGAAGCGTTGGTTGGCGTAGTGGGGCAGCGAGCGTTGTGCAGAGATCCCAAGCGTTTTCTCCATTGCGATGCGAACGGCCTTCGAATCGAGAAGCCGATTCGTTAAGCTGGGCGTGAGACAGCCGAGTTTGCCTAACAAATCGACGTTGCTGAAAATTCGTTCGCGCAACGGCAGGCCGTCACGGCGCCAGCGCGCGTGAAGCATTTCGGCTTTGAGCAGCGCCAGGTTCACGTTGGACGGACATTCGGGCGTGCAACCTTTGCAGGAGAGACAATTGCTCAGCGCGGCATCGAGCTCGTCGGATTTCAACGGGTCGTGTCCGTCCGCCCGCAGTTCGAGCGCGGCGCGAATGATGTTGGCGCGGCCGCGCGTAGACATCACCTCATCGTGTGTCGCCATAAACGTTGGACACATGATGCCGGTTTGTTTCAGGCAGCCGCCGCAGCCGTTGCATTGCTCCAGGTTGCCGACGAACGACCGGTCTTTGAACGCAAACGCGAGCACCGGCTGAAATGGAAGCTCGAGCGGACGAGTAAAATTCTCGCGCAAATGACTGTCGATTCCATGGGACTGTAGCCGCCTCGCTGCGCCTGCCGCGCCGGAGCGAGGCGAAGGCGGGTCGAGGCGCTCGTTTCGCGATCCCGAACACGGCGACACAGCGCCGTGGCTACAGGCGAAAATTTTTCCCGGGTTAAAAATGTTTTTTGGATCGAACGCGCGTTTGATTTCGCGCATCACTCCGAGCAACTCGTCACCGAGCTGCTCGCGCATGTATTCGGTGCGGGCGATGCCGACACCGTGCTCGGCGGAAAGCGAACCTTTGAACTCTCGCACCAGCGCGGAGGTTTGATCCGCCACTTTCTGGAATTTTTTCAGATCGGCTGCGCTGTGCATGTCGAGCACGGGCCGCACGTGCAGAAGTCCGCTGGCCGCGTGCCCGTAATAACTGGCGGTGAGCCCCAGCGGTCTTATGATCGATTGCAAACCGCGCACGTACTCGGGCAATTGCGCGGGACGAACGGCGGCGTCTTCGATGAACGCCACCGGTTTTGCCGGCCCGATGCACCCGGTCAAAAGCGACAAACCGGATTTGCGCACGGACCAGACGAGGTTCATTTGCGCCGGATCGGTGACGATCTTCGTGCGAATGCCGATTTTTCGCGATTGCAAGATCGACAACCGTTCCGCGACTTCGTCGTAAAACTCGACGATTAAAATCGATTCGCACGGTCGCGTGTCCAATTCGAGCAAATCGCGCGCGGCCTGAAAATGGAGCTGGCTTTTGGTTTGGTCGAACAACGGTCGATCGATGTGCTCAATCGCGGCGGGTTTAAGATCGAGAAGCTCGACTGTTGCCTGCATCGCTTCACTCACCGATGCAAAGAAGATGAGGCCCAAACCTTTCTCGCGGGGCAGGGGAGAGATCGTGAGTTCGGCGGAAAAGATCGCAGCCAGCGTTCCCTCGCTTCCGGCGAGAATGTTCGTGAGATCGTTCGGCGCGCGAAGGAATCGTTCGATGCCGTAGCCAGGCCATCGCTTGATCAATCCGGGCGGCCAGCGTTCGGCCATTTCGGCGCTGACGGCGCGAACGAGGTGCTCGATCTTTGCACATTCGTCGCCTAACGACTGATGCTTTGGTCCGATCGTTTCGACGCGGCCGTCCGCCATGACAATTTCCAGCGAGATCACGTGATCGGCTGTTGTGCCGTAGATCGGGCAACGCGCACCGGAAGAATTATTGGCGATCATTCCGCCAAGCGTGGCGCGCGAGCTGGTTGCTACGTCCGGTCCGAAACAGAATCCGTGCGGCTTCAGGAAATCGTTGAGTTGGTCCAGCACAACGCCGGCGCCGACGCGGGCGCTGCGTTGTTCAAGATCGAGACCGGTGATCTGCCGGTTGTAACGCGAGAATTCAACGATCAATCCTCCGCCGATCGCGTTCCCGACGAGACTTGTTCCCGCGCCTCGCGGAGTCACCGGCATGGACGCGTCGGCTGCGGCGCGAATGACTGCGCTCGCTTGCTGCGCGTTGCGCGGAAACGCGACGCCGAGCGGCTCGATTTGATAAATGGAGGCGTCAGTCGCATAAAGCTTTCGCGTCAGATTGTCGAAACGCGCGTCGCATCCGGTTTGCCGTATCTTCTTTTCTTGCGCGGAAGTCATTTTGTTCCCACACGAAATCGTAGCACAGGCTTCCAGCCTGTAAGGCGGGCCGGGCGTCTCGCCTGGCGTTTAATTGATTCGGCAGGCTCGAAGCCCGCCGGGCCACACAGCCAGGATGGCTATGCTACAGCAGATCCATTTGCGCATCCTCTGGCGTAGGCTCGGCAAAACGAACGCCCACGCCGATGAGGCGGACCGGTTTTCCGGTGCGGGCAAATGCTTCGGATAACAGCGAGCGAAAATCCCCCAATGTTGGAGCCAGTCCTGCGCGCTCGGCGGTCGTGCGCGTGAAATCGTTGAACTTCAATTTCACAAAGACTTTGGTGATATCACGCGCGGATTCTTTTTGCGCGAGATCAGCCATTAAATCCTGAAACAGTTCTTCAAGTTTCTCCTCACATTGCTCGAGCGTGGTGAGATCGAGAGCGAACGTTTCTTCTGTGCTCAGCGATTTGCGTGGGCGATCCGGTTCGACCGGCCGCTCATCAACGCCGCGGCAAAGATCATAAAGATCGAGTCCGAATTTCCCAAACAGATTAACAAGCTCGGGACGCGAGAATCGTTGGAGCTCGCCGCAGATTTTGATGCCCAGTTCTTCGAGCTTTCGTTCGCTCTTCTCGCCAATTCCCCAGATTTTCCGCACGGGCAAGTCCGTCATGAACGTCGCGACGTCTTCCGGCTTCACCTCGAATTGGCCGTTTGGCTTGGTCATTTCGCTGGCGATTTTGGCGATCAATTTGTTCGGCCCGATCCCGGCCGAGGAGGTGAGCTTCGTTGTTCGAAAGATCGCACTGCGGATTTCCTGCGCCAATGCTGCCGGCGCGCTCGGATGCGCGGAGACATCGAGATAAGCTTCGTCAAGCGACAGGGGTTCGATAATTGAAGTGAACTGGTAAAGAATTGCGCGGATGATCGCGGCCTCGCGCCGGTAAACGTCGAACCGGGTCGGCAGCACGATCAGGTTCGGACAGCGTTGCAATGCCATAAAAGTCGGCATCGCGGAGTGGACCCCGAATTTGCGCGCCTCGTAATTGCACGTGGTCAAAACGCCACGCCGCTCACGCGCGCCACCGACGCCCACGGGTTTGCCACGCAGCGAAGGGCGATCACGGACTTCGATCGCCGCGTAAAAGCAATCCATGTCCAGGTGAACGATCGCTTGCGCTTTTTGTTCGTCCGGCACAGTTGGAAAATCTCGCATAACGCTATCCGGAGGCCATCCAGCGTTTTGTCGGTGGAATTTGAAATTTCTCGCATTGCAATGAGTGCTTCTCTTTCAATATTAATCCCTGTAACTTTTTCCTGAAATGGACACTCCTACATCTGTTGAGGCGCATCACGACCCACACGCGCACGACGCGGCGCACGAGCATCACGAGCTCGGATTTTGGCGAAAATACATTTTCTCCACCGACCACAAAGTGATCGGGATTCAGTACGGTTTGTGCGGCCTGACGTTCCTGTTCTTCGGTTTTTGCCTGATGATGATGATGCGCTGGCAACTGGCATATCCCGGCCAGGCGATGCCGGTAATCGGCAAATGGCTGCCGTATATTTTCGGGCCGAGTTCGATGCCGGACGGGAAAATGACGCCCGATTTTTACAACTCGTTAGGCGCGATGCATGGCACAATCATGATTTTCGCCGGCGTCGTCCCGCTGGCCTTTGCAGCTTTCGGCAATTTCGTCGTGCCGCTGCAAATCGGCGCGCCCGACATGACCTTTCCCAAGGTAAACGCAGCAAGTTTCTGGGCTTTTGGAGTAGGCGGAGTGATTATGATGATCAGTTTCTTTGTGCCGGGTGGACCAGCCAAGAGCGGCTGGACGTCCTATACGCCGTTGGCCGACATCGCTGATACTGGACCGGGACACAACGCGATATTCAATGGGCAAACGCTCTGGCTAATCGGATTTATTTTTCTGATCTCGTCATCGCTGCTTGGCGCCGTCAATTTCATCACGACCATCATTCAACTGCGCGCCAAGGGACTGACCTGGATGCGGCTGCCGTTTTTCGTCTGGGCCCAGTTTGTTACCGCATTTCTGTTGCTGCTGGCATTTCCGCCGCTCGAAGCGGCAATCGTCATGCAGTTAATGGATCGGGTCGCGCACACCAGCTTCTTTCTCCCGGCCGGTCTGGTTGTGAATGGCGCGCCTGCCTATATCAGCGGCGGCGGCAGCCCACTTTTGTGGCAACATTTGTTCTGGTTCCTGGGCCACCCGGAGGTTTACGTGCTGATTTTGCCTGCGTTTGGGATTGTTGCCGAAATTCTGGCCAACAATTCGCGCAAACCGCTTTGGGGTTATAAATCGTTGGTCTTTTCCGTTTTGGTGATCGGATTCCTGTCGTTCATCGTGTGGGCCCATCACATGTGGATGACGGGCATGGGCAGTGCGGTCAGCGCATTTTTCCAAACCACCACGCTGCTAATCTCGATTCCATCGGTGATCATCTTGAGCGCATTTTTCATTTCACTTTGGGGTGGCTCCATTCGCTTCACGGTGCCAATGCTCTTCACCATTGCATTTCTCCCGATGTTTGGAATCGGAGGACTCACCGGGATTCCGTTGGCGTTTAATTCAGCCGACCTTTATCTGCACGACACTTACTACATCATCGCGCATTTCCATTACATCGTAGCGCCTGGCACAATCTTCGGGCTTTTCGCCGGCATTTATTACTGGTTCCCCAAAGCGACCGGCCGAAAGATGAGCGATTTCTGGGGGAAAGTGCATTTTTGGCCCACGCTCATCTGCATGAACATGATCTTTCTGCCGATGTTCTTGCAGGGAATGGCTGGAATGCACCGGCGCTGGTACGACGGCGGGCAGGGATGGAACGTGTCAAATGACCATACCATCTGGGGATTGACCGGTTTCGAATGGAACAAGCCAATCTCCTGGGCAGCGTGGATCATGGGTCTCGCACAGCTTCCGTTCATTTTTAATTTCTTCTGGAGCATCAGGCACGGCGAAAAGGTGAACGATAATCCCTGGGAGGCCACGACGCTGGAATGGACTGCGCCTTCGCCGCCGCCGCATGGAAACTTTATAGGCACGCCGGTCGCATACCGCGGCCCCTATGAATACAGCCTGCCTGGTCGCGAACGTGATTTCACCATGCAAAATGAGCCCATCGCACCTGCTGAGCGAACACGTCGCAAGACGCCCGAAGAACTTGTGCCAGCTTAACTCGTTTGGGATCTACTGAATCATGGAAATTCCATACACAGTTTCGAATCGCCCCGACACCGGTCTTTGGAACGCGAAGATCGGTATCTGGCTTTTTCTGGCGTCCGAAGTGATGCTCTTTGGCGGACTCTTCTCCGCCTACATCTTTCTGCGGATTGATGCGCCGCCGGGCATGTGGCCGCACGGCCTGCTGAACGTTCCGGTCGGCACAATGAACACCGCGATCCTGATCATGTCGTCAGTCACGGTGGTGCTGGCGTGGGCGTCACTGAAAATGCGAAAATATAACGCCTATTGGTGGTACATGCTGGCCACCATCACTTGCGGCGTGATTTTCTTGACCGTCAAACTCGCTTATGAATGGCCGCAGAAGTTCGACCACTTCGGCATCTATATTAAGCCGGAAGCGCTGGGGAAATATGAACAGTATCTGGGCAACGCATATGCTGCGGAGAAAGGGCTTCCGCCACGGCTGGAGATTACAGGTCATTTGCACAATCGCGCTGCGCAGAACGATCCGAACATCAAGGAATACGAGGTGGCGCTCGATCCGCTCAACGCCGACCCAACAAATCCTGAGATGGATCGGCCACATTTCTGGCCGCGTTCTGCGACGGAAAAGATCGCCACGATTGAGAAGGAAGACGTGCAGTACGCAACGATGTTCCTGCCGAGGCACAGCGCGTATTTTGCCAGTTATTTTACCATCACCGGATTACACGGTCTGCACGTGCTCGGCGGCGTACTCGTGTTCATCTACATGTGGCTGCCGGTGAGCAAACGGCTTTACCAACAAAACCCCGAGCACCTGGCCAATCGCGTCGAAGTCAGCGGGCTGTTTTGGCATTTTGTCGACCTGGTCTGGATTTTTGTCTTTCCGCTTTTTTATCTGCTATAGCCCATGAACAATCCGCCTGATATTTCTCAAGACTCAAAGGAATACGAAGAATACGCGCACGGCATTCGCAAGCACGTTCGTGGATACTTAATGGTGGGCGCCCTTCTCCTGGTTTTCACCGGCCTCACGGTTGCGTTGTCGTATGTTCATTTTGGCACACAAAAAGCGAATATTGCCGTGGCAATGCTGGTAGCGACGGTGAAGGCCGGCCTGGTGGCGGCGATTTTCATGCATCTCGCTGCCGAAAGACGGCTGATCTATCGGATCCTGATTTTCACCGGCTTTTTTGTGCTGGGAATGTTCTGGCTTATTTTATTTGCGTGGTACGATTACCCGATCTTTCGCTAAATGTCGCTTAAAGCTTTCCATATTGTTTTCATCATTTTCTCGACGCTGCTGGCGTTGGGGACCGGCGTTTGGTGCCTCTGGGTCAATCTCGTGGAAGGCGCGCCGATCTACATTGCCGGCGCGATCGCCTCGTTCGTAGTAGCAATTGTGCTGATGGTTTACGGTTTTTGGTTCTACAGGAAAATGAAGCGGCTGGGGATCATCACATGAAGACAATCGCCTCCTTGTTGTTGGTGTCGATTCTGTTTGCGGCACAGCAAGCCTCGGCATGTCCTTTTTGTTACGGTGCCAAGGATGGGAAATCGACCGAGCACATGGCGGTTGCGATTTGGTTTCTTTTCGGAGCTGTGATGTCGGTCCTCGGCGGGATCGGCGCGTTCAGTTTTCATTTATGGCGCCATGGGCGCATGCCACTCGAGCCTCATCAGGAGCTTACTGAGGAAGATTTGAGCAAGTATGAATAGCCTCGCGCTGATCAATGAGTTTCTGGGTCAGCCGCCAAACGCTTCGTCGCATGGGTTGCAGATCGATCACATCATCGAGTTTTGTCATTGGTTCATGGGCGCGCTATTCGTCGGTTGGTCGACATTTTTTATCTTTGTTCTGATTCGTTTCCGGAAACGGCGACAGCCCAATGCGAATTATCTCGTCCCATTTCGACGCACCTGGAATTTTCAGTCGTCCTTATCGAGGCCGTCCTGCTGCTGGGATTCGCGATCCCTCTGTGGGGAAAACGCGTCAATCAGTTTCCGCCCGGCAAAGAGGCCTTGCTCGTGCACGTGGTCGCGCAGCAGTTTAGCTTCAACTATCATCTACCCGGAGCCGATGGACAGTTTGGCCGACGCGACGTCAATTTTGTCTCGAACTCAAACCCGCTGGGCATTGATCCAAATGATCCGGCTGGCAAGGATGACATCGTTACGACGGGCGAACTTCATGTGCCGGTCGACCGCCCGGTTATTGCAGAGCTTTCCTCGAAAGACGTGATCCACGATTTTTTCGTGACGGAAATGCGGATCGCGGGGGATGCGATCCCTGGTTCTTTGATCCCAATCTGGTTCACCCCAATTAAGACCGGAACTTATGAAGTGATTTGTGCCCAATTGTGCGGACTCGGCCATTATGGAATGAAAGGCACACTGGTGGTCGACACACCGCAGGATTATCAGGCTTGGTTAAAGGAACGCGCTGAGCTGGCTGGAACACAAACAACTCCGCCGCCGCCAACACAACGTCCACCCGGAGAACCGATCGGTGGTTCGACGCCCGGCACAATTCCACCACCGGGTGCACCCAAGCCTCCAAATAGCGATGCGCAAGGTGCCGGTGCTTCGCCGCACCCTGCACAACAAATGCAAAACGCGCCGTCGCCTGCGGCTTCTTCCAGTCCGAGCGGTTAGGCGTTACTGTAGCGGCGCTCTATGAGCGCCGAAATATCAATGTGGTCGACGTTAGGAAGCTCGGCGGTCACAGACCGCCGCTACAATAAATGGCTAAACCGATTCGCGTGGCTTACATGCGTGGCGACGCTCCTGCTCATTTGCAGTGGCGGGATGGTGACCAGCAAGAATGTTGGCCTCGCCGTACCAGATTGGCCGACCACATTCGGCTACAACATGTTTCTATTCCCAGTCTCGAAATGGGTAGGCGGAATTTTGTTCGAGCACACGCATCGGTTGATGGGATCGCTGGTCGGCTTTCTCACGATTATTCTGGCGGTGTGGCTCTGGGTGCGCGAAGACCGGCCATGGGTCCGCAATCTCAGTGCGATCGCAGTCTTCGGCGTCATTTTGCAGGGAGTCCTCGGCGGGCTTCGCGTCACCATGATGAAAGATCAAATCGGGATTTTTCACGCCTGCGTCGCCCAGGCTTTTCTCGGGCTGCTTGTTCTTATCGCGCTGGTGACGACGCAATTCTGGCGATCGCTTGCAAATCAGGCGATCGATTCACAAAGATTTTTGCCAATCAAAACGTTCGCGGTGGCGATCACGATTGCGATTTACGTTCAGTTGGCGCTCGGAGCCACGATGCGCCACCAGCATCGGGACTTGTCGATTCTGGATTTTCCCACGGCAAATGGCGCGTGGATTCCCGACACGAGCGCGGCGGCGTTGGCGAAAATTAACGCATGGCGCGACGCTCGCGCTTTTTCCCAAGTGACTGCGTTTCAAATCTGGTTACAGATGGTGCATCGTTTTCTCGCGTCGATCATCGCGGTTGCCATCATCACCTTTTCCGCCCGCGTCTGGAGCGTAGCGGAAGTGTCCGCTGCTCTTAAGCGGTTGTCAGTTCTTTGGGTCATTTTGGTTATTTCTCAGATTGCCCTCGGCGGCTGGGTGATTTGGAGCAACAAAGCGGCCGATGTTGCGACCGCGCATGTAGCGCTCGGCGCGGTCATGCTATCTTCTGGTGTGAGCATCAGCGCAATCTGCTGGCGCGTTTCTGGTAAGGCCGGCGCGCTGCGACGACTCCCGAGAGCTTTCGGGACCGCGCGGCGTCCCTACCGATTTGCCGCATGAAAACGGCCACAATTCAAGATACGACGGTTGCGGCGCCGCGTCACGGCTTCGTTAGTGACCTCGCTGAGCTGGTCAAAGCGAGACTGACGCTGCTTGTCTTGCTTACGACAGCAGTGGGATTTTATCTCGGATCCGAATCGCCGATTGATTACCGCGCGCTCTTTCACACGGTTTTAGGTACTGCAGCAGCGGCAGCAGGCGCAGCCGCTCTCAATCAATGGTGGGAACGCAGGGCCGACGCACTCATGCACCGCACTAAAGGCCGGCCGCTGCCGGCCGGACGCATGTCGCCGGTACAAGCGCTCGCACTTGGCGCGGCTCTCTCATTTTTTGGCGTTGTGTATCTGGCGATTGTTTGCAATGCCTTGAGCGCGGCGCTG
>QHPE01000221.1 GCA_003218945.1 Verrucomicrobiota bacterium | reverse complement strand
CGACAGGAGGACGCTGATCCCGACCCGATCGTCGAGCCACTGCCAGACTATCTTGAGTAGCTTAATCACAGCGTGGTGGAAATCGGAACGATCGCCTGTTTCATTTGCACTTCGCCATTTGCGACCCGCACATCGTAACGAAAAAGCGGCCGCGGCGGCGGACCGGCAGCGACCGTGCCGTCATCGTAATAGACGCCGCCATGACAGGGGCACATGAACAATTCCGCGCCTTCGAGCCAGCGCACCGGGCATCCGAGATGAGTGCAATTAACAGAGAAGGCAATGAAGCCATCCTGGCTGACTCGACGTAACCAGACAGCGCTCTTCGCGGTCACACCAGCCCATGGCAGCGATGAAGGATCGGTCACAGTCACGGCTACAGTCTTACCGATTTGAAAATCATCGGGCTTGCCTAGCGTGACCCATTCCCTGGGTACCTTCCGAAAGAACGGAGCGACGATGAATCCGACTAACGGTACTCCGACAATTGCGGTGCAAAGACCGACCAGACCGATTGAGAGTTTTTCAAAAAATCGCCGACGGCTGATCTCTTCTGGAGTTTCAGTTAGCGGCGCAGATGACGATTCAGTGGGACTTGTATTCATGGCGAATTTCCGTGATCCAACCGGCAAGCGCTGCGATGAAGAGGACAACACCGACCAGCCAAACAACCCAGGTGGTGATCAATCCCCAGAAAAGAAAGGCGACTCCCATGGCTAGCCCAGCCGGAAAGTAGGTCGGGTGCGGCAGTGGCGTATCGGGTAGGACCTGCCAGCCGGGCGGCACTGCGTCCGCATGTTGGGTGGGCAATTGTTCGTCAGGCATTTGATTTCTCCGTTTGTGGCGCCGGGCACGAATGCCAGCGAGCGAGCTGCGCCAGAATTGCGGTTACATAAATCGCACACATGGGAACCCACATCAGCAGTCCGCCGATCTGCTGGTCCCGGTCACTTGTTAGGCCCCAATCGCCGCGAATCGTGCCGAGCATTCCCAGTCGATCGACCGGGTTTTGGTAAACCGGACAAATCGAAACTGGCGCAAAGGTCAGGATAATGCCGAGCACGCTGCAGGCAGTGCAGGCGGTAAAGAGGTAAACGATGCCTGCGGGAGGCGAAAGCCGTTGCTCTTCGCGCGGTGCGAGCACCTGCCACCAAAACAGACTTCCCATCAATAGAAGCGACGTTGTTTGAATCGCCGAGACAGTCCTCGAGGTTGCCGCCGCGTTACACAGTGTGGGTGCGTGCCACAGCCACATCGCACCAACTCCGGCAATCCATCCGATCAGTGGATGAGTAAAATAAGCGAATGGAGAATGAAGCGAAAACGATCGCGGTAGACTTAGCACCAACAGTGCGGGAACGATGAGCACGAGCAGGATATGCTGGAGCATGTGCGCGCTGAAGAGATAACCGTTAGCCAGTGCATTAAACGGTGAGATCAGAGCCAAAAGAAACACCACGACCGCCGCAGCGAAATAAAGCGGCCTGCCTCGTTGTCCGAAGGCTAGAAAGTAACCGACTGACGCGACCGCGCTAAGAATGAAAACGATAGAATTCCACGTCCAGGCGGTAGTGAAGAATTGGTAGGTAGTCATCGAACAAGTGGAAGGATGTAAACGGTGAGTAGAACAAAGACCCAGACGACATCGACAAAGTGCCAGTAGTAGCCGACCGACTTAAAGGCCGATTCGCCGCGCCCAGAAGCAAGGTCACCCTCCCACGCCAGCCAGAGAAAGATCAGCAGCGCGATCAGCCCAAGGAGCACGTGCAAACCGTGGAAGCCAGTCAGGGTAAAGAATGTGGTCGAAAAAAGATTGGTGCTGAGATCGACCCCGGTTTGAAACAGTTTCCAATACTCCGTCCCCTGACCAACAAGGAAGATACCGCCGAGCAGGATGGTCAGCGCGAGCCAGCCAAGCATGGAACCGCGACGCTGTTTCGTCAGGGCAACCTCGGATCGCCAAAAAGTGAAGCTGCTCGCGAAAAGACAAACGCTGAACACCAGCGTCCGCGGAACATCCAGTTCTTTCGGCCCGGGACCGGCTTGCGGCCGAGCGTAGAAATACAAATAAGCAAGGATAAGCGCCGCAAAGAATCCTGCTTCGGAAAGAATGAAAGTCAGAATGCCAACTTTGTTGTGATCGGGACGGGTTACGGCGGCGCTATTCTCTCCTACTATCGGGTCGGGACGGTCAGGGTTAGCCAGGTCCCATAATGGTCGTCGGCTGCGGATCGGCGGCAGCGCGATAAAGTTTTCATGCGGCGGCGACGACGTCGTAGCCCATTCGAGGGTCCATGCGTCCCAGGGGTTATCGCCGGCGACTTTGCCTCGGAAAAATGAAGTGGCCAGGTTCCAAACTAGAATTAGCGCCGCTGCGCTCATGAAGAAGACGCCGCTGGTCGAGAGCATGTTCATCCAACCCCAGTTTGGAAGATCGGGATAGGTATAAACACGGCGCGGCATGCCTAGCAACCCAAGGAAATGCTGAATAACGAAGGTCATGTTGAAACCGATGACCATGAGCCAGAACGTCCATTTGCCGAGCCGCTCTGAAAGCATGCGGCCGCTCATTTTCGGAAACCAATATTGCAGGCCACTGATGACTGCGAAGACGATCGCGCCTACCGCCACAAAGTGAAAATGTGCGACGAGAAAGTAGCTGTTCTTAGTCTGCCAATCGAGTGCCACGCTGGCATGACTGATTCCGGTGAGGCCCGCGACAAGGAATTGAATGAGAAACGCAATGCAACATAACATCGGCACATCGAAACGGATCCGACCGCCGAGCATTGTTGCGGTCCAGTTGAGCACCTTCACGCCGGTTGGAATTGCAATGAGCATCGAGGAAATGGCGAAAAACACATCGAGTGGCCGACCCATTCCCACCGTGAACATGTGGTGTCCCCAGACACCCAGGCTTAGGACTGCGATGGCAACACTCGAAGC
>QHPE01000220.1 GCA_003218945.1 Verrucomicrobiota bacterium | reverse complement strand
TCCTAAGCTTCATTCTTTCCGAAGCAGGATTCTTCGCGGCGCTTATCCTTGCCTATTTGTATTTCTACGCTCGGCCACAAGCCGGTCCCGGACCGAAAGAACTGGATGTTCCGCGGACGCTGGTGTTCAGCGTTTGTCTTTTCGCGAGCAGTTTCACTTTTTGGCGGGCTGAGATCGGGCTGCGACGACAGCGACGCGCCACGATGCTCGGCTGGCTCGCGCTGACGATCCTGCTCGGCGGTATTTTCCTTGTTGGTCAGGGAACGGAGTATTGGAAACTGTTTCAGACCGGGGTCGATCTCAGCACCAATCTCTTCTCGACCACGTTCTTCACCCTGACTGGGTTTCACGGTTTGCACGTGCTTCTTGGTTTGATCGCGCTGTTGATTTTTCTCTGGCTGGCGTGGGAGGGCGATTTCGCTTCTGGCCGCCGCGAGGCGGCCTTTAAGTCAGTCGGTTACTACTGGCACTTTGTCGATGTCGTCTGGGTCTTTGTTCTATTCACTGTTTACATCCTTCCACTCCTTCGATGACCACCTACCAATTCTTCACTACCGCATGGACATGGAATTCTATTCTTCTACTTCTTAGCGCACTTGCTTTTGGCGGCTACGTTCTCGCCTTCTGGCGACGAGGCAGGCCCGTCTATTTCGTTGCTGCGCTCGTTCTATTTCTTTTGGCCTTCATCTCACCGTTTAGCGCGCTGGCTAACGGTTATCTCTTCAGTGCCCACATGGTTCAG
>QHPE01000224.1 GCA_003218945.1 Verrucomicrobiota bacterium | reverse complement strand
TGGGGGTTTCTTTATTTATCAAAGCGGGGAGCACGAGTTCAGGCCTCATCAGATGAGCTCAGGGGCCGACTAGCTCAAACAGTCACCACTTGGGCTCTGATCGCTATCGCCTTGCTTGGGATAGTTATCATTGCGATTGCCGGGTACAATGCATCAATCTGGAGTACCGACGTTGAGGCTCGGCGTGAGTTTCTCGATGCGGCAAAGTATGTTTTTGCTTCTGTGTTGCCGGTGGTCGCTGCTTGGGTCGGCACAGTGATAGCCTTCTATTTTGGAAAGGAAAACTTCAAGGCCGCAACTGACAGCTTGAGCCAGATCGCGCGACAACTCACCTCCCAGGAGAAGCTGGGCCAAACCAACGTCCAGGAGACCGGGAAACCGATGGAGGCCGTGGCCACAAGGTTCCGCTAATTTCACCAGGCCGGCGACCAATCGAGGCACCGGATTCGAATCGTACAATGAAACACCTTGCTGGTCGGCGACTCTCCTGTCTCAGCGACCAGCAGCAAGAGGGAAACCAAAATTGAGAAAGGGGAAATCTCATGAAAACGAGAATGAAATCCAAGCGTCGCACTCCAGTATTGCTGTCGATCCTGTGCGCAGGACTGGTGGCGACTTTTCTGGGCGGATGTGCAGAGGGGCCGTACGTAGCATACGACACCGGTTATTATCCGGCAGGCTATTATCGGACGTACTCGTACGGTAATCCGTATTCGTACTATTACGGCCCAGCTTACGATACTACCATCGTACGCTCCGGCGTTCGCTATAACGACGCATACGGGCCGCGCTACTACGGCAGCAACGTTTACGGGGACTGGTATTAATTTGCGACGCGCGGTTGGCTGACGCATCGGTGCGGCTTGCATGACGGCGGCTGTGCCGATGCGTTTTAATTTTTAGGCTTGCGTTTGGTTAAGGCGTCCCTTCAAATGAGCGCCCCAAACGCTAGTGACGGCCATAATCAAAAAAACTCGGCAGCTCTTCGCGGCAATTTTTGCGCTGCTGGTGTCCATCGTCTTTGCACTTCTGGTTAGCGGCTGCGCTGACACGCATTACGCCGTATCTAGCAGCAACCGCACGCCCGAGGCGCGTTATGATACATACTACGCGCCAGATTATTACCCATACTATCCCTGGTACGGCTATTACGGCGGCGCCTACTACTACGGCGAGTAATCCGCTGCTCAATTTTTTAGCTCGATACGGTCACTAGGGCTGTAGCCTGCCAATGCGGCGTCAGTGCTACCGCGCGCCTCTATCGTGTGCGCCATTCTCGTGTAAACCGCCGCCCGCGCGGTGTCATGGCCCCACGGGGGAAAGTGACAGCAGCGTTACGTTTACGATCAAACGCGAGCGTTTGAAGCGTTGTCTATTTCTACATGGACATGGAAACCACAAACTCGTTTCGCGTTCGTGCTTCTCGTTTCTTCAGTGATCGGCACGCATATCGGGCACAACCGGATTATGTATCTGAGCTGGTTGCTTTTAGCATGATCGTGTTCCTCGCTGCTTGGCCAATAATTTTGTTGGCTAACGCGATGGCAGCGTCGCCGAGGTAAACGCAAACCCACCCATGGTTATGGTTCACCAAATCCATACCTACGCAGATCTGCGCAAACAACTTCACGACGACCTGCGCATCCAACATCCCGAATGGGTCCAGCCAAATGGCGAGTCTCCTTTGTGTGATTCTTACGAGGCACGCCTGATGAAAACGCTGCAGAGCTTAAATCAAAGCAAACGCTACGGTTTTTCTGACCGCCGCCAATTGGAGCAACCACAAGCCTGACTAGATTATGAAACTTTACACACTCCGAGCGGCAGTTCACGACGCTCAAGTCTTTAATCAATTACGTCGGGAATACCGCCGGACCAGGAAAAACCGCAAACATTCCCCCTCCGGCTGGTTGTGGAGATACTTGGCCGATATGAGACACTTTACCCTCGGGGCACGATCATTCGGCAGGTTGCGAAGGAGGTGGCAGCACGCCGTAGAAATACTCGCCATCATCATTCTGCTGCGGTGAGTTCATAAAGATTCTTGCAATATCGCCTGGCGCAGGCCCGGTCGGAGCCTTGAACAGGTACAACGTGATGCGCACGTCATCGGCCTGGCCTACGTTCAGAAATTTTAGCGGGAATGCATACGTGAACGCCTCTCCGCTACGCACCTGACGCTGGCTCTCGGGTCCATTGGTGGATTCAAAAATGGTTGTCGAGGAATCTCCCGTTTGTTCTCCAGTCAAGTTGCCCGCAAATCTCCCCGATTGATGGACGACCACTTTCACGCGGATCTTCGTTGGATGACTCTCGTCGGGAAAATACGACCACTCCTTCAGTTCAATGACGTTCATTAGAGGTCTGCGACTGGCCATCAACGCTCGGTGTTCGTTGGAGATGGCCGTGCGCCGCAGCTTCCCGTAAGCGAAAACGCCTGTGACAAGCAGAATCACGGAGAGCAGGATCGAGGCAACGTGAATGCGCAACAATCCTGCCTTGGGAAATGAGAGGAGGGCAATCGAAGTTACGATGACCTGGATGGCGACTAACGTGACGTACGTCCAAAATATAAGGCCCCGGAAATCCAACGTGATCCAATTGCCGCCGCCGGCTTGTGGTCCGAGAAACGCCTGATCCAGGAAGTAAATCGTGACCGCCAGCAGTCCCAGAAAAAGACAAACGATCAAATGTTTGCGCCAGATGCTCTTCATCAGGCATCTGTTTATCAAACTTTTCGGTCGAATGCACCTGTCGTTAAATTTTTAACGCAGACGCACTGCGAGTTGCGCCCGCTAAACCGATGGTTGAGCTTGCGGTTCGTTAGGCTGAAATGAAGCGCAACGTCATCGTCATTCTTATCGTTATCTGTGCCGGTCTCGTCGCTGGCCAAACCATCACCGACCCCGCTCACATCGAGGTTTACATTACGCCGTACTACAATTCCAACGGCCCTGCTATCGAGGTCGGCCGGTTTAGCAGTGGGTTGGCAGCTAAAAGCGAATCCGAGTTCTTGGCTACTATCGCGAAAATGAAACAGTCATGGGAGACTCTCAATTTTCCCGAGCTGTACGTAGCCGCGATTCGCCTCTACGATCTCGGTTTCAGAAAAGACTCAATTTATTGGTTTTATTCGGCCCAATATCGCGGGCGCCTTTTTGCGACTCTAATCGATCAGAATAAGATGGGCAGCATCGGTAATGCTGGCTTCGAACTGTTCCAGGCGCAGAATGCCTTCCAACAGTTGGTGGGCCCTTACATCAACGGATATGCGTTTGGCGATATCGATCAATTGGTCCCGATCATTGAACGAGTTCAGAGAGAAGGAAAAGTTGTACCCGAGCTGACCAAGATCTACCCCGGCGTGGTCTTCAAGCCGAAATCTGAATGGGACGCAGGAAACAAAGGACTGAACGAAGGACTGACAAAGCTGCTCATCACTCTTAAGAACGAAAAGGCAAGTATCAAACAGCAAAGGGTCGAACGCGGAATGGAAGCGAAATTCGGAAAGCTGCCGAGCAAAGATCTGCCAAAAGCATCAGGCCCCTGATTTTCGGACTAGTGACTCTGTGCAGTTTCCTTCGGCGCAGCCGCCAAGTGGAGAGCCGAGCGCACCGAAGATCAATTATGCGCCGGATTAATGGCGACCCGCTTCTCCGCGGCGCGCGACAATCAGCTGTCCCGATCAAATCTTCCCCATCACGGCCGGGGCGCCGGTGTGGGGCGAAGTCGTGGCGTGGGATGAACTCTTGGTGTGGGTAAAGGCCTGGGTGTAGGGGTAGGCGTTGGTGTTGGTGTTGGTGTTGGTGTAGGCGTGAATGTGGCTGTGGCTGTCGCAGTGGGAGTAGCCGTAGCTGTAGCTGTTGGCGTTGGAGTGGACGTAGGCGTTGGACTTGGCGTGCCCGTTGCCGTAGGCGTTGGGCTTGCCCCCGTGAGTATGAGCGGGTCCGTGTACAGGTCAAATGCGTGCAACGTGCCATCCGGGTTCGTGCCATCGCAGTTCGCGTTGTCCGCCCACACCGTGTAGAGCTTGCCCGCGAGCGCAGTCAAACCAACGTAGTCACCATAGTCGATGCCATTGCCGGAATCCGACGCGTTCGAGAACCCGCCGCTCAAACGCCGGTTCGGCGCCCAGGTCACGCCACCGTCGGTGCTGAAGGTGCCGTAGTATTCCGCATCGTCGTTAGGAATGGTGTTCGTCCCTCCCGGGCCCGGCACGCCGTTGTCATTGCGGCAATCGTGAAAACCCACTCCCACCGTGCCGGTTGTGGGATCGAGCGCGACGTAGGGCAAAAACTGGCTGTTCGTGGTCGCGTCGTCGTTCACGCGCACCGGCGCGCTCCACGTCGCGCCGTCATCAGTCGATGTGCGCATCAAAATATCGGTGTCGTTATTCTCGTTGACCGTCTCATCTGTGTACACCAGGTAGAGACGGTTATTGAACGGCCCACCGGTTGCGTCCCATACTACCCCGGCCTCAGCGTCGACCGAGCGTTCGCTCTGCGCGGGGATATAGTCGAAGCCGCCCACATTAGTCGCCGAAACGGTAACGGGCGGGCCGAAACCGCCCGCTCCCAATCCGTCCGCGTCTACATTGGCGTAGATCGTCGACGGACCCTCGTTATTATACGGGTTCTGATAGGTCACGATGACCTTGCCGCCACCGGGGCCAGGCCCGACCGCGATACCTCCGAAGCTGCCAGTCGCGGACGGGATCGTCTGTAGCGCGTTAAACGGTCCCCAAACACCGAGACCCGTCACCGGAGCACCACGCGCGACCATACTTCCGCCGTGGTTCCAGTCGACCCACACACTGCCGTTGCCCACAGCGATCGACGGTTGGTCAACGCTGCCGGTGCCCGCGGTTACCGGTGCACCGAATGTCACACCGCCGTCGGTGCTCAAAATCACGTTGATTTGGTCAACTCCACTGTTGATATAGACTAGGAAGAGGTTGCCGAACGTGTCCCAGGCCGCCTGTCCGTCGCAGCACGCCACACCCGTGGCGACCGTGCCGCGTGTCCATGTCGCGCCGCTATCCATTGAGTACGCGCGGAAGATGCTGGCTGAGTTGGTGTTGGAGAAGGCCACGAGGTTGTTTGCGTTGGTCGGGTTGACGAGCACGAAACTCTCAGCCTGGTTGCCAGGCGTGGCGCTCACGTTTACCACCGGCTCCAGGCAAGCGAACGGCGCGAACAGATTGGTGGGTACCGGTGCACGTTCTTTGGGCTTTATGCATTTGCGTGGAAGTTCGGGCACATCGATGCCCTCGGTCGCCGCCAGCACCTCCGCGTGCATGATGGTTGTGGTAGCCGTGAGGAATGCGAAAACGGCAAGAAGCGCTGTCAGGCGGAGGTGTGCGTTCATATATATTTTATTATTGATGCGGCGAGTACGATCGGATTGAAGAGAACACAAAGCGCCTTGTTGTTTTGGTTTTCTTTCATGTTTGACGTTTCGAGCAAACAGATAATAAAGCGCTCA
>QHPE01000068.1 GCA_003218945.1 Verrucomicrobiota bacterium | reverse complement strand
AATCGCCGCCGCCTGAATTAGCAGCCAGGAGACAACCGCATAAGCGACCGCAACCCTGTAAACGTTGCGCCGCTTGAACTCGTTGAGAAAGTTGCTCAGGTTCATCGCCTTGGGACGCGCAAAGCATCGCGTGCTTTCATCTCAACACAAAAACAGTCGAGCCGGAAGCTTGTGAAGCATTGGACAATGGTAATCTGCACGCGGCCGTCATTTGTTACGCGGCGACAAGTCTGCTCGCGACCTCGGAGCCTACGAGGCTCGAACCCCGAAACGTCCCCATAAATGGGCAGCGCGTGACTTAGAATTAGGGAAATTAGGGTCAGGTAGGATGAAAGCAGTTGTTCAGCGTAGGCTAGAGCCAAAAAGGAGGAGCTGCTTTCATGAACTACGTTGGAGTAGATGTTCACAAGAAGTATAGTGTGCTTTGTGCACTAGACGAGCGAGGCCGCAAGCTGCGTGAAGCCCGGGTAGAGGGCAATACGGGTTGTGGTTTCGCTCAATTTTTTCGGAGCTTGGAAGGTCCGAGCAAGGCGGTAGTGGAGGCCTGCTGGAATTGGGGTCTGATTCACGACGAGCTGGAAGAGCTGGATCAAGTTGAAGAGGTGGTGCTGGCTCATCCGGCCAAGACACGGCTCATTGCCGATGCGCAGATCAAAACCGACCGGCTGGATGCGCATGCGTTAGGGACGCTATTGCGAGGCAACCTCGTGGCGCGAGCGCACGTGCCCAGGCGCCAGACTCGGTCGCGCAAAAACCTCTTGAGGCAGCGACTTTACTGGGCACGACTGCGCACGATGCTGCGCAATCGCATCCACGCGTTGCTGGATCGGCAGCGTGGGCTGGAGTTGCCACAGTGTTCGGACATCTTCGGGCAGCGTGGGCTGTTCTTTCTGCGCCAGCTGCAATTGCCCGAACCCGACGGCATGTTGCTGCGCGAACAGCTGGCTTTGCACGATCTGATTGCTCAACAAATGAAGGCCCAGGAGAAACGCATTGCAGCCGAGTTTAAGAGCGAAGTGATTCATCGGCAGTTACTCAGCATGCCTGGAATTGGAACAACTTTGGCAGCGGTGATTGGCTGCGAGATCGACCAAATTGAGCGCTTCCCAACGAGCGAAAAGCTGTGCGCTTACGCCGGCGTTGTTCCCACCACGCACGCCAGCGGCGGCAAAGTGGCCCACGGCCGGCTCCTGCCTTTTTGCAACAAATGGCTACGATGGGCCTTACTTGAAGCGAGCTGGGTGGCCATTGGTTGTTCGCCCTATTTTGGCGCGCTTTACCAGCAGCACCGGGCCCGCGGGAAAAAAGCCAACACCGCCATCACCATCGTGGCCCGGCGGATGTGTCGTATTATTTGGCAACTGCTGAGCGAGAACCGTGACTTTGAAAAACGTCCCTTTAGCCATAGAATTGGTCCATTCCCCGGTTGCTCCGCAGTGAGACTGACGGCGAGATCGGCCCACGGGTCGTGACGCGCGTCTTGGGTCAGGATGGAGAGCCGGGGATCTGATTTTTACAATGCGAACCAGTTGGAAAACGACGAAGCCAAGAGAAGAGTGATCCCGAATCTGCCACGCCGACCCCAACCGACTTTTATCGAGAAAACAAACAACCAAACAAATCCCGCGAACACGCTAGACACTAGCTTTCAGAGAAGTCAACATTTCTTGACAGTCGCAGGAGCAAAACGCTCGCGGGTTATCGGTGATTGCGTCTTGATCCGGCGAATTTGCAAGCTCCCGCGCCCGCCGGCTCACAATCTTGTGCGCAAATCGCGCTAAAAATTCTATCGTGCCAGGTACTCCGATGAGGTCGCCTGCCTCTCTTGCCTATGCACCCGGATTGGGTACGATTGTACCCATAATGGGTGCACAGGAATCGTCTCGCAAAGCGTCTCAGTCTGTGGGATCGGCCTTATTCGGGAAAACGCAGCGAGCGTTGCTGGCACTATTTTTTGTTCGCCCGGAGGAATCATTCTATTTGCGCCAAATCGTGCGTCTTGCCGGTGTGGGGCAGGGCGCTGCGCAACGCGAATTGTCGGCATGGGTCGATAGCGGGCTCCTCGTCCGCAATCGTCGGGGGCAACAGGTGTACTATCAGGCGAACCGCGATTCACCAGTATTCGGCGAGTTAAAAGCTCTTGCAGTGAAAACTGCGGGTATCGCGGACGTGTTGCGCGAAGCCATCACCAAGTTCAGGGATCGAATCACTTTGGCTTTTGTCCATGGTTCGGTTGCTGAGCAGACGGAGAAGGCCGGCAGCGATGTGGACATGGTCGTTGTAGGAGACGTGACATTCGGCGACATCGCGGCGGCCCTGCAACCGGCGCAAGATTCAATCGGCCGGGAAGTGAACCCAAGTGTGTACTCGGAGAAAGAATTCCGCAAAAAATTGCGTGCGAGCCATCCGTTTCTGAAAAACGTCGTCGGCAAACCCAAAATATTTTTGATAGGAGACGAGCGTCAGCTTAAGCGATTGGGAGCGTAACGGCTGGCTGGTTCAAGATCGGACCAATCGAAAGGAAATTGCAGATCTGCTTGGATTGGCTGATCGAGATTTGCGCGATCGCGCGGCCAAAGGACTAAGCGAGGATTGGCAGCTTGCGATTGCTTACAACGCGGCTTTGCAATGTGCGACAGCTGCTTTGGCTGCATGCGGATATCGTTCTTCGCGCGAGGCGCATCACTATCGCGTCATTCAGAGCTTGGCGTTGACAATCGGTGCTGATGCAAAACTTGTGTCGAGACTCGACGCTTTCCGTAAGAAGCGGAACATCGGCGATTACGAGCGGTCAGGGTTAGTTTCAGAGAAAGAGGCCGAAGAAATTGCAATGCTGGCTCGGCAGCTGCGTAAGGACGTGGAAAATTGGTTGAGAAAGAATCACTCGCATTTGATCTGACGAACATGCGAGTGCGTCGTTACTTCGACTTGCAGCCGACGTGCGTGACACCATCCCGGGCTCGAAGTACTCGCGATTCGGCTGTTACCGTAAACTAACGGAGGGCGCCGAACGCTTCTCTCGCACACTTCCAAATTCTTACAGCCGCGCACCTAACGCCTTTCGTCGCGTTGCAGGTGACGCAGTTCCACTCCGAGGGCGAGCATGCCCGCGAGAATCAGGATGACTTTTTCAGGATGCCGGAAATCCAGACGAGCAGGTTGGTGATCACGTCGCGGCGATTCAGTTCGGTTAAATTCCGCGTTCCTTCACGATGCGATGTTTGGGGACGTGGGCGAAGCTCATGATGGTGAGGACGTCACCTCTTTTTCCCTGGAAGGCAGCTGCGCCGTTGAGGACGATCTGGCCCGAACCGGGATCGCCGGGGATGGCGTAGGTCTCGAAGCGATTTCCGTTTGCCATATTGCTGCACAGGATGCGCTCGTAAGCTATGAGGCCGCATTTCTCTATCACGTCGGCGGCGATGGTCAGGCTGCCTTCGTACTTCAGATTGCCATCTGTGATTGAGGCGCGGTGAATCTTCGATTTTAGTAAACAGACTTGCATACGCGGATCATCAGCGGACCGGCACACGTGCGCCCTTCAGCTCTTCAAACGCGCGATCATTCAGGCTGGGGATCACACGGCGGCCGGCAAGATCGCTGGTGGGTTGGTTGCTGAGTGTTGATTTTGGGAATGGACCCTCGCGCACGTCGTTCGCATAATCCTTCGCAGCACGCACGATCACTTGGCCGAGCTGCGCGTACTGTTTGGCGAAGGGCGGCGCGAAAGTCATGATCGCCTTTCTACGATGCTCGACATCCAGACCAGCAGATTTGTGATAACGTCGCGACGATTCACTTCGTGCAGTATTTCATGTCTACCGCCTGAGTAGAAATCGTGAGCAATTGAACCGAGACCCGCGCTGTGATAACGATCGATCAGCACACGCACTCCTTCCAATCTTTGCCCAACTGGATCGTCGCTTCCTGCGAAAATGTGTAGCGGAAGATCTCCTGGCACTTTCCGGATTTCTTGGAGATCAGCCAGGCGCGGGAATGCATCCAAAAAGGTTGGTCCGATGTCGTTGCACCCACAAAGTCTTTGTCCATTGCGTCCATCGGCGTTTCCTATCGCGGGCCGGCAAATGCGATGCGGTTGTACAAGGATTTGTGCAAAAATAACGGGCTGTTTTGCGTTTGGAGTCTTACTTTCGGCGCTTGAGGCAGGCTCGTTTTGCCACTCTCGCTCTGAATGGCTCTTTCGCCGCTAATAACATTTTTGCCGATTTGTAATGACTCGCCGACAAGGCGCAGGGCAGATAATCGACAGAAGTAATTCAAAGTTACTTTTGCAAAAGCCCGCGCGGGTCGCAAGAACCTTTCGTAGCTACGAATGCAGCTACGTTTTCAATGTGACGCGCCAGGTAAGCCCGTCAGCGCCTGAAGGTTGAGCTGCACCGTGCAGGATCGAACCTGCAACCCAGTGATGGAGCGTCCGAGAAGCTCAAGAGTGGTCTGATTTCGCCGAAGCAGCTGGTAGCATAGCAGGCCGATAATTCTCATTCTGAAGTGCCAGCAAAATTGCCAGCAAACTGCACTGTAAACTGCATTTTCAATCGTAGTAAACACAGGGGAAGCAACCGCCGAATCCTACCGCTGGAGCCAATTTTTGTCCGGGAATCATTCTTTCTTGCCGAGAGGATTTCGGTTTGATTTCGTCACCCGCCTTGCCATAATAAGCACGCGGGGTGGAGCAGCCTGGTAGCTCGTCAGGCTCATAACCTGAAGGTCGCTGGTTCAAATCCAGCCCCCGCAACCAATTGTCTCTCTTCCAGCCGCGCTGTATTCATGCGTGCTGTTTGCGTTCGCCGGGAGTCGCGACTTCCTTGATGCGTGAGCGGAAAGATTCTGGTCGGCACGGCTAGCTGGTCCGATCCCGGTTTTGTCGAACGTTGGTATCCGAAGAAACTGCCGGCAGCCGACCGATTGCCCTGGTATGCGCAGCATTTCGATTTGGTCGAGGTGAACTCGACATTCTATTCTGTGCCGGATCCACGAATGGTTGAGCGCTGGTGCGCTGCAACGCCGGATGATTTCACTTTCGATGTAAAGTTGCACCAACTGCTTTCGTTTCACTCGACGCCGGCGAAGCTATTGCCTCCGGACTTGCAAAGCCGCGCGGTGACAGACGCGAAAGGGAAGGTTAAGACGACTCCAGACATACAGGAGGCAGTGCTCAAAGCTTTCCTGCGCGCGATGGCAATCTTTCGCAGCTTCCGAAAGCTGGGCGTACTACTTTTGCAACTATCACCGGCCTTTTCGCCACGAAAACATCAGCTGAGTGAGCTCGAACCGCTAATCGAGACGCTGAAGGGATACGAGCTGGCGATTGAGTTTCGAAATCGGAATTGGGCAGTCGGCGATCAACTTCAATCGACAACCGGGTTTGTGCGGAAGCACGCCGCGATTTTTGTGAACGTGGACGCGCCTGCATCCGACCATTTTACGGTGATGCCATCGGATGTAGAGGAAGTGACAAACCCGAACGTCGCATACCTGCGTCTGCATGGGCGCAACGCGAAAGCTTACATCACCGGCAAAACGGTGGCCGCACGTTTTGATTACGATTACAACGAGAAGGAAATCGCCGAGGTCGCAGAGCGCAGCAGAAAACTCGAAAGGGAAGCGCGGGAGGTGCATGCGATCTTCAATAACAACAATCTCGATTACGCGCCGCGCGCAGCGCTTCGGTTGCGCAAAGCGCTGGGCCAGATCATTCGCACACCTCCGGAGACGCCGGAGTTGTTCTAGGTTGCGAAAAGAACGTCCAACGCTCAACTTCCAACATCGAATGTCGAAGCAGGTAGCGAATTGCTACTCGCTATAAAGCACACGGTTCTGTCGTTCGATTTGGGAGTTGGACGTTGGACGTTCGGTTTTTTCTGCCAAGTTGATCATGTTGAAAACACAGCGCTCAACCGAAGCCACTGAATCCGTTTACGAGTCACGATTGCCAGGGACACTGGCGCGACTAAAACGCTGGCTTGTTTCGCATCACATGACGTTGATGGCGATTGCCGATACTCCGCACTCGATTGCCCTCGGCTCGGCCATTGGGATTTTCTTCGGGTTTACGCCGCTATATCCGCTGAAAACTTTGTTATCGATTGGAGTGGCCTGGGTTTCTCGTTGCAATAAGATTGCCGCCGCGATCGCGGTCACGCTGCACGACGTCGTGATCTGGGCGATGCCGGCGATCTATGTTGCGGAATACCAGTTTGGCTGCTGGATACTGAATCGGCCAGCGGCGCAGCGGGTCCATTTTCGCCAGTTTCGACTGCGCGATTTCGTGCACTGGCATGTGTTTTCGCGCCTCGTTTGGCCTATTTACTGGCCTGCATTCGTTGGCTCGCTTTTTCTAGCCATCCCCTCTGCAATCCTTGTTTATTGTCTCATGCGCTTGCTGATCAGCCGTGCTAGAACACCACAGAAAGCAAATTAGAATTTCATCATGTGGAGCCGAGCGCGGCAACGAAATGCGTAGCATGAGGCGAGGCTTTCAAACATCTCTGGCTGGGATGTCTTTCGGAAATTTCCAGAAATTCTTCGCTTCGCTCAGAACGACATTATCGGGACTGGAGAAGCCACCTGCGGAAAATCCAAACCCGTTTGCGAATCAGGAGGTGCCGATTAAGATGCTGCCGTTCCACGGGATCTATGCATTCACCGCGTCGATGTCTGATTTTTTTCGCAGCTTTTGTTGCGGGCGCATCCTTTGTTCGCTCAGCGGTTGCGGCACAGGCGTACCTGATTGCTGACGCGCAGACTGGCTACGTTTTGGAAGAACAGGAACCCAGAAAGAAACTGCAAGTCGGTAGCCTGACAAAGATTGCCACCGCGTGCGTGGTGTTGGACTGGTCAGAAAAGAAATCTGGCGATCTCAACGCAATGGTGACCATCCCGCCGGAGGCCCTTCAAGGAATCACGGAAAATCCCATCGGCTTCCAACCGGGCGACGGCGTTACATTACGCGATCTCCTTTATGCTGCGCTTGTGCAATCTGACAACATTGCAGCCTACACTCTGGCATATCATGTCGGTTCGAGGCTGGAATCGATTGAGGCGGGTGCGAAATTGACGCCCGCCGACATTTTCGTCGCTCAGATGAACGCGTTGGCGAAACAGCTGAAGATGGAGCGCACCCGTTTTGTCAATCCGCACGGGATCGATTACAGGGTGAAGCCGCTGCTGTATTCCACGGCCGAAGACATGGCGCGCCTCACCCGATACGCGATGAGCAAGCCGAGCTTCCGTTTTTATGTGTCGCAAAAGGAACGCCAGATTTCATTCAATCGCGCAGGTCATCCGTTGAATTATATGCTTCGTAACACGAACGAGCTTTTGGGAAAAATGGGCATCGACGGAGTGAAGACCGGAACCTCAGCTCGATCCGGCGAATGTTTGATTCTTTATGCCAATCGCGAGTCGGAAATTGTTCGCAACGGCCAAACGGAAACAGTTTATCCGCGTCACCTGATGGTCGTGCTCCTGGGTAGCACGAATAGATTCGGAGAAGCCGAAGCCCTGCTGCAACGCGGCTGGCAGCTCTATGATCAATGGGCGGCTGCTGGTCGTCTGGCTGATCCGAAGAAACTTCTCTAATTTCACCGTTGCGAAAATGAAGCCGCGCATTGGTGTGCTAACCAGCGGTGGCGATTGTCCCGGGCTTAATGCGGTGCTGCGTGCGGTCGTACTCGCCGCGGACAAGCTCGGTTGGGAAGTAATCGGTTTTCGCGATGGATTTGAGGGTCTGCTTCCGCCTGGCAATCACGTCATTCTCGATCGGCACGCTGTAAACGGGATCATGGCGCTTGGAGGCACCATTCTCGGTACGACGAATCGCGGCCACTTCGCTGCGAAAGTCGGCGCCGGCGATCGCGCAACAGTGCCGGTCAAGATTATCGCGGACGCCAGAAAGCTTCTGGAAGATCTCAGGGTGCGAGCATTGATCGTTATTGGTGGGGATGGTTCGCTCGTGACTGCGCAACAACTACAAGAATCCGGGATCGACTGCATTGGTGTCCCGAAGACCATCGACAACGACCTCGAAGCGACAGCAACTACGTTCGGTTTCGATTCTGCTGTTGACGTCGTGGTGGACGCTCTGGATCGACTTCACACTACGGCGACCAGTCATCGACGGGTCATTGTCGTCGAAGTGATGGGACGGCATGCTGGGTGGATCGCATTACATGGCGGCATCGCGGGTGGCGCCGATATTATCTTGATTCCCGAAATTCCATTCGACTACGAGAAGATCGCCGGCGTGATCAAAACGCGCGAGGCAGCCGGTTACTTTGGCACTGTCGTTGTTGTTGCCGAAGGTGCGCGACCCAAACACGGCGAGCAAGTCAAGCGCGACGTCGAAGGCGGCGAATTTCGGCTCGGTGGGATCGCCGAAATTGTCGCACGCGAGATCGCAACACACACTGGAAAAGAGACGCGTTGTTGTGTACTCGGCCATCTCCAGCGAGGCGGCGCGCCGACAACGCTCGACCGAATTCTCGCAACACGGTTCGGCGTCAAAGCCGTCCAATTGGCCAACGAGGGGCACTTCGGATCCATGGTGAGTTATCAAAACTACCAGGTGCGTCACGTGTCTATCGCCGAAGCAGTCAATCGGTTGAAGCTTGTCCCGCCGAATGGCGAACTGGTGCAAACCGCGCGAGATGTCGACATTTCCTTCGGTGACTGAAAGCCGGCATCCCGACAAGAATGCAGCTGCTGGCCAGGTGCGGCATTGAGGCGACTAGGGTAATATTCAGTTGCTAATGACCCAAAGTGCTGCGCACATCCAAAGCACCAGTTCAATTCTGATGATCCGGCCCTGCCGGTTTTACCCCAATCCAGAAACGGCGGCAGATAATGCGTTTCAACGTGATGCCAATCAGGGCTCAGATGCTTTAACACCGGCAGCGAGAAAGGAATTCGACGCAGCGGTGGAGATGCTGCGCGCGGCCGGAGTAAACGTGCATGTCTTTGAAGACACAGCTGAGCCGGAAAAACCAGACGCGATTTTTCCCAACAACTGGATCTCGACGCATCATGATGGGCGGATCGCTCTTTTCCCCATGTATTCAGCCCTGCGGCGACGCGAGCGACGGCAGGATATCGTCGAGAAACTCCGTAAGGATTATCGCGTCACCCAGGTGATCGATTACTCGCTGTTCGAGGATGAAGGTTGCTACCTGGAAGGAACAGGCAGTCTTGTCCTCGATCATCCGAGCAAAATTGCCTACGTCTCGCTCTCAAATCGTTCGAATCCAAAGATGGTCCAACGTTTTGTCGATGATTTTGGCTACGAGTCGGTCACCTTCACCAGCATCGGTCCCGATGGCGAGCCGATCTATCACACGAACGTGATGATGTGTATCGGCACAGCCTTCGCGATGGTTGGTCTGGAGATGATTCGGAACAAGGCCGAGCGGCAAGACGTGCGGGCGCGCCTGGAGAAGACCGGAAAGGAGATCGTGGAGTTATCGGCAGATCAGATCGCAAATTTCGCTGGAAATGCCATTGAACTACACAATCAAAGTGGTGAGAAACTGCTGGGGCTATCCAGCCGCGCCGATCGAGCATTGTCCGAAGAACAACGTGAGAGATTGAGCCGCTGCGCTCGACTCGTACCGCTGAAGCTTCCTACCATCGAACTTGCCGGCGGGAGCGCGCGCTGCATGATCGCAGCGATTCACCTGCCACCACGATTTAAGGGTGGTCTGTGAAGCCAGTCGAGAGACGCACCGCTCCAAAATACAGCGAGCTAGTTTAAAAGAGTTTCAGTTCACGCGGAACGCAAAGCGCTAGAAGCGTCGATCACGGAAAAACTGCGCGTGATTGGCAGGCTGCCTCAAAACGTGATCTTCGGTGGTATCGAAACATTACAAAAAAATAATGTTAGAAAGCTTGGCAATCACTGACGGATTCCGATACGATCGTCCCGTAAGTGGCCAATCTTAAGGAGAAATAATATGAAAAAATTAACCCCTAGGAAATCTGCGTTCTCTCTTTCGCGTCTTCTCGCTTGGTTGTTGTGTTTGATCAGCGTTTTTCTCGTGCTGCTCGGCATCAATGGCCCACTGGGCACCAAATCTCTGGCCCAGGGGTCAGGCAGTACCAACGGCAACTTCGTCCAGGTTGTTGCTTCTTATCACAACGATGTTTCTCCGCCACTGCGCGAGATGCCTTCTTGGAACGAGTCCGATTTGAGACGCGGAACTGACCGGGAAGCCAATGAAAATCCGAAAGTACCTTATCGGCACATAAATAGTTTTGATCCA
>QHPE01000156.1 GCA_003218945.1 Verrucomicrobiota bacterium | reverse complement strand
ATGATCAGGGGCTTATCCGCGAGTTCTGGATCGTCGCGGAAGAAAACTACTACCGCTCCTTCGCTGATCTCGGCTACGCCAGCCTTGAGCAACCGGTCTACCACGCCGGGTAGCCGATCGTGATAGAAACTTTCACCGCATTGCATGTCGTAATGCACATCGAGCAGCTTATAAATGCGCTCAAAGTCCTGCATCGAGAACGCCACGCATTCGTTCCAAATATCCACGTTTATCTTGTTGCCGGCCTGCAATTTCACGAGTTCCTGGCGGCAGGCTTCGCGAACGTGCGGATCGCTACTGGCCCGTTCGTTTGTTTCCTTGTAAATGCGCACAATTTCTGCGAGCGGATTGCGCTGGAGCGCTTGTCGATCCAGCAAGTTCTTCCAGCCGTAAATGACCATCCCGAACTGTGTGCCCCAGTCGCCGATGTGATTATCGCGGATAACTTCGTGTCCAAGAAACTCAGCCACGCGGGCCAGGGCGTCACCGAGCAGCGTGCTGCGGATATGCCCGACATGCATAGGTTTGGCCACATTCGGCGAGCCGAAATCAATTACGATGCGTTGTGGCGAATCTGTTTCGGCGACACCGAGCCGTTCATCTCGCAACACGTCAAGCGTCTGTTTTCCGATCGCAGCAGGGCGTAATGTAAAGTTGATAAAGCCGGCGCCGGCAACCACAGCCTGTTCGCAAAGTTGGGCAACATCGAGATGCGCAACGATTTTTTCCGCGAGCCCGCGCGGCTTTTCGCCGCGTTCCTTTCCAAGCACGAGCGCGACGTTTGTCTGGTAATCACCAAATCGCGGGTCCGTCGCCTGTGTCAACTCCCCGGCTTCGGGCAACCCGGCTTTCGCCAAACCTTCAGAGAGCCGCTTTGCCAGAATTGATTGGAAGGTATCCATCAGTACTGCCGGAATTGTAGCGGCGCTCTGTGATCGCCGCATGGACAATTGCTCGATCGCTGCTACAGCTACGAGCGCTCGCGAAAGATCGCCAAAATTTCGTCCGCGGACTTCGCGCTGGCAAGACTCTCGCGCACAGAGCGGTCGTTCAAGAATTTCGCAATCGATGCCAGTGTGCGCAGGTGCGTTTGGAATTGATTTTTTGGAACGATGAACAGAACAACGAACTTCACTGGCGCATTATCCAGCGCGTCGAACTCGATCCCTCTTGTGGATCTTCCGAAAGCCGCCACGACTTCGTCGAGCCGATCGGATGAACAATGTGGTATGGCGATCCCGAAACCGATGCCCGTGCTCATCGTTTCCTCGCGTTGTCTTAACGCGGCAAGAATCGAATCGCGATCCGCGGGCTTAATCTTACCGAGACTAACGAGCAGGTCGATCAGCTCAACAATAGCCGACCAACGCTCCGTGGCCTTCATCTCAGGAATGATTTGCTCGGCAGAAAGTAGATTGGCGAGAGACATGCGGATGCTTCTCCGTGCGGGAGGCCAAGCTTAACGGCGCGGCATGGCTTGACAAGCGCGTTTTGGTGACCGGCTTAGTCCGCGATCACCGCGCCAGCCAGGCGATGACGGATGCCATGATGCATTGAAAACCTTAGCGGTATTTTTACAGCCTTAACTGTTCCGGGTTTGAAGCGCCATCTCTGGCAGGCGGCAATCCCTGCTTGATCGAGGATCGCATACCGGTGCTTTGTAGCACGATCACCGATGACACGAAACCGTCCGGTCGTACGTTGCACCGGAAAAGGGCGGTGCCTTCCCAACCACGTCTACGCGCTCCGATAGGGTAGTCGGGCTGAGGCGCGTACACCACGCTGCTTCGCACGTCCGTACTAGCCAGGGTTGGAATATTCCAAACCACGAATAGATACAGTAACGTCAAAGCCCCAAGAGCTCGATTCATTCGCGGACAAGCTCTAACCCCGCCGCTCGATATCAACTGCCTCATTTCTCGCGCACTTTGTAATTCAAACGCCGCGAAAGCAGCCAGCGCACACCGAACATATCGATGGTGGCGCGGACGGCACGGTTGCCCAAGCCGTATTTGGTTTGCCCAAAACGCCGCGGACGATGATTTACCGGAAGTTCAACCAGCCGGTACCCTGCTCCTTTCACGAGCGCTGGAATAAAGCGATGCATTCCCTTGAACGGAACCAGTGCCCCGACGCATTCGCGCCGCATCGCTTTGAGTGTGCAGCCGGTGTCCCGCACGCCGTCTTTGGTGTAACGGCTCCGAACGGCGTTCGCAATCCGGCTCGTGAGCCGTTTCACACGCGTGTCTCTGCGTTGCGCGCGATAACCGCAAACCAGATCCCCGCCGCTCGCAATTTCATCAAGCAATCTTGGAATATCGGCGGGATCATTTTGCAAATCGCCATCGATCAGAACCAGAGTCGCCCCCCGTGCGGCCTTTAGTCCGGCGTAGATCGCGGCGCTTTGGCCGGCATTTTTTTGAAAACGGATCACCCTGACATTCGGCGCGACGTCGATTGCCTCCACGGTGTGATCCGCCGACCCGTCATCGACAAAGATGATTTCGTGATCAACGCCCTTCAGCGCCGCTCTGAGCTCCGCTTGCAGCATCGAAACGTTCTCTTCCTCGTTGTACACGGGAACGACCACAGAAACTGAGGTTTCGTGCATATTCGCAACAGTCGTCGCCAGCGTACCACGCAGAACCTTAGCCTGCTAGTCTGTCCGCGCTTGGCGTAACTTAGGCATCTTTGCCTGAAGCGTCGAGCAAGCTTCCCAGCCTGCTGTTCCCCGGGCGGGCAAGATGCCCGTTCGACGCCACAGCCAGGATGGCCGTGTTACAACGGCAGCGTGCGATAACTTCGACAGAGGAACAGCTGCCAGGTCCGTATCACTTTTCCGTACCGTGATACTTCGATCTTGCCGAGCGGCCTGGTGGATTGGAATCCGGCCTGGATACTGTGAGGCACACGATCCTTTTCTCCGGCCCTAACGAAAAGCGCATCTCGTCCGATGAACAAGTTGATTCCGCTCTCCTCGGTGTAAACTTCGCCTTCTGGTCGCGGCGTACCGGCTTTTAGCTCAACAAATTGATCATAGCGCGGCCAAAACGAGAACTGATTCACCATGTCCTGCGATTCGGGAATATAAACGGGCGGATGTCCCGGTCCTTCCACTCGTTTGTCGTGCAGATAAAATGAAATTTCCGATGCGCGATCGCGACCGTCGGCTATCAGAAACAGTTTTTCGCCCAATTGCGCTTCCAGATCGTTGCGCATTTTTTCCAGCGCGCCGGTAGCGCTCTTCCATCCGCGCATCCGGTCACTAGGGTCGCTTCGTGGCAGTCGATAACCTGCGACGCGCAAAACATCTGTGTCCAATGCGATAAGGCTCATGATCAGTCCAACGAGCACAGCAACGGTGGCGCATATGCGTAAAAGAACGCTCGACTGAAGCCGTTCCCACCAGAAATACGTCGCGACCAATCCGAATCCAAAAAAAGCGAGTCCATCCCAGTTCGGCGCGGCGCTTTTGTTAATGGACAGCAGCAAATAAAAAACGAACACCGGCAGACCAAACCACATCAGGAACAGCGTTTTGAACTGCTGATTGATTCGCCGCCCACTGGCGATTACGCCCCAGACCAGCGCGAGAAACAGCAGTGGTGAATACACGATGAAGTGTTGAGCCAGAAACGAGAGCCCCTCAGTGGGATGAAATCCGAAGCCACGCTCGAGACTCCCGCGCGATCGCAAGTGCGCCAGCGTGATCCAGGCGTGCTGCGCGTTCCAGACAATCGGCGGAATTGTGCAAAGGATGAACAGCCCGATCAGCAAATAAACGCCGGGCCGCTTGAATTCGCGTCGTAGCCGCGGAACAAGTGCCAACGCGACCAAGACCGAAACAACTTCGAAGGCATTCGTGTACTTACACAGAAAACCCAGCCCGATCAGCAGACCGGTAATCGGCCAGTACCACCAGCCTTGGCAGCGTTCGACACTTTCCAGAGCGAGCCAAAACATAAACATCGCTGTCACCCAGAAGAAAATCGACAGCGCATCGATCGTCATTAGCACCGCACCGATGTTGAAAATCGGCGTGGCGTTCAAACCAATCACCGCCCAGAGACCAGCCGTTGGACCGAACAAATGGCGGGCAAAATAAAACAGCAACAGACTTGTCCCTGCTGCCAGCACAGGACTGAAGAAGCGCACACCAAATTCATTTGCACCAAACAGAGCGGTTCCAGCGCGTATGGCGAAAGCGATCCCCGGTCCTTTGCTGAAGTAAGCCGGGGCCAACCGCTCCGACCACATCCAGTAATGCGCCTCGTCGAACGAGAGATCTGTCGTCGCCAGTAGCGAAAGCCGAATTGTTGTCAGCGCCGCGACAAAGAACCAGACCGCGCGCGTGGTGCTTATCATTCGCACTTTCTCTTTTCCCCAAGTATTAGGCTGGGATGCCGCTTAAATAGATCCGGCATCCATTTGCGGCCCGCTTTTCGCCAGATCAACTCGAATAAGCCAAGCAGGAGCAATGCTTCACCGATTCCGAGAAACAGCGTAGCCACAACATCGCTGGGCCAATGTGCACCGAGGTAGATTCGCGAATATCCAACCGCCATGGCGACGAACCAATAGAGCCAGCCGCGGCGCCGGTAAAACAAAGTAAAATACGTCGCGGCAATGGTGTTGTTTACAGTGTGGCCAGAGGGGAACGACGGCCCTGAGCGGCTACGATCGGTGGAGTCGGAAACTCGAATGGTGGGTTTCTTAAACAATGTCAAAAACTTTGGACGCGCTTTTTGCAATTGCACCATGCGCACGGTTTGCATCTGTTTCGGCCGATGACGGGCCACAGCCGATTTCAATCCACTCGTGACCAGCCCCGCGATTGCCAAGGAGATGAGCAGACAGATTACGAAGATGCGCGCTGTGAACCCGCCAAAAAGCAAGGCACCAAACCCGGCTGCGATGAAGAACGGACGCCAGATTTGGGAATCGCTCAAACCCGCCATCAACAAATCGAGAGGCGCACTCGTCCATTGTTGGTTGATCAGATGAAAAAGAGACTGGTCCATGCGAATAGCAAGCAATCGGATGTAAGTTTTAATCGCTAGCGTCTAATAAACAAACGCGGTCCAATGACGAAGCACGAATGACGAATGACGAAATAGTGACGAAGCCCAGATTGCCGAGCGGTCATCCTGAGCGAAGTCGAAGGATCCCGCGGAACTACTTTAAGGCTTTCGCCACGGGATTCCTCGACTTCGCTCGGAATGACAGAAATTGGATTCGGTATTCGTGTTTCGTCATTTGGTTTGCGCTGACTGCTTGGTCGGCCTTCGCCCAGCCTCCGCCGTCGGCCAAGGAGATCCTCGATTCAGTGCGCATGATCGAGTCGCGCCAGCAGATCGACCTGCAGGGGCAGCTCCGGCAGGAGGACGTGGTGATTCCGTTTCGCCTGCTGCAAAACGGGCCGCTGATCCGCTATTCTTTCACAAACCCGGATGAAACTCTGCAGTTGCGCCTTGGCGAAAACAGTTCCCGTCTTGATCTTGTGACCGATGCCGGGACAGAGAAGGTCGGGCTTTCCAAGCTCCAAGAACAGATTCGCGGCACGATTGTGACCTATGGCGATCTCGCATTCAAATTTCTTTACTGGGCCGCCGCACGCGTCTTAGGCGAGGAAAGTGTCCGCACTCGGAAGTGCTGGAAACTTCAGCTCCACGCGCCGTCGCGCGAGTCGCAGTATTCCAACGTACTGCTGTGGGTAGACAAGGCGAGCGGCGCACTGATGCGGATGGAAGGCTACGACTGGAACGCTCAATTGATTAAACGGTTTGAGGTCGTGTCTGCGCAAAAAATCGAGGGACGCTGGTTCCTGAAACAAATGCGCGTCGAACAGCTCCAACCGGGGACGAACCACGCCCGAGAGCGCGCTTATCTGGAAATTAAAAGGTAGGGCATGCGTCTCGCTTGCCTGAAAGCGACCTCGCAAGCTGGAGGCATGCGCTACCCTAACGCGGCTGATGCTGGTCGGATTTCGCGCCGCTCACAACCAGCCTCCGGCCGAGGAACTCCTTGTCGTGCAATTCCTCCACTGCGCGCTTTGCTTCCTCAACGGTTTGCATTTGCACAAATGCAAAACCCTTTGAGCGCTGATTGTGGCGATAACTTACGACCTCCGCGTTTTGCACGTGTCCGACACCGTTGAACAACTCGAAGAGATCGCTTTCTGTCGCATCGAACGAGAGATTGCCAACGTAAAGACGGGGCGACGTGACTTCAACCCGTTCGGGTTTGCGCGTGGGTCGCGAAGGCTGTGTGCCATTCCGCGGTTGTGTTACTGCTTTCTTCGTCTCGCCGCCATTCCCGAAAAATTCGGTAACCCGTTGCCAAAACGTCTTTTTCTGCGTCTTCGCCGGTTCCTGTTGTCCTCGAAAGCGTTCCTGATTTCCTCTGCGTCGGCCCCCACCGCGCGGGCGGCGTGAGCGTCTTCCGGATGAATAAGAGTTCATGTTGATCCTTAACTAGTTTCCAATTGTCAAAAGGGCGGAGCGCCCCGAAAAGGCTCGGGACACCGTCCGTGGCGCGCGACTCATCAAGAGCCGAGTCAAACTTGTTGCAAGCACTCCGCGACGCCGATGGAAACTCCGCCTCGTCATACCGGGAACGGACTTGTCTCGAAGCGCAAACCGGCGCACTCAACCAACGAAACAGAGATGCCGGCAACTTTTGCAGCATCTGTTCAAGAAATCTGAATCGTCGTAGAAACCGGACGCTCGGAAGATCGAAGAAGATTCCCGACATCTCGCCGGGATTATGGCCTGAGTCGGCTGTGATTGCAAGTCGGGCGGCTCAGACCGCGCGTCGAGCCAGATCATCGCGAAGTGAATACGCGCGCGACTTAAGGTATTCTCGCAGGCGCTCGCCTCGAATAGGCCTAACGAAATAGCGAAATTCCCGCCGGCTCAGCCGCGGTTCGTAGCCAAACTCCGGCATGAGATCCCGGCAATGCCATTCCACCCACCCGATTTCGTCGTCGGAAAGCTCGCGCTCCCAGCGTGTCACAGGTTCAGTGCTGATTTCAGAGAAGTTGACGCGCGCCGCCGAATTGCCGCTCCAGAAATGGCCGACCTTTGTCGGAGTCAGGACTGTATTCGGATCGAAGTCGATCTCGAGATAGGCGCAAACTTCTTGCATGGTCCTGGCCGGTCGACTCACCAGCTGTTCGTACTGGACGACAAACCCAGGGACTTCGGCTTCGCGAACGCGTTTCGCCAGTTTTGCGGCGACCCGCCAATGTGCGATGACGTAGTAAGTCGAGAACCTTCCTGTCTGCCTTGTTTTTTCCAGCGCGATTTGCGCTGCCAGAATGGCACGTGGATCACGGAGGGTGACGAGAATTTTTGCGCCAGGGAACCGGGTGAGGATCGCGTTGACGTGATTACGGTTAGCCGGAGTTTTTTCGACCCAGCGCATGATCGTATCCAGCGAGCGCCCGAGAGTCGCCGCGTACGCTTTGACCATGAGCACCAGCAGTTCCTCCTGTGCGTTTGCAGGATCGAACGCCGCGCGCTCAAACATCTCGAAAAATTTCTCCCGCGGAAATGTCGCATAATTGCGCTTGCCCCATTTGCAAGGACCGCCAAAGAGCACGTTGGAAAGTGATTGTTTAGTAAGGTAATTAAACTGTGCTCGGCGACCACGCGGCGCGTATTTGGTGAGTACCGTGGGAAAGTACGCTGTTTCCTCCGGCAATACGAGCAGCTCGGGATGACTATCGAGCAACGCGACCAGGAGCGTGGTGCCCGATTTCGCCTGGCCTGCGATAAAGCAAGCGCGCTCCTCGAAAGGCAATTTGGAAGTCACAAGGAAGGTTACAACAGCTCTAGTGAAATGATACCCGCGGCCGAGTAAAGGAACTCCACTGGGAAGCGGTCATTCCTTGGACGCCGCGCCGTCCGAGTTACTTTGCAGGAACCAGTCGATGAACTTCGG
Organism: Verrucomicrobiota bacterium; assembly: GCA_003218945.1. GTDB lineage: Bacteria > Verrucomicrobiota > Verrucomicrobiia > Chthoniobacterales > UBA10450 > Udaeobacter. Next base: position 21,054 of record QHPE01000156.1, on the reverse strand, counting down.
CAGGCCCTCGCTCAATTTCGTTGTCGGATTATAACCAAGCAATTTCCTCGCCTTTGAAATGTCCGCATATGTGAGCGGCATGTCTCCGGGCTGCTCGGGTAGTTGCCTGATTTTCGCTTGTTTGCCAAGCGCGTGTTCAATGGCCGAAATCAGGTCCTTCAACTTAATTGTGTGGCTCTCCCCCAAGTTGAAGACGTCATACAGCGGCCCCGAGTAATCGAGCGCAGCCATCGTGCCCTGAATGATATCGTCAATGTAAGTGTAATCGCGTCGCGTGCTGCCGTCTCCAAACTGATCGATGGGTTGACCCGCGTAAATGCGCCGAGTGAATTGGTGAATCGCCAGATCGGGACGTTGGCGTGGGCCGTATACGGTGAAGTAACGAAGTGCAACCACGCGCATCTGATAAAGGTGCGAATAAGTCGAGCAAAGAAATTCACCCGCGACCTTTGTTGCGCCATACGGGCTGAGTGTCTGGATGAGATGTTCGTCCTCGGAAAAGGGCACTGCCTTTGAAACTCCGTACACGGATGAGCTGGAGGCGAAGATGAATCGCTGGACTCCGGTGACCCGCGCCGCCTCGAGGAGATGCAACGTGCCGACGACGTTCGTGTCATAATAGAGCCGGGGCTGCTGTATAGACGGTCGCACCCCTGCGCGCGCAGCCAGGTGTGCGATCGCATCTACTTTTTCACGATGAAACATAGCTCGCACCGAGTCGCTCTCGCGAAGATCGACGTGACAAACGCTTACGTCTTTTGCGAAACCAGCAATGTTCGCATGCTTAATCCGCGGATCGTAAAAATCATTAAAATCGTCCAGGACAACTACTTCGTGCCCGACAGCAAGCAGCTTCTCGACAAGATGCGAGCCGATAAAGCCGGCGCCGCCTGTGACCAGGATTCGCATGGCGGCAAATTAGCCACAGATGAGAAGTAGCGCGAGCCTCCGGCTTGCGACATTTTCGATCGCGAGCGGGACGCATGCGATACATTCTAAAAATTGCGCCAGTGCAGCAGCAGATAAGCCCAGTTTAGTGCAAGCGCAGAGATGACTGAGACGCGCAAGAATCTCTTTGAGCGGTCATTCAAAAAATGGATCCGCAAACGCGGCGAGCGCATCACCAATGTCGCCAGTGCGTAAACATCGAAGACGATTACGCCGCAAAGCGCTGTGAAGATGAGCGGATTCCACTTGAATGCGGCGAGAAAATGGCCCTGAAAGAATTGGATCCCGCATCGCGTCATCCCACACGTAAGGCATGGCAGTCTGGTGAGGTCGTGAAACGCGCAGCGCGGCCACGGCAGGCCGATCGTCAGCCATGTCGCTGCCAAGGCGAGCGAGACTAAAGAAGCGCCTAACCAAATTAATTCGTGATCCAGTTCTCCTGGAGCAAGTCGCCGAACAGAAAACCGCATTTGCCTATCACTAATGATGCGATGTTGCTGTCCAAGCCCCCAACGCACCAAACATCAGTGCAATCAATATTCCGCCGCCGCAACAAACTATCAGCGGAAGGAAGACGGCCAGAACAGCGCGGCCGGTATCGGTTTCATGAGCGCGCGCCAAGCCGAAGCACGTGCACACGACCGCCCAAACTCCGGAAATTAATCCGCCGCACAACGGTATGATCTGCAACGGCCCAGCGGAGCCGTGAGAAAAAGCCAGAACCCGGAAAGTAGCTTCAAACGACTGGTTAGCGCCACCAACGATCATCAGACATAGATGCACGATGGCACTGCCGATGAACAGACCGATGACGATGAATACAGGCAGGAGAATGATCATTGCGGATCCAATTCCCAGGCCAGCCATCGCGGCAAGGCCGCTATCGTGCCGATCGGTGAACAGGCCGAGGGATTGAAAACCGAGCGAGAACAGAAACGACGCAATCCCTCCTACGCATCCGCCGATCAGTGCATAGATGAGCGGTTCGCCCAAACCGCCTTCGCGTTTCATTATGCCGAATGCTTCTGCCGGCCGGGTAAGCACCATAACCAGCGTCTCGATGAACGCGTTGAAAAAGCCACGCCCCTGGCGATGCTCCCACGGAAGGCCGGTGCGCGCCGAAGCAGGCACTGCCATGGGAGTTCCCCCGCCTTGGACAGGCGGGACAGCAGGCGCAACAGCCCCTGCGAACTCTGGAAATTGCGAGAGCGGTTGCCAATTGGCCATCCCTTCGCGCCACCCGATATCGGTTGGCGCAAAACGGCCCGCACTGAGTCCTTCGCGAACTTCGTTTTCAGAGAAAACGCCCAGGCTCGTTGTACCCCGGTTGACATGAATCATTGCCATGATGCCCCGTTTTATTAAGGCGTGAAATGGAGTGCAAGATTAAATGCGCGCTTCGTGCTCGTTCAATCGTTGAAGGGTTAAAGCGTTAAGACGGGAAACAGCCGACCGCTTCAACAGTTCAATGCTTTAACGACTATCGTCCAGCGCGCGCCAGAAATACCAGGCCGCAACAGAGCGGTACGGCCGCCACTTCTCACCATGTTTCATCAGTTCTTTTGGCGTAGGCAGTTTCCGTCTGCCAAAAGTTTTGGCGAAGCCTTTACGTACTCCATAATCATCGACCGGCCAGACATCCGGCCGGCCAAGATCGAAGAGAAGCAGCATCTCGACAGTCCAGCGACCGATGCCGCGCACTTGCGTAAGACGGGCGACGATCTCGTCGTCGCTCATTCGGAGAAGCGCGCGTCCTAGTGGCACTGTTCCGTCGAGCGTCTTCGCGGCGAGATCTTTTATTGCCGCAGTTTTCGAACGCGAAAGACCAGCAGCGCGAAGCGTCTCATCCTGGGTGGCGAGAACTTTTGCGGGGTCGAGCCATTTGCTTTTGGGATAAAGCGCGCGGACACGGCCCCAGATGGTTGCTGCCGCCTTTCCGTTCAGCTGCTGATAGGCGATCGATTCCGCAAGCGCGTCGAACGCGCGAATCGAAACAGCTGGGGCGATGTCGTACCGCCGCGATTGCCTGATCAACTGCGCCATGCGCGGGTGACTCTTTGAAATATGCCGGTGCGCGTGTGCGTGGTTCATGGGCAGACGATAGATAAAATGACAGATGACGCATGTCGAATGACGAATGCCTTCGGCAGGTTGAATAATTGAAGCGTTGAAGCGAGAACCCGACGAAATGATGTGATCGTTCAGCGAGCCACGCGTGAATTTCTGATTCGTCGCTTGAGTTTTTTTATCATTCCTGCGGCATTCATATTCGTGCTTCGTCATTCTTCTGGTTACCTCTTGCCGTGGCAACGCTTTTCGGTTTCATGGTTAGCATGGACACGCAACTAACATGGTACGGCCAGTCGGCTTTTAAGATTGTTACGCCGGGCGGAAAAGTTCTGCTCGTGGATCCGTGGCTATCCAACCCTGTTTTCGAAAATGCGAAAGAAGAGATCGCCCGCCTGAAGCATGTCGACCTCATTTTGGTTACGCACGGCCACGCCGATCACGTTGGCGATGCAGTGGAAATTGGCAAAAAAACGAATGCGAGACTGGTGGCAACCTTCGATTTGGCGGACGCGATGGTGAAACATCTCGGGTACCCGGCGGAGTTGGCGCAAACGGACACAGTTGGTCATCTTGGCGGCGAACTGACGCTGCTGGATGGTGAAGTGAAAGTCGCCTTCGTTCGCGCGCACCACGGCTCCGGTATCGCCGCTGATGATCGCGCCGGACTACGGCATGGCGGTTCGCCAGGTGGCTTTGTCATTACGATTCGCGGCGGCCCGACGATTTATCATACGGGCGACACGGATTTGTTTTCCGACATGGGTTTGCTGTCGCGCTTCCACAAGATCGACGTGATGCTCGTTTGCATCGGCGACCATTTCACCATGGGACCAGCTCGTGCCGCAGAAGCGGTAAAACTAGTCGCACCGGGAACTGCGATTCCCATGCACTACGCGACATTCCCGATTTTAACAGGAACGCCCGAAGCGTTTGAACGCGAACTGAAAAACCGCCAGGTCAGCACGCAGCTGCGGGAGATGAAAATCGGCGAAACGATTAGCTTGAGCGCGAGTTAAAATGGTCCAGGAGTTACAATTTCTGTGGCGCGTAATCCGTTGGAACCCTCGGTCTTAAGCATTCAATTCTGGCCTAATCGCGCCATTCACACAGTCAGAAGTATCGGCGACGCCGAATACAAACGAGAAATGTCAGGTTCGGGGAAGGTTAAAGGGGCACGAGGACAGGTCGCCGGAGAAGAAACATTGGCTGAGCGACTTTTTCCAGAAGCTCTAGGCAGCGCCGCAGCGAGACTGGTCGATTCGTTAAAGATCAATTCGACTTCTGAGAAGATGCGCCGCAGGCGGCGAGTGGTAGTCAAACAGCGCAACGGCTACAGCGAGCCGTTGGCCGAGTTGGCGAATTTGTATTTTCGTGTGGCTGGCATACCGATCCGCTTCTGGGCCAAAATCGAGGACTGGCAACGCTGGGAAGTCGAGTGCTTCAAAATGCTCAACGGCGATCATTTTCGTGTCTTCGCTCCGAACGCCAAAACAGTGTGCGCGGACAAACTTCCGGGAAAAAACCTGTGGGACCATTTGAATGAAGGCACGCTCACACGAGAAATGATGGAAGCAGCTGGTCGGGAATTGCGGCGCGCGCATCAATTCCGGAGCAATGAGTTTCGCGGCCCGTGGTCACATGGCGACGCAGGAATGAACAATGTGATTTACGACACGAAAACCGACAGGGCACGCTTGATTGATTTTGAAATTGTTCACGAGAGATCGTTGCCGGCGAAATCGCGACACGCCGACGATTTATTGGTTTTCCTGCTCGACTTGATCGCAGTCGCGCCCAATGCGCAGTGGTTATCTTTGGCACTCTGGTTCCTGAATGCTTACGAAAATCCAGCTGTCATTGCAGAACTGGAAGATCAACTCACTCTACCGAACGGGATTGCATGGATCTGGTGGGGCGTTCGCACCAGTTTCGCAAATCCAGCGAAAGTAAAACGGCGTCTCAAAAAAATCGCGGGCGTAATCGCTGATCTAGAATACTACCGGGCGTTCGTGGCCAGGCGAGCCCGCCAGAGACGCCGTGCTTCGATCATCTGCCAGCAGATCAGGCCTGGGATTCCTAAAATCAGTTCGCGCACCCGCGCGATCAAAGAGAGAGCGAAGGCGGCGTCACCCGGGATACCGAGCAGATTACCAATGACTACATAGCCGCCCTCCTGCACACCAAGCGCGCCCGGCACGGGGAAAACTGCCGAGCGGATCGTCAGGACCATGCTCTGAAGAATGACCGCGTTGACGACCGTCGCATGCAGACTAAGCGAGTGAAGCGCGATCCAGATTTCGCCCGACCCCAGAACAAGCGAGGCAGCCGTCCACGCGCAGCATCCAGTCACGCCACGCCGCCGTGCATACTGCCTGCGAATCGCCTCATCCAAGCTCTGGCCGCTGTGCACCAACGAATGCCAGTCATCCGCATTCGCCAGCCTCGAAATCATCTTCCCGACGAAACGAAACATCCCGAGCCGTTGGACGACATAGAACCCAATGATGGCGAGTACCCCGATCACTGCTCCCATCAGCGTCGGGCGGATAAAGCCTTGGTGCCCTGTTACGCTCACAATCAAGCTGAGTCCCAACAACGTAAAACCGATCTGGACAAAAACGCCCAATGTGATGTCGACGAGAACGCTCGCCGCCGCGGTTGGTACTGGCGCGCCACGGAGGGCCGCGAGCCGCGCCCGGACGACGTCACCACCAACAGCGGCAGAAGGGACCAGTGTGCTCACCGATTCACCGATCCAGCGCATCCAAAACAGTTGCCACAACGATAGACGCTCCGGTTTCGGAAAGAGTGCCCACCACGCAAGCGCGTCCAGCAAAACAGGAACCACGAGGTGATAAATCACCACGCCAGCAATCGCCCAGCCCGCGGACGCGAAAGCTGCGCCGACCTGTGGCGCGCCCTGCCGAACGAGTAAGAATGTGAAAAGCGCGGCCCCGGCGAGACCTAGCAACCACATGGTTATATGGATTTTCCCCGGTGCTTTCACTGTAAAGTGGAAATAGCCCAGCGTTTCAACGCCGGGTCAACTGAGCAATTCGATTCTCAGTCGCGGAAGAGACGCCAGAAATGAAAATTGAATGGGAGCTTTGCTATCCCCAGGCGCGCGTTGCCTCGTCCGTGTAATTCGTGGCTCCGGCTTCGGAGCGGGGACTACTGCCTCGCCATCTCAGATGTCACCGCTAATTGCGGTTCAGGCAATGAGGCAAGAGCCAGTTCGACACTGGCCGGGACTGCAACCGGGACTACTGACGAACCCGCGCGGCTTCGTCGGAGCGGTCTGGCAAGAGCCATGCACAACATCAGCCAGATAATCCCGAAAACGATTGCCGCGAGCACATCAGTCAGAAAATGTGCACCCAACGCGATACGACTGAATCCTACCAGGAGCACAAGGAACGCAGCGCTGAAAATGCAGAGCACTCGCCAATACCGTGTTTTGAGAGCTGGCAGGACAAACAGCAGCAGTTGCCCGTAAAGCAGAGTGGCTCCGATGGTGTGACCGCTGGCAAAACTGTATCCAGACCAATCTACAAACGGGCCGTCAACAAATGGGCGCTGCCGATGCACAAGAACCTTCAACCACTCGTTTAGCAGCATGCCTCCGGGAACGGCAATGATTAGAGTCACGAGAGAAGGCCACCATCGTTTCCAAGCAAAAAACAGCACCAGTGCACAGAGAAGGATCCCGATCCACTCCGCACAACCAAAGTCGGTGAATGCGCGCAACACGCTCACGAATGCAGGAGTGAGGTGCGCGTGGAACCATCCCGCGACTTCGTGATCCGGTCCGGACAGTGGGTTCGCCACGGCGAAGGCCACGCAATTCTGAGGGAGAATGAGGGCGTTTGTCACAAAAAGGCAAGTGAGCCTATGGCCGATTTAACACCTGTCAAACGGAAAAACTCTTCCAAGATGAGCATGCACCTTCACAGAAGCGAAATAGCCCAACTTTTTCGGATTGACGAAGCAGTGCGGCCTTACCACAATCCCTCGCCCCGAACGTTGCCCAGCCTTATGAAGATTCTTGCTACGCGAATCCAATGCGAACTGAAGGATGGACGATGGCCGCACTGCGCCATTTACGAGCAGGAATTGCAGCGCATCTGGCCATTAAACCAGGAGGATCGAAAGGCAAAGATCGCTCAATTTGCGACGAAACATGGATTCCACCTGAGTTTCTATAAGCACGGACTCTGCGCCATCTTCGTCAAAGAATCCTTGAAGTAACCTTTTAGCGTCGCTTGGTAATGGGTCAGTTTGGAACTACGCCGCCAGTTTCTTGAACGCAACCTGGGTACCATTCTCGTGAATTGTCGCGGTCCAACCATTTGACTTTGCGAAAGCGTGAATCCGCTCTGCGCGTTTTGGATCGGCTACCGGTCCTACCGGCCACACTCGCGCCAAGCTGTCCTCAAAGACGGTGCAAGTCATCCTTAATGCAAGTCGTTCCCTGATGTGCTTAGCGAGCGCGTCGATGAGGCAATATCGGCTATTTCCGCAAAAGCGCGATAATTTCTTGAATCGGGGTTACGCTTGGTTGCGTTGTCTGATCACGATGCCGGCCCCCCCGGCTTTGTCGGATATTTGTCTTGCAAAATCTTTTCGACCCGATACATCGGGACTAGCTGGCTCATTCGATATAGTACCCGGATCGTCTTAACTTATGAAAAATAAGCGACTATTCTTTATCAGCTTGCTTGTTGGAGTCGCCACGTCCGTCATTGCCGGCACACCGACGTACGAGGTCCAACCTTCCCCCACGCCGGCGGAAGAAAATCACCGCGAGCTTTTTGATTACGAATTGGACTATACCGGCAACAGCAGTTTCTTCGACGACCACGGCAAATTTGGCAACGGCGATTCGCTCTACAACGACTTTAGCTACGCTCATCGCTTCCTCATTACTGGGAAGTGGTATTTCCGGACAGGCGTCGAATATGAGCGGTTCGATTTCGATGGAACCAATAATGGTTTGCCCGATCATCTCCAGACGGTGCACGCATTGCTGGCGCTTGAATATGTCGTGCACGATCACGCCGGCGCGGGTATTGAGATTGATCCGGGTGTCTATTTCCAAAATGACATCCATGGCAACGATTTCGATATACCCTGGAAAGCCTTTTTCACTTTCCCGCTCAAGAAAGATAAAATCTTTGGCGTGCTCGGCGTCGGTGGCGCGCTCAATTCGAATCCAGTAGTCGCCCCAGGCGGTGGCCTGATCTGGCTGTTCACCGACCACTTGCGTTTGGAAGGCGTCTTCCCGAAACCTGCCCTGGTTTATAATCCCAGTGACAATTGGGAATTTCGTATCTTCGGAAATTTGTTTTACGAAAGTTTCCGCACCGATGATGTCATAACGCCAGAAAGGAAGCTGCAGGTGCACAACGCATGGGTCCAGTACAGCGAGGATCGCGCTGGCGTGCAGGCCACCTATTCTGGCCTCAAGCCGTTTGACATCTCGCTCGCAGGCGGCGTCACGGTCAGGCGCGACTTTGATTTCTTTCGGGCCGAAGCAGCCGCCAAGACGAATCCTGCGCCTTTCGTGAAGTTCGAGATCGCAGCGAAATTCTAGGGAAATATTTCGTCGAGCTTTCTCGCTATTGCCTGGCTGCCGCGAACTTTCAGGCGGCCAGTCATATAAGCCCATGTGCCTTTGAGTTTGCCGTTCGACATCGCAACCCAATCGTTGTCGCTGGTGATGAACGTGACACTCGGGTTATCGATCTTTCCCTTGCCCATTTTGTAAGTGCCGTCGTTTACATCAATCCACCATTCGCCGCCGTTCGGTCCGCTGAGCTCCCACTGATAACGCGCATGCACACCCTTGGCCTTGTCCGGCTTAAAACTGCCGCGCATTGAATCAAACACCTGTTGCGGCGTTGAGGCTTCCGGCTCGTTCGATGCTGCATTGGCGGCGCTCAAACTTACCGCCATAAAAATAGACATCGTTGCTACACAGAAACGCATATGTTCTTTCATCGTTTTATCTCTAAATCAGGATCGTCTCGCCGAATCAAATCGGCTGCCTAGCCGCTATCAGTTACGTTCGCGACTTCAGCGTAGGTCCTTGTCCAGTGCACCGATCTTTCGCGTCTCTGGCCAGCGCCATGCAACCCCAAGCACGACAAGGATGGTTCCAATCCCTCCCGCAACGACCGAGATCACCGGACCAAAGAGTGCTGCGGTCAAGCCCGATTCCAGCGCGCCGAATTCGTTCGATGTGCCGATGAAAATGTTATTCACGGATGAAACACGTCCGCGCATTTCATCTGGCGTGACCAGTTGCACGATCGAACCGCGGATGATCACGCTCACGCTGTCGAACGCTCCCACAAGACATAGCAGTGCGAGCGATAACGAGAATACTTTCGATAACCCAAACAGGAGGGTGGCGAAACCGAACCCGGTGACGCACCAGAGCAACGCTTTGCCGGCGTGTTTCATCGGCGGCAGATGCGCAATCACCAGCGCCATCACGAACGCCCCGATTGCCGGCATCGCCCGCATCCAGCCGAGACCAACCGGGCCGCAATGAAGGATCTGATCGGCAAAGATCGGCATCAACGCTGTCGCGCCGCCAAGCAGAACCGCAAACAAATCCAGTGTGATCGTGGCCAGGATCACCTTTCTGCCAAACACGAACCGGAGCCCGGCGACGAGACTCTTCCATGTGTTGGCCTCAGTGCGATCTCGAATCTGTTTGCTACGGCTGATCGGAAAAACCAGAAAGAAAAAGGCAAACGCACATAGTGCATCCAGCAGATACACAAAGGGGAATCCAACGTACGCGATGAGTAATCCGCTAAGGGCTGGACCGACAACAGATCCAATTTGAAATACGCTATTATTCCAGGTCACGGCGTTCGCGAATGCGTCACGCGGAACCAGGGTCGGGAAAAATGAGCTGCGCGCAGCCCAACTGAATGTGCGCGCTGATGCTCCGATGAACAGGAGCAGATATATCAGCGGAACTGAAGCATCATCGAAATGGAACATCGGATGATGGCGCTCGAATATCGCGGCAACAGCAGCCAGGGCGCGGTTGCCCACACGCAACGGCGCGATCTGTGGAATGGATAGATGTTTCCAGGAAACCAGAGCGAGAGCCAACGACGTAAGCGCACTGAAGATTTGCGTGACAAGGATGATGCGCTTTCGACTGATCCGGTCCGCCAAATGGCCGGCGGGCAAGGAAAGAGTGTCCACAGGGACGGCAATCGCAAGACCAACGAGGCCTAGCGCAGTCGCCGAATGCGTGCGCGCGTAAATCTCCCATTCCACTGCAACCGCGAGCATCAACCGCCCGGTGATCGATAGTAAATTCCCCGCTGTAAACAGCGCGAAATCTCCAAAGCGGAACGCGGCGTACGGATCATGCGCTCGTGGCTCTCTCTCGATTGGCAATGGAACGGCAGGCCGCTGCGGGTCCGGCGATCGATAAGAGCTTGGATCGATTGACTGAGACATCCTCGAGCCCAGCTGGTTGTTAAGAACAGCGCATTAGTTCCAACGCCGCTCGCATTCAAGTAGCTGGGCGGACGAGATTGTAGGTTGAGCAGACGCTACCGCAACCCTTCGAGTCTGAGAGGCAAAGACGCGGCCGGACGCCCGACCCGAACCTCAGCTATGGCGACTCAAAGCGGCTGCCAATTTGGGATCCGCTCGGTGGCGACTCGCCTTTAAAAAAAATCGTCGCCTCTCTCGCGCCGAACTGAATCGGCCGGCAGCAACTGGCGCGAGGCCGCGCGCGACGAAATCTTCCACCGCATCATGAATGGCGCAGTCGACCGAAGAGGTAGGAAGATAACCGAGCTCGTTTTCCGCTTTTGCATTGCTGGAAAAATGTGGACCCCGCGACATTTGGACGGATTCGCGTGTCACAAACGGAGTCCAGTTCGGCCAGACCTGGGCGGCAGTTTCGCTGGCGCAAGCGGTGAGAAAGCTTAGCCAATGGGGCGAATAAAAACGCGGCGTCCGATAACGTGCGTAGGGTTCGACACATTTCAGAAAATCGCACAGCCACAGGTTGATTCCCCCTAACAAGTAACGCTCGCCGGACTTTCCTCGCGCCATTGACAGAAGATGACCGAGCGCGCAGTGCCGTACGTCGACGAAGTTAAGCCCCGTGCGGGCAAGCAACGGGATCCGTCCGTTTAGAAATGCGACCACTATCATTCCGGTCGGTGTGGGTCTCACGTCGTGTGGGCCGATCGGCGCGGTCGGCAGCGTGGTCACGATAGGCCAGCCTGCCTCCGCCCTCTTTTTCACTTCGACGTAGCTCCGAAACTTGGAGCGTTTGTACGGTCCTTTGAATTGAGAAGGCGAAGCGAGACGCCCTTCACTTGCCAGCCGGTCCAGCGTTCCTGGTTCGAGGATTCCGGTCGTGCTCGTGCACACAATTTTCTCTACCCAGCGGCTCTTCGCCGCTTCCAAAAGATTGATGGTTCCCTGCACGTTGTTAGCAAAAATCTCACGGGGATCGCGTGCCCAGAACCGATAGTCCCCCGCGACGTGAAAGACGTATCTGCAATCTTTCATCGCTGCATCAATCGAATCTCGACGGAGGAGATCGCCCTCGACCCAGTCGATCGAACTATCGCGGCGCTCTTTTGTCGATCTCGTGAACGCCCGAACATGAGCGCCAATCTTAACCAACAGCGAAGCTACATGGCTGCCGATAAAACCGGATGCACCGGTAACGAAGACATGTTGTCCGACGAAAAAATGATGGAGATCGTGCGGGATCATGCGCAGCCAATGATTACAGGAACCAATTGTTTTTGAGCATGAACGAGATCAGACGGAAAGTCGATCTCAATCCAAGGCAGTCCGGTCACTTCTTCGTATCCGAATCGCCCGGCAAGCACCAACGTCCTTAAAACGTCATCATAGGAATCGGCGCAACTGGAGCCACGGCTTCGCGCGTGGGTCTCCTTGATCAGAAGCGGAAAATCAGCTGGAGCGATCTTGAAGAAACCGATTGACTCGCCTACGAATTCCGCGTCACCGCTCCATTGTTTGCGAAAGTCGATCGGTCGCCCGTTTTTTACCGGCACGAGCATGGGATCATCGTCGTCGGTGGAGAATTCACGATCCAGCAGTAGAACGGTGGGGTGCGGCGATCGAATTAGACGATCGAGCATCCCGACTGGATAAAACACATCGGCGTCCATCAACAAGAGAGGCTCGTAGCTATCTTCGATTTCTGGAAGCGAGACTTTCAAGCTGAGCAAACTACCCTCGTGAAAGCGCGGATTCACAATCTCGCGTACTGTAACCTCATACGGGATGCAAATGCCCGGCAGCAATTCTGCGATCTGCTCACGAAGATGACCGGTTACCAGCACGACTTCGCGCACGCCGGCCTCACGCAAGCGCAATGCGTGCCACTCCAATAGCGTTCGCCCGCCAAATTCGAGAAGGATTTTCGGCGTGTCCAATCGCAATCGGGTTCCGCGTCCCGCTGCGTAGATAATGGCCTTCATGCCGGCGCCTCAACTTCTCGCGTAACGCGCTGCGCGAAGCCGCGCAGCGCTGGTTCCTCGGCATAGAGAAGCGCACCGCCGATTAGCGCGAACGTGAGCTCGCGCGCACGGCGGATGATCGCGTAGGGAGCCGCAAGCGCCGCCGGCAAACCGAAGAGGTAAAAGAGAAAAATAACACCACTTTCCTGCACCCCGAGGGCGGCCGGGGCGAAAACCCCGAGTGCCTTGGCCACGCTGATGAATGCCTCGAAGGCCAGTGCTTGGCCCCAATCCAACGGCATCCCAAGCAAGTGTGAGACGAGCAAAATTTCCATTGAGTCGGAGATCCAGCCAGCCAGATAAAGTGTCACGCCGGAAAGGAAGCGACGCCGATCCTCGCGGTAGAAATCGAAAATTCGCCGATCGAGTTGGCGCAGACTTTCAGCTCGCGATGTAAGCGCGTGAATGCCCAACCGCAATCGCTCGGTCAACGCTAGGAATGCGCTGAATATTCCTCGATGCTGCAGCCAGAAAAGCATGCCGACGAGCGCGGTGGCCGCGCCGGCAATTGCGAACATGCCGGCGCGAGCGGGTGAACCGGCCGGTAGGATGGAAGAGCCGGCCACCGCTCCAAAAGCGATAAAAATCACTTCAGCCAGAACTTGCGCTGTCTTTCCGATAGTCACGCTTGTTGTTCCATCGGCAACCGGAAGGCCGCGTTTATGGAGCAAATACACTTTCATCGCTTCGCCCCCGAGATAAGCCGAAGGGACAACATTATTGAGTGCTTCTCCAGCCCACCGAATGCGGAATAGCGTTCCGAAGCTGATCGCCTTGGGAAGCGCGCAACCGAAGGACAAACGCCATCCAACAGTGTCGAGAAAGTAAACGAGAGCGTAGGGGAGTAGAATAAGAGGAGCCGACCAGCCGAGCGTGGCGAAGGCGCGCGAGATCGTATCCACTCCGGTTCGGTGTACGAACCATGCAAACAGCGCCAGGCCCGCTCCAGCGATAATCAACCTTAACGCCAATTTCATGCGGATTTCCCTGAGGTCGCCGGCGCACGTCCGGCGTCATGCCACCGAGAGCAAAGCGCAATGATCCAGAAGAAATGCACGCCTATCCCGGCCATCCAGAGGAAGAGATCGAGCTTGCCGACTATGGCCAGCAACAGAACCAGCAGCGAGAAGTCGCGGTTGGTCGTGGCATCAATCAATTTTTCGAGACCGGAAGCTTTGCGATCGTTCTTGCGTTGCATGAAGCGCACAATCACAGCGAATGAGATGATGGTGCCGAGCAGAGCACTGGTTCCAAGCGCGAGCGCGGGCGATTCCGGATCGCTGCAAGCCAGGCCCCAGCCCATGCCAGCAAAAACAGCCACGTGGACTAACTGGTCACCCACCAAGTCGAGCCATTTGCCTAGGCGCGATTCTTTATAAAAGACACGTGCAAGATCGCCATCCACACAATCGATGATGGCGGAAAGCTGTAAGAGAAGCGCGGCGGAGATAAAATACCCGCCGGCAAAAACCCAGCCCGAGAAAATGCCAACAAGCGTCGATACGATCGAGACTTGGTTGGGCGAAAATGGAGCACGGAGAAGAATTTTCGACAGATAGCGGCCGAGTGGGCGATAAAGAAAGCGATCGACGATTCCATCGGCGCTGCTGCTAAGCGATGCCCAAAGGCGGCGCTGGGCTTCGTTCGCGGAAGCCGCATCAGTGATCAGTATGGCAACTTTTCCCGCGCTCACCCGCGCGACACCACCCGCCGTCATTGCAACCGGCAGCCGAGTGTTATCAGCCGAAAACAGCTGGCCTCCACGTTCGATTACTTGCTGAAGGTCCGCTGTCTCGACCAGCACAGGTCCGTTAATGAGGAGGGCGGGTTTGTCGAGTTCTGGTATTGCTGAAGCAAGTGTGATCTCGATGCCAAGTGCGTGGCCACGCGGAGCGGTGCGCCTGGTTTCTGCGATGAGGTAGATAGGAGCGCAACCCGCCCGATGGGCAGTCACGATCAGACGATCGAGCAGGCTCAATCCCGCGATCTGGATCCCACTCGTTTCAGTGACGCAATCGAGGATAGCGGGGACTTTTCTCACCGCAGTCTGCCTTTGCCGAAGACCCCACGCAGTCCGAAGTAGGCGACCGCATCTTTCATGTTGGAGATAAAGCGCATGAAGGGATTCATCTTGCCGGTCGTGACGTACTGCATCGATACAATGTAGCGTGATTCACCTTTTTTCAGCGGCGAAACCGCGTGATAAACTTTGTCGCCATTGAAAATAACAAGCGTCCCGGGCTTGATCTGAAGTTCGAGGTTTACGACATCGCGGTCCGAATTGCGCGTATGCAAGAGGCAAAGCAAGTGCGAGCTGGATTCATCTTTGAAGCCGACGAGCACGGTCCAGCGCCGATCTTTGTAATAAGAGGTGTCGTAATGCCAACCCATGTGGTCGCCTTCTTCCGTATAGGCGTAAAGAGCGCACCGGTGGGGGTCGCTGGAGGGACATTCATTCACCTCCGCGCCGACGACGCGACGAAGGAATCCGAGCAACGGCGCACTATGATAAACGCGGGTGATCGACGGCGCGAGCGCATTCATGGTTTGGTAAGCAACGCTGCCGCCCTTCTTGTGACCAGGAAGATAATTGCGATGGACGTGGGGCTTGAGTCTTGCCAATTCCAATTCCCAGCGACTTAGGACTTCCAGGGGCAGGAATTCGTCCACGATCACGAACTCATCTTGCTCGGAATACTTTGCTCGCAGGCTCGCTTCGTCCGTTTCTTTTAACGAATCAGAAATCAATTGGTCGATTATTGGAGTGGCAGTTGTGAGCATGGAGCGAAAACGGGCCGCAAGGACGCTTTGGCGAAAAACAGAACAACCGCGGAAACTAATTACTGGTATTGAGCAGCGAGAAAGTCAATTATTTCCATCTTAGACTGCTGTGCATCATGACTTCCTCCACGAATGGCGAAATCAGTAAGACGCAGCAATTCAAGCGGCTCCTGCAATCGAAACATCTTGAGTTTTTGATGGAGGCTCACAATGCACTGAGCGCCCGCATCGTCGAGGAAACCGGGTTTAGCGGAATCTGGGCCAGCGGGCTTTCGATCTCGGCCGCCCTCGGCGTACGCGACAACAATGAAGCGAGCTGGACGCAAGTACTGGAAGTCGTCGAATTCATGAGCGACGCGACTCGCATTCCAATCCTGCTCGATGGTGATACCGGCTACGGAAACTTCAACAACATGCGACGGCTTGTGAAAAAACTGGAGCAACGGGGGGTTGCAGCCGTCTGCATCGAAGACAAACTTTTTCCCAAGACCAATTCATTCATCACTAGCGAACGTCAGTCGCTCGCCACAATAGACGAATTCACGGGCAAGATTAAAGCGGTCAAGGATGCGCAAAGGGATCCAGACTTTTGTCTGGTGGCACGACTCGAGGGGTTCATAGCGGGTTGGGGGCTGGATGAAATGCTCCTTCGCGCCGAAGCCTATCATCTCGCGGGGGCGGACGCGCTACTGGTTCACAGCAAGAAGGTGACGCCAGATGAGGTGCTCGCGTTTGCGAAAGCGTGGGCGAATAAGTGTCCGCTCGTGATCGCTCCCACCACTTATTACAGCACGCCGGTCGAAGTCTTTGAGCAGGCTGGCATCAGAATCGTGATCTGGGCAAATCAAAATGTCCGTAGCGCAATCGCCGCGATGCAAGAAACGACCCGCCGTATTTTCACTGAGCGCTCGGTTCAAAACGTTGAAGATGGAATTGTTCCGGTGAAAGAAGTTTTCCGGCTTCAGAATGCGGAAGAATTGTTGCTTGCCGAGGAGCGTTATTTGCCAAAAAGGCGGGCCTCGACGCGCGCGATTATTCTGGCTGCGAGTCGCGGTGACGAACTGGGAGAGGTCACGGCCGGCATCCCCAAGGCAATGGTGCCCGTTTCCGGCACACCACTGCTGCACAAGCTCGTCGCCCAATTTGGCGCGGCCGGCGTCCGTGCGATTACGGTAGTGCGGGGTTATGCCGCTGAGAAGGTGCATGCCCCCAACGTGGAATTCGTAGAGAACGAGGATTTCGAAGGCACCGGCGAATTGCTTTCACTTCACCAGGCCCGCGATCGGATCGATGGCGATGCGATCATTTCTTTTGGAGACATCCTTTTCCGTCAGCATATTCTGAACAATCTGCTCGCGGATAAACACGACATCGTGATCGCGGTGGATGCGATGTGGGAGCAGCGACGCGAGCGTGAGGCGAATGGATACGTCGACTATATTACTGCGACGCGGCCCTACTCGCTGCGTTATGACGAAGAGGATGCGTTCCTGGCGAAGATGGGACCCGATCTTTCGGCCGACAAAATCCATGGCGAATGGATTGGCCTAATCAAGACGACAGCGCGTGGTTCCGCGGCCGTATGCGGCGCATTGGATGTCTTATCCAAGCGCTCGGACTTTCGCGGATTGCACTTCGACGATCTTTTCAATTATCTCGTCTGCCGGGGACAACGGGTGCAGGTTCTCTACGTTACTGGACAATGGCTGGACGTGGACGACCTCGAGGATCTCGCGCGAGCCCAAGCGTTCTAAGCTTCAGCGAGTCCGGCGTCTTGAAATCATGATCAGCGCTTGCTCGTTCATCGATCACCTCCATGGGCTTGGTTATTCGCAATATGCCGGAGTGCCTTGCTCTTTTTTGACCTCCCTGATCAACTACGTGATCAGTAATCCCGCGCTGGATTACGTCGGCGCGACGAGCGAAGGCGAAGCAGTCGGGATCACTTTCGGAGCGTTTCTCGCGGGGCGGAAAACGGTAATAATGTGTCAGAACTCCGGCCTCGGTAACATGGTGAATCCCTTCACCTCGCTCAACTACCCGTTTCGCGTTCCGACGTTGCTCATCGTTACCTGGCGCGGCCAGCCGGAAGTAAAAGACGAGCCGCAACATGAACAGATGGGAAGGATCATGCACCGTCTACTCGATACCGTGGAAATACCGTGGCTGCCTTTTCCCGAGAGCGAAGCGGAAATTGCCAAAACGATGGCGCAGGCCGAGACGAGCATGGAACAGCGAAAGCGACCGTTCGCACTGGTTATGCAAGAGGGATCGGTCGCGCCGCACGCTTTGTCGGTTCGCCGCGAGCCCGAGTCGATCGAAACCGATTTGCGACAAAACCTTTTGGCAAACGCGAATGAGCGACTCACGCGGACGGCCGCAATCGAGCTCATTCTCGAGGCTCTCGTCGGTGACGAAGCGATCATCGCTACGACTGGCAAGACCGGCCGCGAACTCTTCGCGATCTCGGATCGCGCCAACCACCTCTACGTCGTTGGCGGAATGGGCACTGCGTCGGCGATTGGTTTCGGTGTGGCACACGCTCTCCCCAGGCAACCAGTAGTCGTCATCGACGGAGATGGCGCTGCCTTGATGAAGCTCGGCGTGTTCGCCACGATTGGCTTGTATCAACCGTCGAATCTCCTTCACGTCATTCTTGACAATGAAGCGCACGATTCAACGGGAGGACAGCAAACGGCGTCTGGGATTATCCGCTTCGCGGCTATCGCCGCCGCGGCTAATTACCGTTCGGCTTTTGCAGCGGATCGCCCGGATGAGATTCGTGAGGCAGTTCGTCTGATACGTCACCGATCCGGACCGTCCTTGTTGCACGTGAAGATACACCCGGGCTCGCCGGGGAAGCTTGGCCGTCCCACCGTGCAACCGCACGAAGTAAAAGAACGCTTTTCGCAATTTCTGAGCTCCAATGCGAAATGAAAGATCCGCTTCTCTTCACCCCGGGACCGCTTACCACGAGCGCGACCGTGAAAGCCGCAATGCAACGCGACATTGGCTCGCGTGACGCCGACTTCATCGAACTGGTCGCCGGCATTCGCTCGGAATTGCTTCGCATCGCGGGCGTCTCGCGCGAACAAGGTTACGAAACAGTGCTCATGCAGGGAAGTGGGACATTCGGGCTCGAGTCGGTCATTTCATCAGTGGTACCGCGGCAAGGGAGATTCGTGGTGCTGGCAAACGGCGCTTATGGGGAGCGAATGGCTACGATCGCGGAGCGATTGGGAATTTCCACCAGGCTGGCATGCTGGCCGGAGAACGAATCGCCGCAGCCCGCAGCCGTGCAACGTCTCATCGAGGAAGAACCGGGCGCCACGCATGTGGCAATGGTGCATTGCGAAACTACCACCGGCATTCTGAATCCGGTCGACGAGATTGCGCGAATAGTAAAAGCCGGTGATCGCGAATTTATTGTCGACGCGATGAGCAGTTTCGGCGGTGTGTCCCTCGATTTAAGCAAATTGGAAATCGATTACCTGATTTCTTCCCCTAACAAATGTCTCGAAAGTGTTCCCGGCTTCTCCTTCGTGCTGGCGCGGCGCCAAGCACTCGAAGCGACCAAAGGCCGTGCGCGAAGCGTCAGTCTCGATCTGCTGGCTCAATGGGAAGCTCTTGAAGGGAACGGCCAATTTCGCTTCACGCCGCCCACGCACGCGCTCCTCGCCTTCGCTAGAGCCCTCGAAGAACTGAGCGAAGAAGGTGGCGTCTCAGCTCGCGTTGCCCGTTACCGAGCGAATCACGAGACATTGCGAAGGGGAATGCACAGGCTTGGTTTCGTCGAGTGCTTGCCCGCCGAGCGCCAGAGCGACATCATTATGGCGTTTCGTTATCCGGATAATCCGAACTTCCGATTCGAGGATTTCTATCGGCGTCTCCGTGCGCACGGCTTCCTTATCTATCCCGGCAAGCTAAGCCAGAGTGACTGCTTTCGGATCGGAACTATCGGCCGCATCAACGAGGATGACCTGGGCGACCTTATCGCCGCAATCGGCGAAGTGCTTGACGAGATCCGCCGCTGAGATCCTCACGCTCCGTTGATTTTTTGATCGCGCCGCACTCCGGAGCCCAAACAATTTGCACAAATCCTGCCGATTTTTCTTCCATTTGCTGCCCGGCATCCCCTAAACTCGCGGCCTCAAGGCAAAATGGATAACATCATCGAAGCGAAAGAACTGCAGATTGAGCGCAAGCATTTTTATGTCGAGCTCCGAGAAAATGAGCGCGGCAGGTTCTTGCGTATCACCGAGGAAGCTCACGGTCGCCGTAATAGCATCATCGTGCCGAGTACCGGCGTTGAGGAGTTTACGGCAACGATTGCTGATGTTCTTACGAACGGCGAGACTGCGCCGGCTTAATTGCTGACGTCAATCCGTAGGGACGCCACGCTGCGGCCTTCAGTCGGCGCAGCGCGCCTACCCTACCCGTTGACATCGTAACGCCGGAATTTAGTTTGCCGCTCCATCATTCCAGCGGTCGCTGCCGCTGCTAAGCTATGGCCACAAAACGAAAATCCAGTCCAGGAAAAGGACTTCAACGCGCGAAGAAACCCGGACGATCCAAAACGCGCAACGCCGCCACTCGCAAAAGAACCACGGTGCCGCGTTATGTCTATTACTTCGGCGATGGCCATGCAGACGGGACAGGCGCGATGAAAGCTCTATTGGGCGGCAAAGGCGCCAATCTCCATGAAATGACGCGGATCGGACTACCAGTGCCGCCGGGATTCACAATTAACACCGAGATTTGCAGTTATTTCTACGATCACGATCGCGCGTATCCGCCACAGTTAGAAGCGCAAGTCGCGGCGGCAATGGCAAAAGTCGAAAAATCGACTGGCAAAAAGTTCGGCGACCGAGAGCGGCCTCTGTTGGTCTCGGTGCGCTCTGGCGCTCGCGATTCCATGCCGGGAATGATGGATACCATTCTCAATCTCGGCATGAATGATGAAGTGGTGGAGATCGTGGCGAAGAAGACGAGCAATGCACGGTTCGCCTGGGATTCTTACCGACGATTCCTTCAGATGTATGGCGACGTAGTGATGAGCGTGCAAAAGCGGCCGGGTGAAGACCACGAACCATTCGAGACTGCAATCGAGCGCCTGAAGGACGAACGCTACGGCAAGCACGACTTCCCGGATGTGCGATTGACTCTCGCCGATCTCAAAGAGCTCGTGCAACGCTTCAAAACTTTGATTAACGGGCGCACCGGGAAATCGTTTCCCCAGGACCCAAACGAACAACTCTGGGGGGCGATTGGCGCCGTGTTCGGTTCATGGATGAACGATCGCGCGATCGTTTATCGGCGAAAGTACGGTATCCCCCACGATTGGGGAACTGCGGTCAATGTTCAGACGATGGTGTTTGGAAACATGGGCGACACTAGCGCGACGGGGGTGGCGTTTACGCGGGATCCGGCCAGCGGCGAAAAGATTTTCTACGGCGAATACCTCATTAACGCGCAGGGCGAAGACGTGGTTGCGGGCGTGCGCACGCCGCATCCGATCGCCGACCTGGCGAAAGAAATGCCCGCAGCGCACAAAGAACTGATGAAAGTTCGCAGCATTCTTGAACGGCACTTTAAGGATATGCAGGACCTTGAATTCACGGTGGAAGACAATCGCCTCTACATCTTGCAGACCCGCAACGGGAAACGCACAGGCCATGCAGCAGTCCGAATCGCGGTCGACATGGTCGGC
>QHPE01000067.1 GCA_003218945.1 Verrucomicrobiota bacterium | reverse complement strand
CACATCGAACAAATGCGTGTTGCGCCTAACGACAAGCCTGGCGCTATTCGCGCGCAGCTCCCCAAGCGAGGACCCGACGAAGATGAATCGTTCGAGAGAATACTCGGCGACATAGACGGCATCATCCTTCCCGGGATGGTGCACTGGAGCCACCCGATGTTTCTCGGTTACTTCGGTTGGACTAGCACCGCGCCGGGGATTCTGGCCGAAGTTCTCAGCGCGCCGCTGAACGTCAACGCAATGACGTGGCGCACCTGCCCCGCTGCGACAGAGCTCGAAACAATTGTTGTGGACTGGCTCCGGCAATGGGTCGGTTTGCCTGAACAATTTGGCGGCGTGGTTTACGACACAGCGTCGGTTGGGATCATGCATGCGCTTGCGGTGGCCCGTGAGGAAGCCGCGCCAGCGACCAGAGAACTGGGCCTTACCGATCGCAATCTGCCGCGCTTTCGCATTTACACCTCCGACCAGGCGCACAGTGCCGCCGAAAAAGCGGCGATCGCCCTCGGTATCGGTGAGGAAAACGTGGTCCGTATCCCAAGCGACAATCAATTCCGAATGGACGTAAACTCGTTAGGCCGCAGTGTCGCTCAAGATCGGCAGAAAGGTTTTCATCCCACGGCGGTGGTCGCAACCGTCGGAACAACTGCGACGGCGAGCGTCGACCCCATTCCTGACATCGCAAAGATTTGCAAGAAAGAGAAAATGTGGCTGCACATCGACGCTGCGTACGGCGGCGGATTCGCCATGGTCCCGGAGTACGAATGGCTGAGAGACGGATGGGACTTGGCTGATTCGGTTGTTATCAATCCGCACAAAACGGTGTTTGTGCCGCTCGATTTCAGTGTGCTTTACGTGCGTGATCTCGAACGGTTGCGTCGGGTCTTTACGCTGGTGCCCGAGGTTCTGCGCGGCGACACCATCGAAGGGGAGAAGAACTACATGGACTATGGCATCCAGCTCGGCCGAAGATTCCGCGCACTTAAAGCATGGGTGATCTGGCGCTCGTTAGGTCGGGACGGAATCGTTGCGCGCCTGCGCGAACAAATTCGTTTGGCAAATCTGCTCGCCGATTGGATCAATAAGGACGATCGCTTCGAGCTGGCCGCGCCGGTTAGCATGGGTGTGGTCTGTTTTCGGTTTGTAGCCGGCATCGATGATGCCGGGCCGGGGTCACCGACCCCGGCTACAGCGGACAAGGTCGACCAATCAAACAGCGACATTGTTGAGCGAATCAACGCTTCGGGACGCGCGTATCTCACACAAACCAAATTGTGCGGACAAACAGTAATGCGAATTGGCCTCGGAAATATCCTGACGACGGAAGAGCACTTGCGCAAAGCTTGGGAACTGATTCGGGAAGCACCAGACGATGTTGGAACATAGGCATATTGCCTGTGCGCCAAGCGGGCATTTTGCCCGCTCTTTACAATCCAGCGGATTATAACTCCGCTGGGCACACAGACTGAGAGTCTATGTTCCACCGCATTTGCGGGCGGCATTCGCAGCCGCTAATCTTCATCCGCTATGATGAAGTTACTGCGCAGACACCGGGACTGGCTTATGATCGTGATCGCCATCCTGGCGATACCGTTCGTTTTCTATTTCGTGCAACGCCCGGATTACGGCGCGATAGGCAGGGACCAATTTGCACACATCTACGATCGCAACGTTTCGATCTTGGAGGCGCAGCAAATGGCGCGGCTCCTCAGTCTGGCGCAGACCCTCGGCATGTCTGATTTTGTGGGAACAATGACCGCCGGGGCCGGGATGAACCAGAATCAGGCCGCAGTCCAATTCATCATTAGTCTGCTGGTCCTTCGGCACGAGGCGGAACGACTAGGACTCCGCCCGAGTGCGTCGGAGGTTGCCGAGGTCGTGCGCAAGTTACCGGCCTTTCAGAGCGAATCGGGATTCGATATTAACAAGTTCAATGAAGTTGTGCAGAACGGGTTGGCACCGCTCGGTCTTGCTGAAGAGCACATCGAACAACTCGTGCGCGACCAGATTTGCTTGACCGAAATCCAAAAGCTTCTCGCCGCAGGCGTTTCATTTCCCAAAAACGAATTGGATGAAAATTTTCACCGAGGCTACGACAAATTGTACGTCAGCGTGATTCGCTTTCGGGCCACCGATTTCGATAAGGACATCAAGATCAGCGACGATGATATTCAGAAGTACTACGACGCGCATAAAGCCGAGCTGAAAACGGAGGAGAAACGCAAAGTCGAATTTGTTCAGCTGACTCTGACTGAGGAGGAAAAGAAGTTGGCGGGCAAAGAACGCATCGAGGCGCTACAGAAGCTTGCCGATCGCGCAACAGACTTCACGCAGGCGCTGCTGGAAAAAGGCGCAGACTTTAAAGAGGCTGCTGCGAAATCTCAATTACCAGTGCATGAGACCGGCGAGTTCACCGCAGCCGAGCCCGATCCGCAATTGAAAGTCGATCCCAAACTTGGCGCCACAGCTTTCAAGCTGTCGGTTCAGGAGCCGAACAGCGATCCTGTCCAGGTTGCCGATGGATTTTATATTTTGCGTCTCACCGGGAAGACCGAGACGCAACCACTCACGCTGGAAGAAGCGAAACCGAAAATTGTGGACGCGCTGAAGAAGACCCGTGGTCGCGAGTTATTGTCGACCAAAGGCGCTGAGCTGGTGCAACAGCTCCGCGAAGCCAAAAACTCTGGTCAGCCGCTTGAAACAGCGATCCAACAAGCCGGCGCGAAACCTGAGAAGCTCCCGGCGTTTTCGTTAATCGAAGAAGAACAACAAAAACCTGATGTCAAGGAACCGAAGAATCAGTCTCCTGAGCTGCTTGCTGTAAAAGATTCTGTGGTGTTGCTGAACCCCGGCGACGTCACCGACTTTGTGCCTTCCGGTACCGACGGATTCATAGCGATTTTGGAAAAACGAGAACCGCTTGCCGACGCGAATGCTGGAGACAAGAAAGTCGCATTCGAAAAGAGAATCCTTGAGAACAAGGAGCGTATTGTACTTGTCGAATGGTTGCGCAATCGGCAGGAGGCGGCCGGCTTGGAGTTCAAGAAAGGGTAGGGTTTACACAGAGTCCACGAAGCAGTCGTCGGTTTGAAGGTTGCTGTCGGGACTTCTTTGTGACTGTTGCGGTATTTGCGCCAGAACAAATCAATGGCAACAGCCGACGAGATTTTCGACGACGCCAGCGGCGATATCGCGATTGGCGACCTGGATAGCGCGGTGGAGAAGTACCGGCGCTGCATCCAGCTTGATCCCGATTTTTTCGATGGTTGGCACGCGCTCGGCATGGCGTTGATGAAACTAGGCCGATTTGACGAAGCAATCGAAGCCGGCAAACGCGCAGTCGAATTGCGGCCTAACGACCAGATCGGTTGGACAAGTCTTTCATTGTTTTACAATCGCGTGGGCAACATCAAGGAAGCCGAAGCCGCGGGCACGAAAGCCAAAATTCTCAGTTGGGGCGGTAAGATAAAGTAGGGCGAGCCTCCCGGCTTGCCAGAATCGCAAGCGAGACGCATGCGCTACGCTACCAAATATTCGCGCGTTTGTCCGGCGGCCGCACCATCGCCGAACCGTCGGGCACATTAAACGCTTTTTGAAATTCAGGCATGTTCGCAAGCGGACCGTTCACGCGAAACTGTGCCGGGGAATGCGGGTCTGTAGTAAGTCGCAACTTCTGGTCTTCGTCGCGAATCTTTGATCGCCAGATCGCTGCAAAAGAAAGGAAGAAACGTTGCTCCGGCGTAAGGCCGTCAATTTTTTTGCCACGTTCTTCGGGATGCTTGTCGAGCGCCTTTTGTAATGCGGCGTAGGCGAGTTTGAGTCCGCCGATGTCGGCGATATTTTCGCCTTGCGTCAGCTCGCCGTTCACGTGCATGCCCGGCAGCGGTTCGTAAGCGGAATATTGATCGACCACTGCTTTGCGTCGCTTGTCGTATTCGTCCGCCGATTTCTTGGACCACCAGTCGCGCAGGTTACCTGCCGCATCGAACTGCCGTCCCTGATCGTCGAAGCCATGCGTCATTTCGTGGCCGATCACCGCGCCAATCGCGCCATAGTTCACAGCGTCGTCGGCATGCGCATAAAAGAACGGCGGTTGCAAAATGCCTGCTGGAAACACGATTTCATTCATGTTCGGCTGATAATACGCGTTCACGGTCGGCGGTGTCATTCCCCAGTCGGTGCGATCGACTGGCTTGCCGATCTTCTGCACGTCGCGGTCGGATTCAAACTTCGCGGCGCGCAACGCGTTTAAAACGTACGGGCCGCGGTCGATCGGCAGCAACGAATAATCGAGCCACTTATCGGGATAACCGATCTTGACGTTCATGGCCGCCAGTTTCTTGAGCGCCTCCTGTTTGGTCGGCTCGTCCATCCAGTCGAGCGTTTTGATTCGATCGGCCAGCGCCTCCTTCAAATTGTTGACCAGCTCGAGCGCGCGTTCCTTTGCTGCGGGTGGAAAATAAAAGCCGACATACAGCTTGCCGAGCGCTTCGCCAATGTCGCCGTCCTCCGAAATCACCACCCGTTTCCAGCGGGGCTTGTCCTGTTGCGTACCGCGCAGGATTCGTTCGTTGAAATCGAAATTTTCGTCCACAAAATCTTTGGAAAGATAGGGTGCGGTTGCGTTGATCAGGTGCCAGCGCAGATACGCCTTCCAATCGTCGAGTGGCGTCGTTTTAAAAAGGGCGTTTGCCGCTTTGAAAAACTCCGGCTGATGCACGTTGATGTCGCCCGACTCGGGCAAATTGATGGAGTTGAAATAAGCGCTCCAGTTCCAATCCGGCGTGAGGTCCTGAAACTGGCGCACCCCCATCTTATTGTAATTCTTGATCGGGTCGCGCAACGCCACGCGAGTGCGGCTCGCTTCAGCCAGTTTTGTTTCCAACGCCATAATCTTCTTTGCGTCTTCCGCCGCTTTGTCGGCCGGTTCGCCTAACAAGGTCAGCATCTTCGTTACGTGCGCGACGTACTTCTCGCGCTTTTGTTTCATGTCCGCGTCCTGCTTCGTGTAATAGTCGCGATCGGGCATGCCAAGTCCGCCTTGCACCGCCTGCGCAATATCGTGCGTGCTGTCTTTTGCATCGGGCCCCGCGCCAAAATTGAAAAACGCGTTGATGCCTATGCTGTGCAGATGCGCGATCTGCTTCAGCACATCCTGTCGATCTTTGATCGAATCGATTTTCTGGAACTCCTCGGCCAACGGTTGTGTGCGCGCAGCTTCGATCGCCTTGTCGTCCATTCCGCTTGCGTAGTAATCGCCGACTTTCTGTGTTTCCGGTGCCAGCTTCGGATCGACTGGCGTTTGCGATGTCTTCGCGGCGATCGTGTGCAGTGAGTCGTTGTTGCGCTCAATCAGCTCGTTGCAGGCGCCCCATCGCGAATATTCGGGCGGGATTTCGGTGCGCTTGATCCATGCACCGTTGGCATAGCTGAAGAAATCGTCACCCGGTTTTACCGACGGATCGACGTTCTTCGGATCAAGTGGCGGCGCATTTTGCGCGCTTTGGGGCTGCACGCTGGCACGCAACCCAACCGCACAGGCAAGGGAAATAATAATGGGGATGAATGACTTCATAATTTTAAAGAAAAAACAGCTTCCGAATCGTTCAATGGGGATTAGACCTTACACACGCACTTCCGTTGAAGCAGCGACGTTAAATCCGGGTAGCGCGCGCGTCTCGCGTGTTGGCGAGCGCGTCCTCGCGATCACCAACTTACCCAGAGGCGGGCCATTGCCCGTAGGCCAGCGTTTTCAGAAAAGATTGTTTCGGCGGAACGCCGACACCAGCACGCGAGACACGTGCGCTACCCGGCACTACAACTGTTCGATCACGTATCCGCGTTGTTGCAATAACGCAATCACACTGTGCGGCCCGGAGAAGTGAAGGGCGCCTGCAATAATGGCCGTAGGCTTGCCGGTTTTCAGTTCTGCTTCGATCCGCGGAACCCATTTCACATTGCGATCATCGACAAATCGCGCCGCGATCTTCGGAGCCTTTGTCCGCAGGTGTGCGTCGCCGGCCCAAAGCGCGTTGGTATCGCCCTTGCGCCAGGCTTTGTACATCTTGGTGAATTCCTCTTCGGCACTATCCGGCTGGGTGAGCGCATCCTGCAGCATGAATTCGCCGTCTCTATCGGACAAGCCCCCCATCACTGCGATGTGTTCATCAACAGACTCCAGTCCGCCGATTCCCTTTCCAGTTCGCATTGCGTGATCCACAAAATAATTGTCCAAGCCATGCGAGGCGGACGTTTTGCTATACGAAGCCGGCGCAGCCAAATGCTGTGCAATCCACCATGGCTTATAACAAAGCTGACTATCGAAGCCTCCCAGCCGGTCGCGGCTGCCTGCACGACCATTGGGAACCATCGTAAACATGTTCTTACAGAGCCATGCCAGCAATTCCGGACTGACCTTTGAACGGATGTCTTGTCCGCGCGGATACTTCGCCGCAGCCTCAAATTTCTTCTCGAATTCGGTGTGCCGGGTCGGATCGAATTCAAACACAAACCGGTTGCTATCTTTCAGCGCAATCTCGTACGGTTTGGGCAATGGATAATCCTTTTTACCAAGCGCATGAATCGAGCCGACGAGATAAAATGGCGCCGTGGCATTAGTCACGCGCCAGACGCAGCATTTTGGAAGCTTTTTGGCATGCGTACCGGCATCCGTAACCAGCGGTATCAAAGTCAACACAACAACCAGTGCGATGAAACCAAAGGGGGGGCGTCGAACAGGGAAAAACATTTCCGGTTTTTAGCGCGAAAAATCACTAAGTCAATTGTGAGTTTTGAATAAACAGGCAAAATCGCCGAAGTCGCTGATTTGAGATTAGACAGCTTTCTTGATACCATACGTGCAGGCATGCCCCTCCCAGTGAAGCGTTGGTCTGTTCTCGCTTTTGTCATCTCGTTCGCAATCGCATCAATTAACGCCCTCGCGGCCGGCGAATGGCAGATCATCAAGATAAACGGACACGATTATCTGACCGTCGATAATATTTCTAAATTTTACGGACTGCCTGCGGAAGTCGTTCCTTCCGGAGCAAAAATACAGTCGGAGACTGCAGATCATCCGCTCGAATTCGTGGGTGGCAGCCGTGAGGCCATGATCAATGGTGCTCGAAGCTGGTTGTGCTTTCCTGTAATCGAGCAGGGCGGAAAGTTTTTGGTGTCCCGCACTGACGTGGCAAAAACCATTGAGCCGCTCGTGCGGCCGCACCGTGTTCCCAATGTGGGCAAGGTTCAGACAGTTGTTTTAGACGCCGGACACGGCGGCCACGACAAGGGGCAGGTGAGTCGTTACGGATGTGAAAAAGACTTCGCGCTGGATGTAGCTCGAAAGCTCCGCCCGATTTTGCAGGCAAAAGGAATGCGAGTGATCATGACGCGCGAGGGCGATTATTTTGTGCCGCTGGAAGTGCGGGCACAAATCGCCAACCGCGCGCGGGATGCGATTTTCGTCAGTATTCATTTCAACGCGACGAACGACGATCCAAACGCCACCGGCTTCGAAATTTTCTCGTTTACACCGCGCGGCGCGCCATCGACGTCAGACGGAAACGTGACTGCAAGTTCCCTCAACATGCAGCCTGGCAGTTCCATGGATGCGCAAAGCCTCGCCCTCTCGGCCTGCATTTATCATTCAGTGCTCGGC
Source organism: Verrucomicrobiota bacterium (assembly GCA_003218945.1). Taxonomy (GTDB): domain Bacteria; phylum Verrucomicrobiota; class Verrucomicrobiia; order Chthoniobacterales; family UBA10450; genus Udaeobacter. The sequence continues at coordinate 2,714 of QHPE01000067.1, read as the reverse complement.
CATATCCCCGAGTACGATCGGGGAATCAAGCGCGCACGATTCGCGGTGCTGCGCCTAACGAAGGTGCCAGCTGTGCTGATCGAAGGAGGGTTCCTGACGGAGCGCGGCGAAAGTAAATTGATCGCGAGCAAAGATTGGCGCGGAAAATTGGCAGGCGCGATCAGCGTTGGGATCGAAAATTATCGGGCGCTGCCTCTCAACAAACAACCGCCAATGATCGTTGCCGATTATCGTCGCCAAATGAAGTCGGCGCCGGCCGAGCCGATTGCGCAGGAGGGGGGTGTGAAAGAAGCAGATGCAAGCTTATTGGAATTAGTCGGCAGATCCGCCCTTCTTTCACCTCAGCAGGCGTCCACTCCGGCAAAGAGGTCGTCTCTCGACTCCGCTCCCATTGTTCCGTGAGATTCCTGTGGCGGCAGGCGTGTCGCCTGCATTTTCCGCGCGGCCGCCACGGCTGCCACTACAGCTTTAACGAAGGCCTAGCGGTGTATTTCAAGAACCCGGCCGATTGACCTTGACGGTGTCCTTAAATAGATCGGATGATGTGCACTCGACCTCAACCAAAAGGAAACCTATGAAAAAGCAAATCTCCTATTTAATGATTGCCTTCCTCGCGACAATCGTCGGTTCGAGTGGCGCGACACCGGACAAGGCCGCGATGGAAGGAAAAGAAAAAGCTGCATGGCAGGCTTTCAAGGACAAGAACGAAGCGGAGTTCAAAAAAGTCGTCGATAAGGATTTTCGCGGCGTTTACGACCAGGGCATCTCCAATATGCAGAAGGAATTGGACGACATGAAAAAGTGGGACATGAACTCGTTCGAGATTAGCGACTATGACATGTTCTCCGATGAGAAAGATGTCGTCGTCGCGACGTACAAGGTGAAGGTGGAAGGCACCTACGACGGCAAGGATATGTCCGGTACCTACAATGCCGGAACCGTGTGGAAACAGGAGAATGGAAAATGGATGGCCATTTTCCACACGAACATAAAGCCGGCAGCAGGCCAATAGCGGCCTGACGGCTTACGGCGTCTCCGAATGTTTTAACCGTCGCGAGTAGATTCAACATTTGTAGGCCGTCCATACGCATGGCCGGCAATTTCACGCGTCGTTGACTTCGCATCGCCGGGTCTTATTCTCAACGAGAAACGATGCGGGGGAGCCGCAATGGCTGAGAGGTCCAACTGGACGACCCCTTGAACCTGATGCGGGTAATGCCGCCGAAGGGAGCGAGGGTCAAATGCCCGGACTGGCGATTTCAGCCATGCGATTTACCGCGCATGGCTTTTTTGTTTCAGGCAGAATTAACAGAATGGACAAAATGAACACAGCTGACTTGGACGGGCAAAATTCTGTAGATTCGGTTCATTCTGTCGAAAAACCGCTTCCAAACGGAGCGAGTGGGATGAGCGACATGGAAGGCAAAGCCGCGACGGGTAGCGGCGAGAGAGACGGGAGCCGATCGAGTTTCAATTCGACGAAAGTTAATGTCTCGGGCACACTGCACAAAGACGTCAGCGTGCCATTCCGGGAGATTGCGCTCGCTCCAACGAAATCGGTTAACGGCAAAATCGAAGTAAACGAACCAGTGCGCGTTTACGATACGAGCGGTCCCTGGGGCGATCCCGATTTTCACGGCGACGTTACCCAGGGTCTTCCACGGTTGCGGGCAAACTGGGTCCGCGACCGCGGCGATGTGGAAGAATATGACGGGCGCACTGTCCAGCCGATTGACGATGGTTTTCTTTCCGAGAAGCACGCCATGTCGCGCAACGGCGACTCGCGTTTTGGAGCCGGCGCGCCCCCGCGCCGCGAACCGCTGCGTGCTTCGGCGGGTCATCCCGTGACGCAGCTCTGGTACGCGCGCCAGGGCATCATCACTGCCGAAATGGAGTTCATCGCCGTTCGCGAGAATGGAAAAGTAGCGCATGCGTCTCGCTTGCGACCCGGGGTCAATAGCAAGCCAGAGGCTCGCTCTACCTTGTTCCAACAACATCGTGGCGAATCGTTCGGAGCGAATATTCCTGATGAGATAACGCCAGAATTTGTGCGGGAGGAGGTCGCCCGTGGCCGCGCTATTATTCCCGCAAACATTAATCACCCCGAATCCGAGCCGATGATCATCGGCCGTAATTTTTTGGTGAAGATCAACGCGAACATCGGCAACAGCGCTGTGGCGTCATCCATCGAGGAAGAAGTCGAAAAAATGCGTTGGGCAACCAAATGGGGCGCCGACACGGTGATGGATCTCAGCACCGGCAAAAACATTCACGCCACGCGCGAATGGATCATTCGCAACAGTCCCGTGCCCATCGGCACAGTGCCGATTTATCAGGCGCTCGAGAAAGTCGGCGGCCGCGCCGAGGAACTGACCTGGGAAATTTATCGCGACACCCTCATCGAACAAGCGGAGCAGGGGGTCGATTACTTCACCGTCCACGCCGGCGTACTCTTACGCTTCATCCCTCTAACGGTTAAACGAGCAACGGGGATTGTTTCCCGCGGCGGATCAATAATGGCCAAATGGTGTCTCGCGCATCATCAGGAAAGTTTTCTCTACACCCATTGGGATGAAATCTGCGAGATCATGGCCGCCTACGATGTCAGCTTTTCCATCGGCGACGGTCTGCGGCCGGGTTCAATCGCGGACGCGAACGACGAAGCGCAGTTCGCCGAACTTTACACGCAGGGCGAGCTGACCAAGCGCGCGTGG
>QHPE01000066.1:29590-36125 GCA_003218945.1 Verrucomicrobiota bacterium | reverse complement strand
ACGCAGTTTCGATATCGCTTACAGGTAGCGGGAACCTACCAATATCAATGCAACTTCCATTTTGCCCAGGGCATGGTGGGAACGATCAATGTAACCGCCGCATCACTTGGCAAGGCCCAGCCGGCGACCAACTAAGTCACTAGGCAGCGCACAGCGAGACGCGAAATGGGAGGCGAACCTGCATGTTTCCCTATGCTCTTGGTGTGCCTCGGCGCCAGGTTACGTCCTAGGGGACGTCGCGGAGATCGTAGGTTGCATAAGCTTCTGCTTGAGCCGTTAAGATGCGGCGGTTTCAGGCGGCCCCACTGGAGAGCTGGCAAGCGAGGCGCCTGCCCTACAAACAAAGCGCAATCGCGTTTTGGTTGCGGCGCAAAACAACGCTACGGAGCGCCTGGCGGTCGCGCCCTACCAAAAAATTCATGTTTTCCTGATTAATTGGATGGGGAACCGCGCGGCCGGTGGTGGCGCCCTACCAAAAACATTTTCCTGTTTTCCTGCTTTCCTGATTCGTTCGCGTGTCGGTTATTGCACGCTGACCAGTGTGCCGACTGGAATTTCGGAGAAGAATTTGCGGGCAGTGTCTTCCGGCAATCGGATGCAGCCGTGCGATGCCGGATAGTTCGGCACATATCCGGCGTGCATTCCAAAATCGAGACAACTCAGCCGCATGAAGTATGGCATCTCCACGTGGTAAATCGTGGAACGATGGTTGCGCTCCTTATTGGTAATCACAAATTCGCCGCGCTTGGTCGAATAACCTGTCCTGCCAGTGGAGCATCGGGCGTGGTACACCGGTATGCCGTCCTTGACGAGAGCGACCTGTTGCATCCCCAGAGAAATTTCGATTCGCAATTTGTCAGGTGTCGGCCCGCTGCCGAGAAGAATTTGCGTGGACCGCCAGTGGCCGGTCTCCGCAGCAACATCCAATGCCGACATTTTGTTGCGACTCGTTAGGCGCGTCCGGTTGGCTCGAGCATCGATGAGAGCGCGCAAGTAATCGACCTGGCCCAGGCCGGCGGCGAGCATCAGCATGGTTACATTGCGATCGTCTTCGATGTAACTGCGCATTCCGTTGGGCAGCATTGCCAGGAAGTCTTTGTCGCAATGGGACGGCAGAACCGTGTTTGGATCTGCTCCGCAATTCAGCAGTGTGCTGAACAACGACGCGTTGCTGCCTGCGATCGCATACGCAAGAAACGGCACGTTCTTCCCGTCGGGTGTCGGTGGCGTCGCATGTTTGCTAAGGAGCCACTGAATTTCGTCCTTCTTTCCGGTTTGGAGCGCCCTGGACAAAGCGCGTCGCGTGCTGGCTGTCCAATCCCTTGCCGGCGGCAGACGCTGGAGCACGGTTTCGATGATCTCCGGATTTCCGCCATCCAGAGCAAACGCCAGGAGATCTTGTCCGTCCGTGCATGGCTTTTCAGGGTGAAAATTAGTCGAGCGCGCAAGGAGTAACCGGAAGATTTCCGTATCTCCACGCATCGCCGCGGCCATCAGCGGCGTGAAACCGTTTTTGTCGGCAAGATCAACTGCCGCTCCGGCATTGACGAGCCGCCGCGCCGTTTTCCGATCCTGTTGGGCCGTTGCGATCAACAATGGCGTACGCCCTTGTGCGTCGCGTCCGTTTGGATCAACGCGCTCGATGAGATACAAATCGATGAGCGACTCGCGCTGAATGGTGACGGCTCGCACCAGTTCATCCGGCGAAATGGCGATGCGTGTGGAAGGTTCCGGCCCGATGGCGACTGCCCACAAGAGAATCAAAATTAGAGCTGCAATGCCGGCTCGTAAGACAAATCGCCTCTGGAACATGCGCATCTGGATGGTTGGGTGGCCAATTATACGCCTTACGTCAACGAATCTGGCATGAGTCCCATCCAACTGCGAATCCGTCTTCGGATGCGCCCGGGGCAGGCTCCCAATGGACTCCGAATGGCGAACCCGGATTGGACTCACCGGGTTGAACGTAGCATGTTGGGTACTGTCAAAATTCCAACCTATGCGCTTGTCCATTTTCGCCCTGTGCCTCGCGCTGAGTACTTCGTTTGCAGCGCAACCGGAGGCTGTGCCGAGTTCTACCGTTCCGGTAAATCCGTCTGCGGCTGAAGCAGGCAAGGACGTTGTCCATCAGTTGAATAACGCTTTCGCAAAAGTTTTCGACACCGTCGCGCCGGGCGTTGTAATCATCGAGACTTCCAAGAAAAGCGAAATCAGTGAGAGCTCGCCACTCGACGATCTATTTTTCCAAGGGCCGCCCGATGAGAACAATCCGCGACGAAATCCCGGCACCCCGCGGCCGGTCCAAACTGAAGGCTCGGGCTTCATCGTGCGCCCGGATGGCTACATCTTGACAAACGTGCACGTGATCGAGGATGCGGACAAAATCGACGTCAAATTGCGAGACGGCCGGGAGTTTCCGGCGCGAGTCGTAGGCGCCGACGAAAAGACCGACATTGCGGTGATCAAAATTGACGGGAAAGATTTGCCGGTCGTCCCGCTCGGTGATAGCGACGCGGTACGCGTGGGGCAATTTGCGTTCGCGATCGGCGCGCCGTACAAGCTCGATTACACCTTCACGTACGGTGTGATCAGCGGCAAGGGCCGCAGCAAGTTGCTTCAGACGGGTGGTTACTCGATCTCGGATTATTTGCAAACCGATGCGTCGATCAATCCCGGCAACAGCGGCGGGCCGCTGTGCGACATCGACGGGAAAGTGATCGGCATGAATACGCTGATCAACGGAATGAACCGCGGTCTCGGCTTTGCCATTCCGATCAACATGGCTAAAGACATCGGCAGCGAACTCATTGCCGGACGCAAGATCGTGCGGCCCTGGCTGGGCATTCGCATCGAAACCCTCGGGGATGACCCGACGATCCGCGATTTGTTTAAAGGCGCCGACAAAGGCGTTGTGGTTCGCACCATCGAAGCGGACGCGCCGGCATCCAGGAGCAACCTGCGGCCGTTCGACGTCATCACACAAATCGATGGGGCTCCGGTCACGTCCGATTCACAGTTGCAGCATGAAATCCTGAGAAAGAAAGTTGGTCAGAGCGTAGAGCTGACCGTTTGGCGCAAAGGTCAGCCCATAAAGGTGCCCGTCAAAACCGGTGAATTACCCGACGAGATCACGCGTGCATCAAATCGGCCGGTTCAGCCGAGCGAACCGAAGCCGCAGGATGTCGGCAAATTTGGATTGCAGGTACAGGAACTGACCAAGGATGTCGCAGAGCGTCTGCATTTATCGGCGCAGCAAGGCGTGATCGTTACCGACGTGGAAGACAATAGCATCGCTGCGGCCCAGGATATTCAGCGCGAAGACGTCATTACTGAGGTGGACGGCAAACCGGTCACGAATGTGCAATCGTTCCGGGACGCGCTGAACAAAGCCGATCCCAAACGCGGTGTGCTTCTTTACCTCGACCGCAAAGGCAGCAAAACTTTCGCCGTGCTCAAAGCGGGTGACTAGCTAACGTGTAGCGACGGCCCTGTGGGCCGTTTTCGGCGTAATAGCAAAAAGATGAACCCGGCCACAGGCCAGTGGCTACAACGCTTCCGAGGTCGCGTTAGGTTTTTCGGCTGCCGACGATCACCAGGACGATCCCACCGACGAGGCATATCCCGCCCAGCACGGGCGGTAACGGGATGGTCTTCTGCTTTTCCGCAGTGGCCTGAATAGGGCCCAGATCCAACACCTTTTCGCGCTTGGTGTAGGTGATCCCGCCATACACCAGAGCAAGAATGCCGATGACGATTAGAATGATGCCGATAATTCCGGCTGGCTTCATCGGGTCGAGGTTACAATGTGCGTCGGCCTGAAAGCAATTGGATGATCAGTACTACAATCGCGATCACGAGCAGGATGTGAATGAACCCGCCGAGCGTGTACGAACTGACCAAACCCAGAAGCCATAGCACCAGCAGAATAACAAATATAGTCCAGAGCATAAGATTGTTCCTTTCGTTAGGTCGTACGTATCTTCGCACGAGCCATTCCCGTTGCGCTTATCGGGATCCAGGATTTCTAATGTGTCTCCAGAGCGACACGCAAATTCCAGTCGTTCGCCTCGAGCAAACGCCGGGCAGACTCATAATCGCGCTGAGTCAACTCGGCTATGATCCGCACGGCGCGATCGCGCAGTTTTGTGCTCGTAGTGTGCAGGTCGATCATGAGATTGCCGCGCACTTTACCGAGTCCAATCATTGCACCCGTGCTGATAATATTGAGCGCGACCTTCGTCGCTGTCCCGGCTTTCAATCTAGTCGATCCGGCCAGGATCTCCGGTCCAACCGCTACAGTAATGATGAGATCGAACCCTGTAGCCGGGATCGATGACCCCGGCTGGCCAGCATCACCGATGCCGGCTACAGATGGGTTGCACGTAAGCAAGATAACTCTTGCACCTAACGATTTGGCCCGGGCGAGCGCACCGCGCACAAAAGGTGTCCGGCCGCTGGCTGTGATTCCAATCACAACATCGGCAGGCTTCACACCGCGCTCAACCACGGCCAGTGCACCCGTGCTCTGTTCATCCTCTGCGCCTTCGACGCTGCGATGCAGCGCCGTGATCCCGCCCGCGATTACGCCCTGCACCAGATGAGTCGGCGCGCCAAACGTTGGCGGGATTTCGCTCGCGTCGAGAACACCGATGCGTCCGCTGCTCCCGGCTCCGATATAAAACAGGCGGCCACCGCTTCGCAGGGATTCGGTTACAATTTCAATCGCGCGAGCAAGATCTGCCGCGGCAGTGCGCAATGCGTCCTGAACGAATTTTTCTTCCTCGATAAACAGTTGAACCAACGTTTGTGGGTTCATCTTTTCGAGGCTCTCGGAGCGCGGGTTGCGTTGTTCGGTGAGCGTATTCACCAAAGCTTTCGGGATCGGGTCGATTTGCGACGGGTTCTGATGAAACGCTGTGTGCTCGCGCGCTTCTGCTGCGAGCCATGCTGCTCCCAACTCGGGCGCGCGCTCCGCAGCTGCTACGCGAGCGTCGGGAAGGTTTTTCTTGAGCCGTCGTCGGAACGCGTGCGTGTAAATTGAGTCACGGTAAAAGAGGCCGCCAATGAGCACCACCTTTGGCGCAAGCAGGTGCAGGCGGTCGGCGACTGCCTCTGTGTACTCGCAAAGAACGCGTGCGCCGTCTTCAATGATCTCGATCGTCCGCGCATCGCCGCCAGCTGCCGCTTCAAACACGACCGGTGCGAGCATGGCGATTTCCATTTTGTCCGCCGTCTGCACCCAACGAACCAGTTCGTCAAAATTGTTTAGAGCAAGCGCATGCAGGATTTTCGCGGTGAACTCCAATTCGGGGCGATGCAAATCGTGTTCGCGCAAAATCAGGCGGAGCGCCTGGATACAAAGAAAATATCCGCCGCCTGCATCGCCCAAAATGTGGCCCCATCCGCCGGCTCTCTCGATGTGATCGCTGCGCCGCCCAGTCACCGACGATCCGCTGCCGGCGTTAACGACAATGCCGTCGCCGTGCTCGAGCGCTGCGGCCAAACCAGAATCACGGTCGCTGCCGGTGACGATTTTGGCATTGGGCCAGATATCGAGGCAAATTTCTCGGAGCGCGCACCGGTCTTCTTCTGTAGCGCAGCCGGCGAGGAAAACTCCTGCCCGGCTGATTTCCTTCGGCAGCTCGGCGAGAATCGCGCGCAGACGCTCGGGCGCGGTGAGCCGAAAATTCGACGCTGGCAATTTTCCCTGTTCGAGGGTGGTCCATTGCGACCCGGAGTCAACGTCCCCGGCTACAACTTCAACGAGCACCCAGGCGGTTTTCGTTCCACCGCCTTCGACGCCGAGAATGCGCTCGCTTGGTTTCACGATCCAGATTGTAGGGCAGGCGCACCGCCTGCCGCGAGTTTCTTTATGTCTGGGAGATGAAAAGGCAAGCGATGCGCTTGCCCAACAAACGCGCTATGAATTGCTGACACTTCGCACGCTCGTATCATGCAGCATGGCAACTGCGCAGAAGGAAGCCGCCAAAAAAACCGCTGAACTGCGAGAGGAAGTCCGCAAGCATGACCGGCTTTACTACGAGGACGTCGCGCCGGTCATTAGCGACCGCGAATACGACCGCCTCTACAAGGAACTTGCCGATCTGGAAACTCAATTTCCCGATCTTTTCACACCCGATTCGCCCACGCAGCGCGTCGGCGGAAAGCCGCTCGAGGCGTTTGCGCAAATCCGGCACCTCTCGCCGATGCTCAGCCTCGACAACACCTACTCCGAAGAAGAGGTGGCGAATTTTTACAAGCGAATCACCCGATTGTTACCGGAAGAGACAATCCCGGTGGTGATTGAGCCGAAAGTAGATGGCGTGGCGGTGTCGGTTATGTATGAAAAGGGCCGGTTAAAATATGCCGCGACTCGGGGCGATGGTTTTGTCGGCGATGACATCACTCAAAACATCAAAACGATCCGCTCAGTGCCGCACCAGTTGCGCGGCGACGCGCCACGCGTTTTCGAAGTGCGCGGCGAAGCTTATCTGGACAAGGCTGGGTTCGAGAAACTCAATAAGGAACGCAAAGC
>QHPE01000066.1:25321-29576 GCA_003218945.1 Verrucomicrobiota bacterium | reverse complement strand
CGCAACGACCACTCGGAATTGTCTTTTACGGGACCGGCGCAGTCGAAGGCGCGGCCGTCGATCTTCACTCGAAAATTTTCCGATTGTTCAAGAACCTCGGTCTGCCAACACATGAAGAATGGTGGCTGGCCGATTCAGTGGACAAAATTCTCGACGCGATACGCAAGCTGGACAACATCAGGCATAATTTTCCGTATCAAACTGACGGAGCGGTAATCAAAGTCGATGCGCTCGCGCAACGGGAGAGACTTGGGTTCACCGCGAAATCGCCGCGCTGGGCGATCGCTTACAAATACGCAGCGGAACGCGTTGAGACCAAGCTGCTCGATATTCTCATCCAAGTCGGCCGAACCGGAATTCTTACTCCTGTGGCGGCGCTCGAGCCGGTGTTTGTGAGCGGCAGCACAGTCGCGCGCGCAACATTGCACAACGAAGACGAAATCAAACGCAAAGACATTCGCATCGGCGACACCGTGGTCATTGAGAAAGCCGGCGAAGTGATTCCCGCCGTTGTGGAGGTGGTGAAATCGAAGCGGCCGAGTGACTCAAAGCCGTTCGATTTCGGCAAACACATTCACGGTAAATGCCCCGTGTGCGGCGGTCCGATCCGGCGCGACCCGGAATTCGTCGCTTGGCGATGCGAAAACCTGTATTGTCCCGCCCAAACTACGCGACGTGTTGAATTCTTCGCGGCGCGCGGTGCGCTCGACATCGAAAGTATTGGCGGAATTGTTGCCGACAAACTGGTTGAGCGGGGTTTGGTGCGCGAGCCATTGGACCTGTTCGACCTCAAAGTCGATCAACTCGCCAAACTAAACCTCGGAACCGAGGAAGCGCCGCGTGTTTTCGGGGAGAAGAACGCTACCAAAGCGATCAACGCGATCGAGCGCGCCAGAACGTTGCCACTTTCACGCTGGCTTTTCGCTCTGGCTATTCCTGATGTGGGGAAAACTACAGCAACCCAGCTCGCGCGCTTTCACGAGACAATTGACGACGTTGTAAATTCGCAATTGCTGCGAGACGTCCTGGATTATCACGCGAAAAAGAAGAATGAGCGTCGAGAAATTGCGGAACGGCTCATCAAAGCCGGCTTCGCTGACCCTTCGAAAAGCAAAGGTGACAAGGACGGCATCGTCACCGAAATCGGACCAGTCGTCGCTAGCAGCGTGCTCGAGTTCTTTGCCTCGGGGACAGGCAAAAAAATTCTGCGACGAATGAAGGACCTTGGGATTCGGCCAAAGAGCGAAAAGATTTCCGCAAAGAAAGCCGCCGAATTACCGCTTGCCGGAAAAACTATTGTCCTGACCGGGACATTGCCTTCCATGACGCGCGAGGAAGCGACGGAAAAAATCGAAGCGCGCGGCGGTCACGTCACCGGCAGCGTCAGCAAAAAAACCGACTACGTCCTCGCCGGCGCAGATCCGGGCAGCAAATTCGATAAGGCAAAAGAACTCGGCGTAAAGATCATCGACGAAGCAGCGTTCCGAAAGATGCTATGACGGCGCAAGTGCCCCGCGCCATCGTCAGCTTGGGGCAAGCTACACGCCAGCGCAGGTGCGACACCAGCGGACTTCGTCCCGAATAATTGCGCGCGCTACCCTACGGCGAAGGTGATACTTCGTCGTCGAGCGACATGGGAATGACTCCGGGAATGATGCCCGGAGAGGCAAGCAAAACGCCGGTTCGAGTGGCGGGATGCATCGCAGCTTGCACGTCGAAAGTCAGTTTCTGATCGCCGCGCATGACAGTGATGGGCACGATGTCCCCAGCAGTGATGTAGAAGGAAGCGTCGAATATATCCTCGGGATCCGTGATTTTTTTCTTACCCACCCGCAGCAGTACGTCGCCTTCTTTGATTCCGCTGAGCGCCGCCGGCGTGTCGTCCGCGACCTGTGTCACCATTGCCCGGGAACCGTCCACTTCATGGGACGCGGGCGATACATTGTTCACCCCGATCCAGCCGTGTCTCGCTTCGCCGAAACGAACAAAATCGCTCCGAATCTTTTCTGCGGCCTCAATGGGCACAGCGTAGCAGGCAGAATTGCTTTCCAGACCGCTGACGACGATCCCGACCACTTCGCCTTTCATGTTCAACAGCGGGGCGCCAGCCTCGCCGCGCTGAGTGGGAGCATTCACGCGTAAATGGATGGTGGAAAAATACCGCCCGAGACATTTCCGGTCGAAACCCGCGATCATCCCGAAGTTCGGTGTCTTGGGTAGATCCAAAGGATAACCGATCGACACGACAGGCGTTGCGACTTGCAGTTCATCAGATTTACCGATCGCCAGCGCTGGCGTGGTTTCATCTACCTTCAGCATGGCCGTCCCGCTGCGAATATCAGCCAAGAGTTGTCGCGCCGGGTATTTCTTACCATCAAATTCAACAGTGAAATGACCAGCTTCTCCTCCCACCGTGTATGCGGTGTAAAGTGTTCCGGTGGGATCAACAAAAAATCCGGTACCGCAAATCTCGCTGTGTTCGTCAACACCGTGAATTTTGACCACTGCTCTGGCGGCGCGCTCGAAGACATCCCGGACCTGATGGCTGATCGTCGTGGCGGGTTGCTCCTGTGCAAGGAGCAATCCTGCGCCTGAGCAGAAAGCGAACGCGATCGCGATCGCGCTGCGTTTAGAACCGGAAGGTAGGCTCATAACTCACGGGGACGCTATCGAGCACGTAGCGTGGCGGCGCGGCTCGGTGAGTCTGAAAGCTTCCATAAAAACTGCGAACCGGCTGAGTCCTGAAAATGTGCGTGGCGACCGGGGATGCGAGACTCCATTCTTCTTCCGCGTTCGCCGTCGCCGACAAAATCGGCCGACTTTGTACGGCGATGCGAGCCGTCTCGGGTGGCTGATAAACCTTCAGTGAAATCACCGCGGCACAAACAAGAACTGCGGCGACAGCAGTGGGATACGAGGCCAGCGATCGCATATCCAGTTGCGACATGAACCCTCGAGCGCGTTCGAGACAAATGCGCCAAAGCGGCTGGCGCAGCAGTTCATCGCGCTGCCGGCGATGGAATTCGTGCAGGAAATTTTCGAAGTAGCCCGGCGGCGGTTGCTCATATCGCTTTAACCGAAGCAGCCTCGCGATTTCGTTATCGTTAAACTCGTCCATTTTTGCGCCCTTACGAAACAGGATTTTTCCGAAACTCGTCCAGGTAATTTTGCAACTGCCGATTCGCGTAAAAGAGCCTCGAACGTACCGTTCCCTCTGAGACGCGCAAGATTTTACTGATTTCCGCGTGAGGCATCCCCTGGATATGAAACATGGTGACGACTGCTCTGTGATCATCAGACAGTTTCATCATGGCCTCGTTCAATCTCCGCTGTAGTTCCGAGAGGTCAGCTTCTCGCACCGGGCTGCTTGTGGCCGTGGCTTCCATAAATTCCTTATCGTTCTGGATGCTCGCGTCCACATCATCCAGGCTCAGTTGAAATCGGCGTCCTCGTTTTTTAAGGAAATTCAGGGTCATGTTCACGGCGATCGAATGTATCCAAGTGTAAAACGAGGATTTGCCGCGGAACCCGCGGATCGCCTTGTAAGCCTTGGCGAAAACGTCCTGTAAAAGATCGTTCGTATCCTCATGGTTGGAGGTCATGTTGTAGACCAGCCCATACAGACGTGGCGTATATTTGATCACCAGATCGTCGAATGCGCTCGCCTCGCCCGCCTGCGTGCGTCTCACCAACTCCTGATCTGGGTCGTTTCTTGGCTGATCCATCGCCTGGCGCTTAGACTTAGCACGCGCCTCCAGACCCGACGATAACAAATCGGTAATGCGGCGAGCAGGTAAAGCGAGCGCTTGATCCATTTTTTAATGTCTTGCCGTCGATCACCGCCGGTCGCGGAGCGACATCAACCAGAGCAAGTTGCCCAGTGCAGCTATGAATGCCGCAATGTACGTCAGGGCGGCCGCGTTCAGGACGTTGTTCACACCCGCCGCTTCCTGTCCAGGCTGTATGATCCCCATTTCCCGCAAAATTATTTTCGCACGTCGAGAGGCGTCGAACTCCACAGGTAACGTGATCAATTGGAACGCCAGCAGAATCAAGTAGCACCAGATACCGAGTGTAATCAGACCGGTGATCCTAAAGAACAGGCCGCCGATAATAATGAATGGCAGCATCCGTGACGCGATCATTGTGACCGGCACGATCGCCATCCGCGCCTTCAGTGGGGCATATGCGTGGGCGTGCTGAATCGCATGCCCGGTCTCGTGCGCGGCAATGCCCAACGCTGCTACGGAAGGCG
>QHPE01000066.1:4465-25262 GCA_003218945.1 Verrucomicrobiota bacterium | reverse complement strand
AGAAAATCGTTCGTCTCCACGACATTCACGTCATGGATCTGCGCCGCCTGCAGGATTTCTCGCGCGCACTCGGCGCCGTTGATGTTCGCGCTCGCACGCACCTTGCTCCACCGGCCGAACGCGCTGCTCACCCGAATCTGCGCCCAAATTCCAATGATTAATGGGACGCCGATGTAGAGCAGCCAGTTAGATCCTAACCCGAAGCCGAGGGGGCCGCCAATATACAGCAGCCAGCCAGAACCCAACACAAAACCGATTAGATGATGCATGTGCGAACTAATTTATCGCAGCGAAGTGACTTGTCACTCCCCCGGGCAGAAATTAGACGCCTGATAGCGTTCCGCGTTCATTTCGAAGGTAGTGACATAGCGCTGCGATGTCCGGTTCGGCGTAGCGTGCCGATTCATCCATTAAATCTCCAACTGTTTGGGAAAGCGGGATAGAATTTTGCAGCCGGTTTTCGTAACCATCACTACGTCTTCCTGACGCGCACCGCCCACGCCGGGATAGTACAAGCCTGGTTCGACCGTGAGCACCTGCCGATCTTTCAAAACGACCTTTTGCAGGCGAGGATGCTCGTGGATTTCCAGGCCAAGTCCGTGGCCGGTACCGTGGAAAAATCCGACGCGACGCCCGTTGCGCACCTCCGTCGGGAAACCACGACTGGTGAAGAACTGCTGAATCGCTTTGTGAATAGTCATGCCATCAGCGCCAGCCTTGATTCTTCTTAGCGCGAGCGCCTGGCCAGCTTTGACGGTTTCCCAAAGTTTTCGCTGCGCTTTACTCGCGTGGCCACGCAATACCGTGCGGGTCATGTCGCCGAAGTATCCGGTCTTCGCGTCGCGCGGGAAAACGTCCAGGATGATTAATGAATCCGCGTGGAGCGGGCCATGGCCGCGTTCGTGCGGATCGCAGGCCTGATCGCCGCCGGCAACGATCGTCCCGGTCGGGACACCGCCTGCGCGCAGAACTGTGGAGTCAATTTCGGCTCGAAGCATTTCTGAGGTAAGTGTCTTTCCATTCCAACGTAGCCGTTTTCGCGAAGCTGGTTTTGACGCTTTGAGCACTTCCATTGCGCGTTTAAGTCCGGCTTCGGTGATCCGCAGTGCGCGTCTCATCATGTCGATTTCCTTGTCCGACTTGGCTTCACGCTCCGGCCAGTACAGTCCGTTCGTGGCACGAACTCGGATGTTGTTTGCGCCGAGTTCCTCCGCGTAACGGAGCGGAAAATTTTTCGGCACAACCGCCGATCTGACGCCGCGCTTTCTAAGAAAATGCGCCAGCACTTTTTCGTACGGTGGCGTCTTTTTTGAATTTCCCTGCACCTCGCGCTCCAGTTCGCTGAACATGACGAATTCGTCGGCGTCAGCTTGCTTGCGGCCGCGATCGATTTCCAAATCGCTCAAGACGAGTGTGCGTTTGCCGTTGCGCTGCAGAAAAATGAATGGATCAGGCGCCCAGAACTTCGTAGCATAAAGAATGTCCGGATCTTGTTCGCTCGCGGCGACGATAAGGCGTGCGGGTTTGGTTTTTGTTTTGTTCATGGTTCGTGAATATTTGTTTACGCCAAATTGTGGCTTTGTCATTCCGAGCAAAGTCGAGGCGGCAACGCATCCGCAGCAGGCGACGAGGCCAGGCTTTCAATTCCATTGCGTCACTGTCAGGCAACATCTCGGGATTCTTCGAGTCCGCTGCGCTCCGCTCGAGGATGACATTTCAAAAGGCTGTGGTTTGCTAGCTTCGTCGCACTTCCAGCTGTTTTCGTAAGATCCAATGGAGCATGACCAGTAATCCAACCATGGACACGACCAGAACCGCGGTGTCGAAAGTGAACACCCCAAATTTCATTCCGAAATAACGCTTCTCAAGACCGAAGAACACGTTCGGCTTGCTGCCGCGGCGATAATCGTTCTGCTCCATCTCAGCCCTTGAGATCAGGTCGGCCACTTTCTGGTTCACGTACAGTTGGTCCGCTGTGACGGGCTCCTTCGCGTTTTTAAACAGCGATCGATCGAACCTTTGCTTGCCGGCAATAACAGGATCGACCAGCCTTAGATATCGGTCGATTGCGTGCGCGGAATGTCCTTCCAACCCTGAAAGCAATGCAAGCACATCTTTCAAATCATTGAGATGAGCGCGTTGCTGAGGTGTATTCGCTTTTGGCGCTAGCTCTTGAATTTCGTCATGGGCGCGGTCCTGGCGCTTCGTAAGCGGATTGAGCTTGGCCTGGGCAACAATTATTTCTTCGTACGACCAGCGCATCGCGATAAATTGACATACGAGCGGTACCTGCAGTTTGCTCTCCGTCTTTCTCGTCTTTTCCGAGTTCGGGTGTTCGGAAAACCAGTGCGAAAACGAGTAAAGCAGATCCAGGTTACGGTTCATGTCCTCGTATTTGATGAGCGCGCCACCCATGATGATCTGCGGAATTAAAACCAGCGGGACGATGTTGGCCGCCGTCTTCGGATCGGCCACCAACGACGAGATGACCAGGCCCAGCGCCACGCCGCTCATCGCCGTCAGGAACATGATTGCCAGGTCGATCCAGAACATGCCGCGGATTTGCAAGACGAAATTGCCGATTAGCACGAATAGAACGCACTGAACGAGCGCAAACACTCCGAGGGTGATCGTCTTCGAAATCACGTAATACGACAGGCGCACCTTGATATTGCGTTCCCGTTGCAGCACCGGCCGATCCCGGATGATATCATCCGCGCTGTTGGTCAGTCCCAGAAACATGGCGACGATCAGACCGAGAAACAAGAACGTGGGGATATGATAAGCAGAAGCAAAATCGTATATACCTGTCTCCGAATACCGCAGGATGGTCGCAATCAACAGCGCCAGCACAGGCGAAACGCCGATTGTGATCACGAGGTTGGCGCGGTTGCGCAGTTTGCTGATGAAAGCGCGCCTCAGCAGCGTGCGAAATTGCGTCCATTCGTCGTGCCACCGAAGTGGAAGCCGTTTCCGTTGGGCTGGTGCGACCGGTAACGGCGCGGCCACCTCTTGCTGGAGCGACACTTGCTTAACGTCCTGGATTAATCGGAACGCCTCGTATTTGTCGCGCCAGAAATCCGGCGAGTAACGACGCGCCGGTACCAGCTGTCCACGGCTGTTTTCCTCATAGATGACATCGCCGCTCAAATCGCGCAGAGGTGTTTCCAAAACGTCGAAAATGAATTCCGGCCGGGTGGTTCCACACGAAGGGCACGCGCCGAGTTCAGCACCGAACTGATGTTGATGTTCAGCTTCCGCGAAGTATCGCAGGGCGTCAGAAGGCGTTCCGAAAAAGACGAGTCGTCCACCTTTATCGAGCAAGATCACCTTCTGAAACATCTGGAAAATTTTCGAGCTAGGTTGGTGAATCGTAACGATCACGATTTTGTTGTGCGCCATGCTCCGAATGATTTCGATCACGTGCTCGGAGTCTTTGGACGAGAGACCGGAGGTTGGTTCGTCAAACAGATAAACATCCGACATCCCAATCATATCGAGACCGATATTGAGCCGTTTCCGCTCGCCGCCGCTGAGCGTCTTTTTCTCGGGACTGCCGACCACCGCATCGCGGCGTTCGCTTAAACCCAACTCGATTAATTTTGCATCCAGCCGCCGGACGCGGTCGCGCTTCGAGAGGTGCGGCGCACGGATGGCGGCGGCGAACTGCAAATTCTCGCCAATTGTGAGGTGCTCGTCGAACGCGTCCTGTTGTGGCATGTAACTTAGGTACTGCTTCAGAACGTCGAGATTTCCGTAGAGCGATTGTCCATTGAGCAAGACCTCACCGCTGCTTGGCTGGAGTTGCCCGGCGAGCACTCTCATCAGCGTGCTTTTTCCGGCACCGCTTGCGCCCATCACGCAAACAAGTTCACCACGCGTGATGCTGAAGGAAATTCCATCGAGGCCAATCTCGCCCTTGCCAAAACGGTGTGTGACTTCGTTCAGCTCGAGGGTGCGAATGATGTTGCGCTCCTCCTCGATGATGCGCTCTAGAAAGTTGCATCGCAGGACCTGTCCAACATCGATGCGGATAATATCGCCATCCTTGAGTTCCGCGGTCGTACGGACCGGATGGTTGCCGACCATGATCGGACGGTCCGCTTCAATGACTTCAACTGTGCCTACTCGCCGATCGTAATCACAAAAAATTTTCAACAGCACATCCCCGGCCGTACCCGGAGAAAGCAGAATGTCGTCTGCTTGCAGCCGGCTCGGGTCGTTCGAGACCAGATATTCCGATTTTGAGGCTTTCAGCTGGAAACGCCCGCCCAGTGCGCGCGCACGCCGGCGCAGGTCATTCAAATCCAGCTCGGTGTCATTATGGAAAACGATTTTGTCTTCCAGTGTCGCGTCGATCTGAGTACCGCCCTTGAGCCGGGTCCCCTTGAGCTCCGCATCGATGTCACGCAAGGCCTTGACGCGCACCTTCAGTCCGAACGTGACTCGCAGCGCGCTCTCGCGCGTTCGCGATCGCTCCAGTTGCACTTGCTCTGCATCCTTGCTTACCCTGATGAAAATCTGTGGGAGTGAAACGTTTTTCTTTGCATTGAAATATTGCGCCAGCTCCTGATAACTGAGCACCTGGTCGCCAATCAAAATCCTTTGACCGGGATAAATTCGGCAGAACCCGCCACGCACCAGCGGCCTGCCACGCACCGAGACGTTTTGGCCGCTGTAATTTTTCAAGAGAATGAGATCGTGATAGCGAAAAGCCATCAGCCGGTCTGTTTGGCCGAGGTTTTTGAGGACGATATCCGCCTTGCTGTCCGCGCCGAACGAGAGCGATTCGAGCGGCGACGCGCCATGCTGATAAATCGACGGGTCCGACTCCTCCGACGCATTGAGTTGATACACAATGTCGATCGCCTGCGCAGCCATGCCCATCTGCGACATGAACGAGTAGAACGCGACGACCTGTTCCTGCTTCAAACCGGCTTGCGAGATCAGATCATAAAGCTGGACGCCGAGCATGATCTTGCGTTCAGTGCTCAGCTGGATGCCGAGCTTTTGCGCCATCGCTGCGAGGTCCTGCTGCTCGTACAGCGCTTGCCGGAATAACTGTCGCAGCTCGGAGTAAACCGCTTCTGGATAATCGTAACGCAAAAAACCAAGACTTGAGTCGATCTCTTCCTCCATGATGATGCCATCGGCCTTGGTGAAACTCGCCAGCACCTGAATCAACAACGGCAGCAGGTTGGGCCCCTCGGAAACACTGCGCGGCTTGCGCAACGCGCGACGCACCAGACGGCGCCCAGTTCGTCGCACGCGATACGCAAGCGGGATTACCCGTTGCACAGTGCGGTCGATTTTATCGGCCATCGATGAAACCAGCTCTGTCATGGTGATTTTCCGAATGCGAATCTTACGCGAAAGTGGGAAGCGAAGCAACGCGGGTGCGGTAGCTGATTCTCGCGTGCGCCGTCGCAAATTACACGTCGATCATCCACTGCCAACGCCGGACGGGTACAGCATTACGGGCCGGGAGTGTTACAACACCTGGTCCCATTTGCTCTGGTCTTTGAGCATGATTTCGCGGAGGAGGCGAATGGGCGGCATGCCGTGGCTGAGCAATTCGTTGTGGAATTTTTGCAATGAGAAATCGGCGCCTTGTTGGGACTTGTAATCGGCGCGCAATTTCAGGATCTGCAATTTGCCTAACGTGTAATTGAGATAACCTGGATCGAATGTGGCGCGCATGGCTTCCTGCCGCGCTGGTTTCTGTTCGTAGTAACAGTTGTCGTGGAAAAACTTCGTCGCGTCGTCAATCGACATGTTTTGCGTGTGCACCTTGAGAGAAACACACAACCGACACAGACGCAGCAGCGCTTCGTCCGTTTGTGCCATGCGATATTTTGCTGCGCTCTTCACATCATCCTCGCTTGGAGGCGAACTGGCCGGACTGCCGAATCCTTCGTCGATCATCATTTTTTCGCAGTAGTGCGCCCAACCCTCGATGAAGGCATAGCTGCCGAAGATTTTTTCCACCTTTGTGGCAGGCGACGCATTCAGATGGAGGAACTGCACGTAATGGCCCGGATAGACCTCATGAATTGAAACAACATCGGAGGTGTAATAATTGAACGCGGTCAGCCATTCCTGCTTTTCTTTCTCCGGCCAATCTTCCTCTGTCGGTGTGACGTAGTAATAGGCCTCCGTGGCACGCTTCTCGAAAGGACCCGGGGTATCCATCGACGCGAATGACGTGGCGCGCAGGTATTGCGGCGTTTCCTTTACTTTCGCGCGAATCTCCGACGGGAGCCCTACCAAACGACGGCTCACAACGTATTTGCGAATTTTGTCCAGGTCTTTGGCAACGTCCGGAATCAATTTGTCCGCAGTCGGATGTTCACTCTGGATCTGTTTGAAAACCTCGGGCGCAGGCTTGTTAGGGTCGATCTTTTTCGCCGCATCACTGAACGCTTCCTGCTCGGCCTTCAATTGTGCCATTCCGATCTCGAGAATTTCTCCCGGGGGCAGATCGACTAGCTCAGTCTCCGCCAGAAACCGCCTGAATTTTTCTTCGCCAAGGGCGAAATCGAGCGTGGCTTTGGGAAGTTTCTCCCTTTCCAGCCAGGCGGCGTAATCAGTGAGCGCTGTGGCGGCTTTTCGGTTGGCTGCTTGAAACGCAACACGGAGCTGTTCGTCCTTAAGTCCGCTCACAGCGGCGACGAGATCCTTTTTCAAAAAATCGGCTGAACCTCTGGCGATTTGAATCGCAAGCTCGACGAACGGTCCCGGGAGCTTTTCGTCGAGGTTTGTTCGCGCCGCGATGAGTATATTTGGAATTTGTGATTCGATGGCAATCAGGCTGCGGACGCGGTCCTCAAGAGGTGCGAAGTTCCTTTTGATATAAACGTTCACGTCGCCCGCGCGCGCGTAGAGCATCGGATTTCTTTCGAAGACCGACATGTCCTGCATTTCAAAGATATCTCGCTTCACCGCTGCTTGAAGGATGCGAAGGTCGATGGATTGACGAGGACTCAAATTCTTGGGATCAAACTTCGCCAGGCGATCGTCGAATCGCCGGAGCCGGGAAAGTTCGGCGTCCAGCGCGAGACGGCTATAATCGCTGATTTTGCCATCATACTCATGAAAGCCGAGAGCGGTTCCCTGCAGCGGGTGAGCAGCGAGATACGTCTTAACATATTCCTCGGCTACGGCTTCGTATTCGGCATCCTGTGTTTGCGCAGCGCAGGCTGCGCTGGCGAGTAAGAGCGCCAGCAGAGCAATCAACAACCGGCCTGTGAACCGGCGAGTTCCGACCGGTCCAATCCCGGTGTTAATGAGAGCAAAGAGCCGCACCGTCATCCTGCAAGTTGAAATAAAAGACAACCTCGTGCGTTGGCCGTTGCCAAAATCTGCTCCTGAGCGATTATCGGATTGATCCCCGATCCAAGTAAATATATGAGGCGCTTGGTCATTGTCCCATTGCTGGTTTGTTTCCTCTTCAGCGCTTTGGCAGCCGTTTTCGCGCAGGAAGTGCAGCCGCCGAAGACCGAAGAGGATAACGGCTACTCGCAGATTGCCATTTTCGCAAAAGCCATGGAGCTCATCCGGCAGGATTACGTCGATGAGAACAAGACGAGCTATCACGATCTAGTGACCGCGGCGATGAAGGGCATGCTTTCGTCGCTCGATCCACATAGCCAGTTCATGGATCCAAATGATTTCCGAGATATGCAAGATGACACCCGCAGCCGCTTCAACGGTCTCGGGATCGAAGTCTCAATGAAAAACGGTTTGCCGACAGTGGTCACGGCGATGGAAGACACGCCTGCCGCCAGGGCGGGCATTCTTTCCGGCGATCAAATCTTGCGGATCAATGGGATGTCCACCGACAGAATGGATCTTCAGGATGCGATTAACGTTCTACGCGGGCCCGCAGGCGCAAAAGTGAGTCTCACACTGCTGCGGCCGTCCACGAAGGAAATCAAAGAATACACGCTCCAACGCGCAGAAATAAAAATCCAAAGTGTTAAAGGCGAAAGGTTGTTGGCTGCGGAGCTAACCGGCCCATTTAGGATCGGTTATATTCGGCTGATTCAATTTAACGAACCGACAGCCGACGAACTGTCCAAGGCGCTCGATAATTTGCAGAAGCAAGGAATGCAGGCGCTCATTCTTGATCTTCGGAATAATCCCGGCGGGTTATTGAACAGTGCCGTGGATGTGTGCAGTCAGTTTTTGCCGCCGAATACAAAAGTCGTCTCGACCAAGGGCCGAGTTCCTTCGCAACAGCATGATTATTCGACTTCCGTCGCTAGCAAGCCGCGCCCGAACTTTCCGATGGTGTTGTTGATCAACGAGGGCAGCGCGAGCGGAGCGGAGATCGTTGCCGGCGCGCTCAAAGATCTGCATCGTGCCGTGCTTGTCGGTGAAACCACTTTCGGAAAAGGTTCCGTGCAGAACGTGTTGCAACTGCCTGACGGTTCTGCGGTGCGTTTTACGACGGCCAAGTACTACACACCCAGCAGACAGGTGATTCAAGGCAACGGCGTCAGGCCGAACATTCGTGTCGGCATGACAGCCGAGCAGGAACGCGCTCTCTATGCGCTGCGTAACGCGGGAAATAGTAAGCCCGAGGAGGAGCCAGACATCATTAAGACCAAGGATCCACAGATGTTGCGCGCTATCGACGCGCTGAAAGGTGTGATGATCTACGCGCAGCAAACCGCGCCGAAGGCGCAAGCGGTAAAAAAATAGCGACTTCGTCGCGTAAATTGTCCGGCAACATCGGTAGCTCCTTTGGCAGTGAAGCGCCTGCCCTACAATTCTCCTGTGACAGTACTGGCACTAGAAACCTCCTGTGACGAAACGGCCGTAGCGATTTTGCGCGGTAATGATTCCCGCTACGAATTGCCGGCGAGCGAAGTTGCATCGCAGGTTGCTGCCCACGAAAAATATGGCGGGATCGTGCCGGAGATCGCGTCGCGCAATCATTTGATCTACGCACCGCGACTACTCGATCGCGCAGCAAGCGCAGCGAAAATTGCCCCATCGGAAATCGATGTTTTCGCCGCAACCAGCGGCCCGGGTTTGGCGAGTTCGCTGATGATAGGTGCGTCGATTGCGAAAGGATTGGCGATCGGCTTGTGTAAACCGTACCTGGGCGTCAACCACCTTGAAGGACATTTGCTCTCGCCGTTTTTTAATATTGAAAAAGGTGGCGGCAACGACATCAAACCACATCTGTCTCTCATCGTGAGCGGCGGACACACGATGCTGGTTCTCGTTCGGGGCTTGGCGAATTACCAACTCATCGGCCGCACGGTTGACGATGCTGCGGGTGAAGCATTCGACAAAGTGGCCAAAATGCTCGGGCTCGGTTACCCCGGCGGCCCTAAAATTGAAAAGCACGCGCGCGGCGGCGATCCAAAGCGTTTTGATCTTCCGCGCAGCATGCTTGGTTCCGAGAATTTTAGCTTCAGTGGATTGAAAACTGCCGTGCGATACCTGCCGAAGGTTGCCCAGTGGCGTTTGACGCAGACGCCCTGCAATTTGGATGAGGAAATGCTGTCCGACGTCTGTGCATCTTTTCAACAGGCGATCATTGACGTGCTCGTGGCGAAGACGCTCGCGGCGGCGCAGAAATACCGTGTGAATCTCGTCACTGTCAGCGGCGGTGTCAGTTGCAATCAGGAATTACGCAGCCAATTGCGCGAAGCCTGCAGGCGGAAAGGAATCGAATTCAAGAGCGCCGAGCCGTGGCTGTGCACGGACAACGCTGCCATGATCGCTTTCGCAGCGTTGTTGCGGTTTCAGGCCGGATTTCATTCGCAACTGACCGGGGAGATTGATCCGAATCTGGCGCTGGTATGAAAACTGTGAGCCGCGCATCTTGCTTGCTCCGTTTGCTGGGTTGGTGAACACCGGACAAAGGTTCGGCACCATACGGAACGCGGCATTGCTAAAGGTGCGTTACCTAGTACTCGCGCTCCAAAAGATAATTCGCCAGAGCGTGTAGCGTTTCAGCGTCGCGATTGCTGAATACCGACAACGCCTTATGCCCCTTACTGGTGAGTCGCCTGGCTTCGACGCGCGATTCTTGCAGGCCCATGACCGCGGGATAAGTCGCTTTTTTTGCGGCCACGTCTTTGCCGGCACTCTTGCCAAGTCTTTCCGAGGTTTGTGTTACATCGAGAACGTCGTCGATGACTTGGAAAGCCAGACCCAGGTGCTGCCCGAATTGGGTCGTCGCGGCAAGCTTTCGAGCATCCGCGTTGGCACTCATCGCACCAAGCCGGACTGAACTCTGCAAAATGGCTGCAGTCTTGTTCTCGTGAATGAACTGCAACTCGCGGCGTTTAACCTTTTTTCCTTCGGCTTCGAGATCGGCCACCTGACCCGCGATCAGTCTTTGGCTTCCCGCCGCAACCGCGACCTCGCGCAAGAGCGTTGACATGTCGTAACGCGGCCGGGGCTTGGCGCGTGAGACAATTTCGAAGGCGATTGTCAACAGAGCGTCGCCCGCGAGCACAGCGATCCCTTCGTCGAAAACCTTGTGGCAGGTCGGTCGACCGCGCCGGAAATCGTCGTTATCCATGCTGGGAAGATCATCGTGCACTAACGAGTAGGTATGGATGCATTCGATCGCGCACGCGAGTGGAAGCGCATTATCGATCTTGCCCCGACAGGCTTCCGCCGCGGCGAGACATAGAATCGGCCGCAACCGTTTGCCGCCGGCAAATAGGCTATAGCGCATCGCGCGGTGAAGCGTAGCAGGTTTCCTATTCGCTTTCGGCAAATACCAGTCAAGCGCGCGGTCGATCAACTTCTGGCGACTGACGAGATAGGTTTTGAGATTCACTTAACAAAAATGGCCGGTGGATTCCCCATACTGGATAATGCAACCCCTCGCAGAGTGTCCAGTAGCATCAGAATTAACCGGCGATGTCGGGATCGTGGCCTAAGTTTCTTTGCATTGGCGTGTCTTCCTCTTTGGAGGAATAGACATGAATTCCGCATTGCTTTACCGACAGCACGGCCGATGCATCTTTTGGATCGCATTTATAAGCGCGCTTGCGATTCACCTCGGCGCGGTTGCGCTCGCAAAAACCAAACCACCGACCACTAAGCTAGAAGACCTCAGCCTGCTTGGTGATGTCGAACTCGTTGATGTAGCCGAATCGGAGCCTGCATTGGAAGAATCGGTGACGTCTCCGCCGTTAGAGCAGATTCACCCGGATCAGGACAGTTTCCGGGAGGAAAATGTTACGCCTCCATCTGTTCGCGCGCATCGGAAGGCACGGCCACCGTCCTTTGTCAGAGGAACAACGGCGTCGTTGCGTTCCGTGAAAGCGATGATGGCGTATGCGCCGCGCCCGGTTTATCCGTACGAAGCGCGCCGCCAACGAGCGACAGGATCGGGCGTCGCCTTGCTCACCGTCGATCAAACCTCGGGCACTGTGACTAATGTCCTAATGGCGCAAAGCTGTGGCAACGCCATTCTGGACAATTCAACACTTGATGCGCTTCGAAGATGGCGTTTCAAACCCGTGAGTGTAACCAGGGTCCAAGTGCCGATCACGTACACGCTTATGGGCGTTTCGTATTAACGTTGACCATTGGTGGATGTGCTATTCTCTGCGCTCGTCGGGAAGACATCAAATCCGATGCGAAGCGGCATAACAGCCAAACAGGAGGAATTCGAGGAAATTGTACATCGATTCGAAATTCCGCTTCTTCAATACGCTCGACGCATAACTGGTGACAGGGAACAGGCGAGAGATGTTGTTCAGGAGACATTCGTCAAGTTTCAGCGTAACGGCGCGCTACGGCGTGAGGATGAGCCGGCAACCTGGCTGTTTACGGTTTGTCGAAATGCAGCGCTCAATGTTTGCCGAAAAGAGAGGCGCATGATGTACGTCGACGAGGAAGTGATTGAAGCGCGCGAAAGCGAGCAACCGATGCCCTTTGACCAGCTCGAACAAAAGGAAGCGACCGGATTCCTGTTGCGGATTGTGGGCACGCTGCCGCTGCGGCAGCAAGAAGTGATACAGCTTAAATTCCAAAACGATCTCAGTTACCAACAGATCGCGGAGATTATGCAGACAACCGCCAATAATGTGGGAGTACTGCTTCACACTGCGCTAAAGACGTTGCGACAACGTTACGCTCAGGTCGCCGGAGATTTCATCTCATTTAAACCAAAACCAAATGAGTAAGAATGAATGTTGATGACCCGAAGCTGACAGCCTACGCACTGAACGAATTGGATGAGCCAGAACAATCGGCAATTGCTCGTGCAACCGCTGATTCTCCGGAAGGGCAGCGGTTCGTCGCCGAGACACAAGAACTTGCGCGCGCCTTGCGATCGCAGTATCGGATCGAGTTGCATCGAGGGCTGATCGCTCCGGAAAAACTTGCGGCTATTCACGGTGATGCTTTTTGGTCAAAAACCGGACCGCTAGCGATTGCAGCGCTCCTGGCTGTTTTAGCTGTGGTTGGGGCTGTTGTGTTCAGCAATAACGAGTCACGTCCTTCCGCGCCATCGGAATCCTCTTTATCGCGGGATTTAGCTGGGGACCGCGCGCAACCGAATCAATTTGCTCCAGTCGAGGCAGAGGACGCTGCGCGGCCCAGCCAATTGGAGGCTGACGCTGGTCCATACGCGTTTACTGGCGAACGGCCGTTTGTGTCAGTGATGAGCAGGCCCCGATCGAGTGTACCGCTCGTGGTGAATTCGCCTTCGTATCTCGATGTCCGACGTTCCATTAACGCCGGTCTGCTTCCGCCGCGAGACGCGGTGCGCATTGAAGGAATGATCAACCATTTCCCGTACGAATATCCGCAGCCGACCGCAGGGGAATCATTTTCGCTCAATCTGGATGTTGTGACTTGTCCCTGGGAACCAACGCATCGGCTGGTCCGGATCGGACTTAAGGGACATCAAGAGGTTGCTGCTCGTGCGGATAGCAAGATCGAGATCGAATTCGATCCGCGACGAGTGGCATCGTATCGATTGATTGGGTATGACAGGCAAGAAACCGAGGCACGGAATTCGAACGAGGAAAACGTTGGTTCGCATTCACTGGCGGCTGGATACACGTTGACAACCTTGTATGAGATTGTCCCGCTAAAGCGCGCGCGCAGCGTGGTTCACACGCAAATGCAGAGTGCCGCGGGAGAGTCATCTGAACTGCTGTTAACTGCAAAACTGCAACTCAACACACGAGGCAATGATGCTGCGGTCGGACTCATTCAGCGCACCGTGAGTGATACAGGTTTTGATTTCGCAGTGGCTCCTAGTGACTTAAAATTCGCAGCAGCCGTCGCCGAATTCGGAATGATCCTGCGCGATTCCGATTACAAGGGGAACGGATCACTCCAACAAGTGATCGAATGGGCGCAACAAGGAATGGGCGCAGATGTGAATGGTTACCGCGCAGATTTCATCGAGCTTGTGCGCAAGGCCCAGGCGCTCAAGAAGAGTTAAATATTCTCAGCGGTCTCCGTCGTGGCGATGGGCTTGGCACGCATGGCCAGAAAAGCGCCAAGAAGCAGAACTCCCGCGCTCCAAAGCTGGGCGTGTGTGAGTCGTTCGCCATAGAGCCAGGCAGACAGCGCCATCGCGATGGCTGGGCAAAGGAGCTGGAGACTTTGAGATAGCGCGACTCCGATTTCCCGGATCGCCACGTAATACAAAACGTGAGCGAGCGTAATACAGGCAACTGCTGAGATGATCAAAACCAGGTTCGCTTGTACCCCGGCATGAAATGGAGTTCCGATGTTCCCGAACGCGATTGTGAGCGGAAGGAGGAGTGCCGAAGTAATAAAACTGACGACGCCGAAACTGCGGATCGATCCAAGCTCGACTGAGGGGCGTTTAATCAGAACCCCGTAAAGCGCCCAGCAAAACGTTGCGGTAAAAGCAATGAACAATCCGGGCAGCGCAACGTGCTGGTCATGCGAGTTCGCATTCGCCTGAAACCAGATTACGCCGAATGCGCCGATTAATCCGAGCAAGGTGCCAAGTTGGAATTGCCATTGCCGAATAACGGCGCGTTCCTCTGGAAAAAATGCCAGGGCGAGAAGGGCAGTGAAAATAACTGAAGCCCGCGTGAAAATCGTATAGACGCCCGGCCCAATATAGAACAGCGCCATGACCTGCGTGACTTGATGGACCACGTTTGGCAAGCATGGCAGCAAACAAAGTTTTACCGCCTGCATGTCGATTCGTGGGCCGCCGCGATGAATTTGATAGAGCAGCAACGGCGCAATAGCGATGCATGCGACCGAGTAACGATAGAAATTTTGTGCCCACGGATCGTAATACCGATTGAGGTAGTACATGAAAAGCGACGGCAACGACCAGATGAAGACCGTAGCAAAAACGGCGGAATAACCCTTCGAGAGATCGGCACTCCGGCGCGGGAGACCATCTACCTGAGTTCCTGCTGGCATGTCCAGTTGATAATGTCTAATTCGGCGATCGCAGTTCTTGCATTAAATTTTCTCGCCTGTACGCGGTAAATCGCGCAAAAAGTAGGCCAGAAGGAGAAATCAATATGTGGAACAAGCAACTAATCACTTTCGCGATCGTCCCGGTTCTTTGTTGTGCGGTTCAGATTGAGGGGGCCAAGCCAGCCAAGGGCGGCGGCGGAAACCATATGCAACGCGGCATCGAGCTCGCCCAGCAGAAGCATTATGACGCCGCTACTGAGGAATTCGGCAAGGCGATCCAACAAAATCCGAAAGATCCTCGCGGATATGCGAATCGCGGCACAGCGTACCGGCAGGGAGCGCGGACTGCCATGGCAGCGGGAGATTCACAAGGAGCCTCTACCAGGTATCAGGCCGCGTTGGCGGATTTTGCAAAATACATCGAGCTGGCATCCAAGGATGCCTCCGGTTATGTGGAACACGGTCAGACGTTATCCGAACTTAAGCAGTACGACGCCGCCCTCGCTGATTTGAACAAGGGCTTGGAACTCAAGCCGGACGACCTCAACGCAATCAAGTTTCGGGGCTTCGCCGAGCTCGGACTCAACCAGTGGGATAAAGCGGTCGCCGATTTCTCAGCCGTAATCCAAAAGAAACCGGACGATCTGCAGAGCTACGATCGCCGTGCGTTGGCCTATCGAAGTATGAAAAACTACGATGCCGCCATCGCCGATTACACATTCTTAATTACCACGAATCCGAATGACTTGGAAGCCTTGACCAAGCGCGGCTATACCTACAGCCTGGCGCAGCAGTACGAAAACGCGATTCCAGATTTTCAAGCCGTCCTAAAAGTCAATCCGCAGGACAACGACACGTTCCAGCGGCTGCAATATGCGCAATCGATGCTGGCGGCAAAAAACGCGTCGCCTTCACCCACGCCGACCATCGCGAGCCCAACGCCGGAAGAAAAAAGTCTGACGGATCAAATCAAGCCGATGTACATTGCGATTGGCGTGGCTGTCCTGCTCGTAATTGCCGTGATCGTGCGTCTACTTACGCGGGGAAAGGCAGAGCCTACCAGCCATCGAATTCGTTAACGCGTGCAGGCAAAATCTCTTTGACACCGCAGTGGGCGGAGTTAGTTTGCGGACGCTTTTTTCCGGAAGGAGACGATCCCATGGTCGTGCGAATGCGAATTTGACGCGACTCTGGGATTTTTAACTCTCTGGTCGAAGGCACGGCCGGTTCGCCGCCCGGGTTTCCAAGGGAGGCGCTGGGTTGGCGACGAGCAGCCCATGTAGCTCAGTTGGCAGAGCACGTCCTTGGTAAGGACGAGGTCACCGGTTCAATCCCGGTCATGGGCTCAATGAGCTTGCGACCGGCAGCGAAAATCCAAATTAAAAGAGGTAAACAAAAACGATATGGCTAAGGAAGCTTTTAAACGCGACAAGCCGCACGTGAATGTCGGCACCATCGGTCACGTTGACCACGGTAAAACCACGCTCACGGCAGCAATCACCAAGGTGCTCAACAAAAAGGGCATGGCCGAAGTACGCGAATACGACTCGATTGATAATGCGCCCGAAGAAAAAGAGCGTGGCATCACCATCAACACGGCGCACGTGGAGTACTCGAGCGAGAAACGTCACTATGCCCACGTCGATTTCCCGGGTCATGCCGACTACGTGAAAAACATGATCACTGGCGCGGCGCAAATGGACGGCGCGATTCTCGTTGTCTCCGCCGCCGACGGCCCGATGCCGCAGACGCGTGAGCACATCCTGCTGGCGCGGCAGGTCGGTGTGCCTTCCATCGTCGTTTTCCTTAACAAAGTCGACATGGTGGACGATCCCGAGCTTCTCGATCTTGTCGAAATGGAAGTGCGCGATCTGTTGACGCAGTACGAATTTCCAGGCGACAAAATCCCAATCGTCAAAGGCAGCGCGCTCAAGGCGCTCAACGGCGACGCCGACTCAGAGAAGCAGGTGCTCGCGCTGGTGGAGGCGGTCGATGATTACGTTCCTGTCCCGGATCGGCCAGTTGATCAGCCGTTCCTGATGCCGATCGAAGACGTATTCAACATTGAAGGTCGCGGTACCGTCGCAACTGGTCGCGTCGAAAGAGGCATTTTGAAGAAAATGGGGGAAGTCGAGCTCGTCGGCATTCGTCCAACAGCAAAGACGGTGGCGACTGACATCGAGATGTTCCGGAAACTTCTCGATGAAGCGCGCGCGGGCGACAACGTTGGAGTGCTGTTGCGCGGTCTGAAGAAGGAGGAAGTTGAACGCGGGCAGGTCATCGCAAAGCCCGGTTCCATTACGCCGCACAAGAAATTCAAGGCGGAAGTTTACGTCCTAAGCAAAGAGGAAGGCGGACGCCACACTCCGTTTTTCACAAACTACCGGCCGCAATTTTATTTCCGTACCACCGATGTCACCGGCACGGTGAAACTGCCCGATGGCGTGGAGATGGTAATGCCCGGGGACAACATCTCGATCGAGGTCGAATTGATTACGCCGATCGCTATGGAGAAAACCATTCGATTCGCCATTCGTGAAGGTGGAAAAACCGTAGGCGCCGGTCGCGTGGGCGAGATTCTGGATTGACAATCTTCCTCTACCTCTTCCTCTGGTAATGTTGAGGCGAAGGCGAGGAAAAGGAAGATTAAGCGAAAGAGGAAAATTAAATACGCCAGTAGCTCAATTGGTAGAGTAGCGGTCTCCAAAACCGTCGGTTGGGGGTTCGAGTCCCTCCTGGCGTGTTGCTAATATCAGGTTGAACCGTTAAAGCGTTAAATCGGTAAGATGAAACTGTGTTTTGCTTGCCGCTTCAGTGCTTCAACGATTTAACCAATCACGTAACGAAGCAATGATGACAAAAGTCAAAAACTTCTTCGGCGAGGTCAAGCTCGAGCTGCAGAAATGCTCGTGGCCATGGGACCCGAAGGAAAAGGGTTTCCGCCGCTACAAGGAACTGGTGGACTCGACCATCGTGGTTACCATCGCGATGCTATTGCTCGGTGGCTACGTGGCGTTATTCGATTTTATCTTGGTAAACGTTGTGCACTTCTTCACTCGATTGCATTGATTTATGGGACAAACGCTCGCAGCGAAAGATCAATGGTACGTCGTGCATGTGCTTTCCGGTCAGGAAAACAAGGTGCGCGAGAACATTTTGAAACGCGTTAAAACCGAAGAGATGGGCGACATTGTTTATGATGTGCTTGTCCCGACCGAGCGCGTTTCGGAAATTAAAAAAGGCAAGAAGACTGAAACGACGCGAAAATTTTTTCCCGGTTATTTAATCGTTAATATGCATCTGCTCGACGAAAACAATCAGCTGATCGGGCGCACCTGGTATTTCATCCGCAATACACCTGGCGTGATCGGGTTTGCCGGGACCAAGGACAAGCCCATCCCGATGCGACAATCGGAAGTAGAAAGCATGCTCGCCCAAATGAAGGAGCGCGAGGAGAAGGTGAAACCAAAAGTCAGCTTCGAAGTTGGCGAAAGCGTGAAGGTCGCCGACGGCCCGTTCCAAAATCAGACGGGTGTCGTTGAAGAGATCGATCCTGAGCGCGGCAAGCTGCGTGTTTCCGTCACCATTTTCGGTCGCGCAACGCCGGTGGAACTGGAATATTGGCAGGTGGAACGCGGGTAAATCCCGACAGAATTAACAAAATGATCAGAATGTTTTCAGGAAATTTGCCAGTCACCCATTTTCTCGATTCTGTTCATTCTGTCTAAATCTCATGGCCAAAGAAATCGTAGCCCATATCAAACTACAAATTCCCGCGGGGCAAGCTAATCCCGCGCCTCCGGTGGGCACTGCTCTCGGTCCGCGCGGCGTCAACATCATGGCGTTCTGCAAAGAATTTAACGCCGCCACACAGAAACAAGCCGGCGACATTCTCCCGGTGGTGATCACCGTTTACAAAGACAAGTCGTTTACGTTCATCACCAAGAGCCCACCAGCTGCTGTCCTTTTGAAGAAAGCGGCCAACATCGCCGCCGGTTCAAAGGAGCCTAACAAGACCAAGGTTGGCAAGGTCACGCGCAAACAAGTCATGGACATCGTGAACACCAAGCGCAAAGATCTCAACGCGCGCGACGACGAAGCCGCCTTCCGCGTCATTGCCGGCACCGCCCGCCAAATGGGTTTGGAAATCGCCGACTAGTTTGGCGCTTACGCAGCTTGCCTGACTCGGCGGCCGGGCTGTCAGCGTGCTTGTTGTACTTCATTCGACATGCAAGCCGCATGTCGGCCGAGACAGGCTGGCAGCCTTATCTTCCACCAAGATATTCCCACTCCTGCAACGCGATCGGCACGTTGCCGTTTTTCCAGAGAAAATCGTGAAAGGCGCGGAGATTGAATTTATCGCCTTGCTGCATGCGCGCGTCGGCGAGGAATTTCAGGATTTGTAGTTTCCCGATCTGATAGGTCATAGCTCCGCCCGGGCTGGTGCAGAAAGCGATCGCTTCCTGTCGCGCGGTCTGTTCGTCCATCGGGACTTTCTCCTCCAGATATTTCGCGGCTTGCTCGAGCGTGAATTCGCCGAGCGCGAGTTTCACGTCCACTTCTACGCGCAGCGCGCGAAGCCGCATGAAATTGTAAATGATCTCGCGCGTGTGTGGGCTGTCATCGAACAAACCGGCCTGCAACATCATTTCTTCAGCGTAAAAGCCGATGCCCTCGTTCGCGGCCGAATCGTAGTAATGTCGCCGAATCGGGTCCTCGTTTTTCCACGAGAGACAAAGCTGAAAGTAATGGCCGGGAATTCCTTCGTGGACGGTGATCGGCCGCGTGTCCATCGCTGTCGCGTGCCAGAAATAGCCTAGTTTCTCTGATGGCTCAGGCACGTAACGGAGGCAATTCTCATTCAATCGGGATGGCGACGTGAAATCGTCCTGCTCAGTAAACCCAAGCGCGCGCAAATATTCGGGAGTTGGTCGAAGCGTGTAATGCTGGATCCATTTCGGCACGGTGAGAGTGCCGCGCTCCTCAAGAAACGTTCGGATCTGAAGTTCCTTCTCGGCTGCATCCTTGATCCAGCTGTCGATATCGGTCGCAATCTTTAGCGGCGGCACATCTTTGTTCCGGTTCTTCTCGAAAGCCTCGAATGCGACGGCGCGATTCCATTCCTGCTTGCCCATCGCCAGAAGGTCCTCCGGCGTGAAGGGCATCAGCGCCACATTCTGCAAAAACCAAATGTAAGCGTCGCGACCCAGAGCGGTTTGTCGCGGAAGCTTCGGCAGCCTGCCCCTGAGGTGCTCCTGAAATTTCTCGAGTGCGTCTGCGGCGCGATCAGTCGCGGCATCTAGTTCACCTTGCTTTAGATTCGTTGATCCAACGAGCGCGCCTGACATCTTCCGCAGGCGCTCGCGGATCCCGTTAAGATCCTCGACCACAACTGTCGCAAACGGGGCCGGTGGATTCTCAAGGTTTTCTGAACCTTGCTGCAGGATCGACGGAATGTTTTCGACGCGCGTGAGAATCTCGCGGCTGCGCGCTTCGTTATACGGCCCCGGCACCGTGAGGGCTTCTGCCAGCGCGGTCAGCGTCTGCTCGATGTAGAAATTTGGGTCGCGTTTCCACCGCGGGTTAAAATCGAGCTCCCAGCGAACGCGTGATAACGCCGAACCGATCAATTTGTAATCGACTTGCTGCGAAATCGGCCATTGTCCGGGATCTAAATTCTTCCAGCGCGCTTCAAAGTGCGCCAAATCTTTTCGCCGCTGCTCGATGCCGGCCCGCGACCAATCGCGCATTCCGCGAGGGCGTTCCATCCGATTGACGTCATCGCCTGTAAACGGAGCGTATTTCGCGCGCCAAGCCCACAAGTCATTGCCCAGTGTTTCGAGCGAGTCCGCCTGCGCACGGGCAATCGCGAGTATCGCCAGCGAGCTCAGCAAAAAGGCGATGCAGAATCTATTGCTTCGAGTCACGTCCGATCGGTTTTCAATCGTTTCTCGCGTTCAAACCTTTCAATTGCGAGTTGTATCAGCCTGTCGATCAATTCGCTGTAAGAAATGCCGGTCGCTTCCCAAAGCTTTGGATACATACTTATCCGGGTAAACCCAGGAATGGTGTTGATTTCGTTAACGATGATTTCGTCGCTATTTCTGAGGAAAAAATCGATTCGCGCCATTCCCTCGCAGCAGAGCACAGTGAACGTTCTAATCGCCAACTGACGGATGCGCTCCAAAGTCTCCGAGGAAAGTTTCGCCGGTATTTCCAGCACGGCGCCGTTTTCATCGAGGTACTTCGCTTCGTACGAGTAAAATTCGTGGCGCGGTAGAATTTCCCCGGGGACTGATGCAATCGGATTGTCGTTTCCGAGCACAGAACATTCTATCTCGCGGCCGTTGATAGACTCCTCGATCAAGACTTTATCGTCATAATTGAGCGC
>QHPE01000066.1:0-4445 GCA_003218945.1 Verrucomicrobiota bacterium | reverse complement strand
AGTCACTTTGTGAATGCCGACCGACGAACCCAGGTTTGCAGGCTTTACGAAAAGCGGCAGGCCGAGCTGGTCTCGCGCAGCGTCGAAATCGATTGGCTTTGACGAATATTTATTGGCTGCGACAAATCGAGCAACTGGGATGCCGGCATCCCTTAGTAACCGCTTCATTACATCTTTGTCCATGCCGATGGCCGAGCCGAGCACGCCAGCGCCGACGTACGCGATATTCGCAAGCTTCAGCAGCCCTTGGACGGTGCCATCTTCGCCGAAGGGGCCGTGCAAAACAGGAAAGACCACATCCAATGATCCAAGTCTTTTCTCTCCGGAACTAGCTACTAATTGGTTATTTTGTTGACCGGGGACAAGCGCGAGATTCTCGCCCGTTATCGCTAGTTCCGGCAATTCGGACTCAGTTGCCGGAAGAAGAAATCGAGATTCTTCATCGAGGTGCCATTGACCTTGCTTATCGATGCCGATCAATACGAGTTCGTACTTATTCGTGTCGATAGCGTCGATGATGTTCTTCGCCGATTGCAGCGATACTTCGTGCTCGGCAGATCGACCGCCAAAGACGATTCCGACACGAATTTTTTTAGCCATGGTGTTGTCGCTCTATGATTTCGAAGCGGTTGATAGTGATCACAACTTCCAGATCGGCTCACGCGCCGCTGGCAGTCGCCACCGCTGACCGTCGTGATTCAAAACAGCGCGTCTTTCCATCGTGCCGCTTTGCGCCAATCAAATTCAATTGTCAATCACACGGATGGCGGTGTAACACGCGTTCCCCGTGCCATCCGCAATCCAAAGGCAAACTCCCGCGATCTTGTGCTCGTTAATCAGCTCTGTCCCCCGCAATTCTATCTGTACGAGCCGGCCGGATATTACGATCGAACTCACGGCAAAATGAAGTTCGACGTAATCGAAAAGGCGAAGAAAGACGCGCTACTCGGCAATCTCTCAATGGATAACGAATTGCATTACAATGATAGCGATCCTGCGGTGCGCTCATGGAATCTTTCGGCGACGATTCCGCCTGAGCAATAATTCTTTTGCCACGAGATTGAATTCACTGCGGTGACGACGAGGCGCAACCGGCTAGCCTTCATCAACCGGCGCGCCACGAACAATCCGGGACTAAAATCACAGCGTACGATTTCGCCGGGCTTCACGAATTTCGCTTCACGTGACGACTCCCGGTAACGTAGTCTGCGCAGATCGCTCCGGAGCGCAATACTTGTGCCGTCGGGTTGGATCTCGTACAGATCGCACTCAAGATCGACATCCGGAGTGTCGATCGACACCCACAGAGTCAATGCGGGACAACCGATCATCGGCGTCTCGGTCGGTAACGGATCGCTGTGGTAAACCAATCCGTTGTTGCGGGGGCACCGCGCCCATAGGTGCGGATCAATTCACTTATGATCCGCTCGACACAAGCCGCGGAGAAAACGTCGAAGGAACCGATCCGAGAGAAAAAACCGCTGCGATCGACCAGACGTTCGCCGGCGCGAGAACTAGTGCCGCACTCTGAAAGTGCGGCAACTGCCGGACGAAAACGAACAAGCATTTCGAACGAAAAGAGCGATAACTGCCACCCACCGCGATGGCTCGATGGCTTGGGAGCCGTCGTTCGTTGATCACGGTTTGCGCGAATTGAACTTTGCGACACGATAACACCATGGCTCGCGGCCTCACGAAAGGTGCGCAATCTCAAAAGCAGATGAAGTCCGCCCGCGAGACGAATGTGAGAATGATTTCCCGATCTCAGGCGGAACTGCTCTGCGCGGGGGCTGTGTTTATTGTTGCGTCACTGCTATACACGTTGACGCTCGCGCCGACGGTAACGCTGGTCGACAGCGGCGAACTGATCCTGGCGGCGTGGGGCACGGGAGTTGCACATCCGCCGGGCTTTCCTCTCTGGGTCATGCTTGCTCACCTCGCATCATTACTGCCATTCGGAAATGTCGCCGTGCGGATCAATTTTTCGTCCGCGCTCTTCGCGGCGCTCGCCTGCGCCATGCTTACGCTTGTTGTAGCCGAATTAATAATAACGGCTTCCTCCTTAACCATGCCCAAGCGAACGAGTAAAGCGGCTCAGCGGAGCAGGAAACGTGAGGATTTAACCGGTGGCCGGTTTTTGATGTTCGCGCCCGCAGCCGGGGCGGGATTGCTCATGGCATTTTCCCGGACGCTCTGGTCGTATGCGACAATCACCGAGGTTTATGCTCTCAACACCCTGCTCATCCTGGTCGTTTTCTGTCTAATGGTTGGCTGGCGCCGGCGAATTCTTGAAACACAAACAGCTAAAGATGAACAAGTCACGATTCACGACAGCTGGCTTTACGCTGCTGCCTTCATATTCGGCCTGGCGATGGGGGTTCATCATGTCACGGTTGGGCTGACGCTCCCCGCCGTGGCCGCGGTCGTTTACAGGACGCAAGGACTGAAATTCTTTAGGAGCCGCCGACTTCTCTATGCAGCGCTGATTTCAATCGGCGCACTTGTTGCTGTTTACGCGTATTTGCCGCTCGCAGCGTCTCGTGATCCTGTGATGAACTGGGGCAATCCCCGCTCACTTCAGGAAATCTGGTGGCACATCACCGGCCGGCAGTATCGCGTGTTCTTCGTTTTCTCGCCGGCAATAATGGGAGCGCAGTTTGTTGAATTCTGCCGAATGGTGTCGCGTGAATTTGGTTTTCCGTGGCTGCCGGTAACGCCAGTCCTGGGCTTGATCGGGTTCGCGAGTGCTTACAAGCGCGATCGCGCAGCTTTTTGGTTCCTCTTGTTGATCCTGGTCGCCGACCTTGCGTACTCGCTCAGCTACGAAATTGCCGAGGACAAGGATGCGTACTACTTGCCGGTATTCATTGCCATCGCAATCGCAGCGGCGTTCGGTATTCGTTGGTTAATACGCTTCGCGGGCTCAAGACGTGCGCCGATTCTAGCGCCGTACCTTGTGGGTGCGGTGGCGATTGTCTTCACATTGGCGACGGCATTCGCCGCGAATTGGCCGTTCAACAATCGCAGACACTACTTCATAGCGGACGATTACGTTGAGAATCTGTTCAGCACGATTGCGCCCGATGGATTATTGCTGACACAAGACTGGCAGGTCGTATCCCCGACGTTCTATGCACAAGAAATAGAACAACGCCGGCGCGACGTGAAGGTGATTGATATTAATCTGCTGCGCCGCTCGTGGTATTTCGATTATCTAAGACGCGCGAATCCCGGTTTGATCGAGCGATCGCGCGATAAAATCGATCCATATGTTGAGCTGCTTAGATTATGGGAGCGCGATCCTGCAGCCTTTGACGGGAACCAGGATCTTACCCGCAGAATTAGCATGGCTTTCCTGGAGCTGGTTCGGTCAATGGTGAGGAACGAAATCAATGTCGCTCCAGCTTACATAACCAATGACGTTTTATCTGCCGACAAGACAAACGGTTATTTGACCCAATGGATTCCGCAGACCTATCAACTTGTTCCACAAGGTCTGGTCTTTGATCTCGCTATTGATCAAGGTTTTCACGATTCCCCTGATCCACACCTGCGGACGCGCGGGCTCGCTGACGGGACTCTGCGATTTGCGGACGATGACGTCGTTAAGCTCAAAGTTTTGCCCGTTTATGCGAGGATGCTCACCAACCGTGGCCGCTATCTGGCCGCGTTCAATCAGCATGAGCGCGCCATTGTTGCTTTCAAAGAAGCGTTGGCGCTCGATCCAAATCTGACCGCAGCGCAGCAAGGGCTCGCAGAGAGCGCAGCGAAACTGGCCAAGCCATAGAGCGGGCGTTTGCCGCTGGATCATCTTTTGACAATGCCCTGATAACCGCTACGTTCGTTTCCCGCTCGCTGGGATTCAGCGGACGATTTTTAAGCAGGAGCCGCGTTGTTTAGCCAGCAACAGGCGTTTGAACTGCATTGAACAATGCGAACAAATCGAAGTAAACGCTATCGCGCCGCAGCGCAGCAATTGGATCGGACGAAAAGCTATAGTCTGGCCGATTCCGTCGTGACGCTGAAGAAATTTCCGCCCACGAAATTTGATCAAACCGTGACGCTCTCGTTTCGTCTTGGAGTTGATCCGAAGCAATCCGACCAGATGGTGCGCGGGACGTGTCCGCTTCCCCACGGCAGCGGTAAACAGGTGCGTGTGCTCGTGTTCGCGGAAGGTGAGGCGGCGAGAGCGGCCAAAGAGGCCGGTGCGGAATTCGTGGGGATGAAAGATTTGATCCAGAAGTGCCAGGAAGGTTTTCAGGATTTCGATGTGGCTATCGCGACCCCCGCTGCAATGTCGGAGGTGCGCAAGCTGGGCAAAGTTCTAGGCCCTCGTGGGTTAATGCCGAATCGAAGAACAGGGACGGTTACCGACGATACCGCCAAAGCGGTGCAAGAGGTGAAGGCTGGCCGCGTAGAATTCAAGCTCGACAAGAATGGCAACG
>QHPE01000065.1 GCA_003218945.1 Verrucomicrobiota bacterium | reverse complement strand
CAAACCAAAAATGAGCATCGTCTGCGCCATCATGCGCAAACTCATCCACATCGCCTTCGGTGTGCTCAAACACCAAAAGCCTTTTAATCCCTCACTCGCATGACTACACAACTGACTTGCACTTCAAGATCGTATCTACAGGGACGGATTCAGTTCGTGAATCAGAGCTGCTGCGCGCGCAGTTGCGCCCTGATGCTCGCTCAAGACCGCTCGCGCATTTTGCACGAGACGCTTGCGGGCATCGCCATCGCGAAGCAGTTCGGCAACAGCGCCCTCCAGCGAATCGGTATCGGAAACCTGAATTGCACCGTTGTTCGACACCAGCCTCTTAGCAAGCATTGCGAAGTTCTCCATGTGCGGACCAAATACGACCGGTTTGCCAGCAAAGATTGGTTCCACGGGATTTTGTCCGCCGTGAGCTGTGAGACTTTTACCCGCGAACACCACAGTAGCGATGCCATACCACCGTTGAAGTTCACCAGTTGTATCGAGGAGGATGCAATCGGCATCAGCCCCACGTCCTTGCGATTCGCTGGCCAGGGCGACACGCAATGGAAAAACACCCAGATCTGCGCGGATTTCCGCCAGCCGTTCAACGTGACGCGGCGCGATGAACAAACGCAAGGCTGGAAATTGCTGGCGCAAACGCAGAAAAATTCCGGCTAGCATTTTTTCTTCGCCGCGATGCGTGCTGCCGCCAAAGATGACGAGTGAATCCGAGCTCAGCGCCGGAAGGGCGTCCTGCAGGGACGTGGCTACAGCTTGGTTTTCTGGCTGAACGTCAGGATCGAATTTGATGCTGCCTGTCACATGGATTCGGTCTGGCGGCACACCCAGCGCTGTCCATCGTTCGATATCTTCCTCTTCGGGCACGCAAACCAAATCGAGAAGCCGGAATATTGGCGCGACGAAAAATCGAAATCGCCGATACCGTTGCTCAGAGCGCGGAGACAACCGCGCATTTACGAGCACGAGCGGAATCTGTCGCCTGTGCGCTTCGCCGGCGAGATTGGGCCACACTTCGGCCTCGATCAGAAGGATGCGCGCGGGACGAATCACGGAGAATGCGCGGCGCATAATTGGCCAGTAATCAAGAGGCGTGTACACGATTTCCATCCAGGGCGGCGCGTTTCTGCGTGCCAGAGCGAATCCAGTGGTCGTGGTTGTCGTCAGGACGCAGCGCAAATCAGATTCGAGCGTGCGCAAGGCATTCGCCAGTTTCAGCGCAATGTTTACTTCGCCTACGCTGACGGCATGTAGCCAGGTTGATCTTTGCTTCGATAGGCAATCGCGCAACTCGCGGTCGTATAATCCCACTCTCTGTCCAAATTTTTCGCGGTAACCGCCACGGCGAATCATTTTGGTGAAATATCCGGGCAAAAAGAACAACAGCCCGATCGGCCAAAACAAGTTGTAGATGAAACGGATCATTTGATTGCCGATTGGCTCAAAAACAGCACTTCGGTAGCGCCATAGGTTCTTTTCGTGACTACGCGCCAGAGTTTCATCTCGGCTACAGTTTCATCGGGCCGTTTTTCCAAAACAAACATTCCACTGGGTTCCAGCAATCGCGGCAGCGCTTCGTTATTGAGAAGCGTTTCAGTATAACGCTCGCCGTGCTTTGTTTTTTCGTACGGCGGGTCGGCAAAAATGATTTGATAGGACTCAGAGTTGGATGCTTTTCGAAGAAAATCGAAAACGTCCTGATTTCGAATACGACCCTTTAGTTTCGTTTTGGTAAGGTTTTTTTCGAGTACTTCCACCGATTGTCGGCTCTCCTCGACGAAAACGGCCGACGATGCGCCGCGACTGAGCGCTTCAATTCCCAGCGCACCGGTTCCAGCAAAGAGGTCGAGCACGCGCGCGCCAACGATTGCATCGCCCAGGCTTGAGAAAATTGCGGCTTTGACGCGATCCATTGTCGGGCGCACACCGCGCTTTGGAACTGCGAGGCGGACCCCGCCGGCGCTGCCGGCGATCACCCTCATGGCGAGGCGACTGGAGAAGGCGTTACCGTAACTTCAGGCAGCGTTTGCTCCGGCGAAATAGCGGGTGACGGCGCTGCGGTAATCGCATCTTCAGCCGGCTTCCTTTTCTTCTTTGGCCGGCCCTTTTTCCCACCAAAGAAGCTGTTGAGCATACTGGTGATATCACGGCCAACTAGTCGCTCCACCAGGTTTGTGCTTGGCCGATCAACAGTCCCGCCCACATGAAACTCGATGGCACAAAAACCAGGCTCGTCGATCGGATGAAAATTGTCGCGAATTGCCCTGAAAAGCTGGCTGCGAATTCTGTCGTTGATCGCGAGCTGTGAATTGAGCTGCAGCGCGCCGTCAAAGCCGACTGTGCCAGACGCGGTGAGACGAATATTCGGAGAACGCAAGATCAGCTCATCAATAGTAACCAGTCCTGGGCTCAAGTGATATTTTGCCCCTGCCTGGTCCAAATGCAGCTCCTGGAGCTCCTCGATCTGAAGAATCTGGCCTAACAACACCAGCAATCTGTATTGCTCCACTCGACCTTCCCGCAGGAAAATCTCGCCCTTTCCAACAAGCGCCTCCGCGTCGCCAGTTTTGCCTGACGCTTGGAAATTTCCCTCCAATTTCCCATTGACCATTCCTTTGGGTCCGCCGGCATGTTCGACAATTTGATCCGCGAGCACGTCATGAAAATTCACGCTGGTCGTGAACGGCGCACCTTCCGCCTCTGGCTGTATGGCAAAATAGCCGTTCACCTCGCCGTCTGCGACGCGCGCGGTAATTTTGGAAAGCTCGAGCACGTCTGGCTCGTAACGAAGCGGCGAACGGAACTGATCTAGAAAGAAGCGGTCTCGCAATGAAATTCTGGCCACCTTTGCATCGCCATACAGGGTCTGTGCACTGCGGATGTTGGTGCGGAAATCTACTCCTGTAAAAGCCGCTACCAGTCTGCCTGCTTCATCGAGAAAAGTGAAATCGCCGTTCCTAACGCTGACGCGTCGAACTTCCGGAGCAACGGTCCGTCGTGGCTCCCTTCGGGGGAGTTGATCCTTA
Organism: Verrucomicrobiota bacterium; assembly: GCA_003218945.1. Classification (GTDB taxonomy): domain Bacteria; phylum Verrucomicrobiota; class Verrucomicrobiia; order Chthoniobacterales; family UBA10450; genus Udaeobacter. Next base: position 11,008 of record QHPE01000065.1, on the reverse strand, counting down.
GCCGTCACTGCCGTCGAAGGCGCAACAGTGGCGGCCGCAGTAACAGCAGAGGACGCAGTGGTTGGAATAGGTTTGATTTCTGCTGCCGACTGGGGACTGGTCGGCGCGTGCGTTATGGGAACGTCATGTGGCTGCGCTGCTTGCGCACTGGGCAAACGCCATTTTCCTTCTGCGTCTTGCGGCCACACAACTCTGGGATTGATAAGGGAAACCACATTGATCACCAAGCGCTGGGAAAACAGCGAGGGGTACCGAACACGCAGCCGGAAAGTTTTTGCCTCAAGAAAACACTTCGGACCGACAGGCGAGGTTTGCGGAATCGTGATGCCACTCAGTTCGAGGCCGCCCCACGGCGTAACACTCATGCTGCGAATCTTGAGCGGCACCCCGAGAGTGCGTGTCAGTTCCTGCTGAATCTTTGCTTGTGCGCCTTGTGATTGCACATACAGGTTCACGCCAAGCAAGAGAACTACGCCGAGCGCAATCAATGCCCCCAGAGCAATCACCACTAGCCGGCGCAGCTTTCGCATCCTGAGATGTTACGCAGCGCCAGTTTGAAGCAAACATCAAAGCCCGATGTCATTCTGAGCGAGGCGAAGCTGCAACGCAGCCCCGAAAGCTTTCGGGGCGAGGCCAGGCTTTCAATCTAGGATTAATTTTGGACAGAGTCCTCTATCGGAAATAGACCAGAGATGTTTGACAGCCTGGCCTCATGCTGCGCATTTCGTTGCAGCGCTTCGCTCAACATGACAACGCGATTTGTGAAATGAGTTCTTTTTGTTTCCGATGACTGACATAGCTGTCATTCTTAATCCCACCGCGGGAAATCTCGAAACTGTTCGGGACTGGCAGGAGCGCGTCGAATCAATCGCCCGCAGGTGCCCAATCCGAATTACGTCCCACCCGGGCGAGGCCGAAGCGCTCGCCAGGCGAGCGGTGGAGGACGGTTTTGCACGGATCGTCGCAGCGGGCGGCGACGGAACCGTAAACCAGGTGGCGAACGGAATTGCCGGCAGCAATTGTGCGCTTGGCATTCTCCCCATGGGCACGGTGAATGTTTTCGCGATGGAGCTCGGCCTCCCGTCCAACGATCTCGCGCTTTGTTGGGATGTCGTCGAGGCCGGAAACATTCGTCTGGTTGATCTACCGAGCGCGAATCAAAAATACTTTGTTCAGCTAGGCGGTATCGGGCTCGACGCACAAGCTGTGAAAGAGACCAGCCTTGCGTTTAAGCGCAGTCTTGGCCCACTCAGCTATCTTATCTCTGCGGCACAGATTGCCGCGCGGCGACCGCCGAAGCTTTTCATCCAATCGGAGAACACCTCTGCGCGGGAAGGATCATTTGTTCTCGTCGGAAACGGACGCCTTTACGGCGGACCTTTCCCATTCTTCAAGCAGGCCGTCATCGACGATGGCTTGCTGGATGTGGTTGTGTTCAAGCGCCTCGGCTATTTGGAAATCATCAAGTATCTCCATGACGTTGTATTCAGCTCAGACATTCGCGTTCCTGAAATTGAATATTTTCAGACTCGCCATCTCTCAGTGACAAGCGAGCAGGACGTTCCCGTCGAGCTTGACGGTGAACTCGCCGGCAACTGCCCGGTAGAATTTCAAATGCACGAAAAAGCGCTCCGCGTGCTGTCGCCTCCGTCCTCGGCATAACGCTACTGCACTTTGCAATTTCGGTTCGCGTGCGCGAAATCTGAATTCGACACGGACTGTCGTCTGAGCCCCGCGGCAACTAGTCTTTCGCACAAAACCGCGTGATGTTCCTGGCGATGGATGCGTGCGCGCGCTGGATTAGGGAAAGGTCGGCCGCATCGTTGAACCCTTCACAGGTGCAGACCAGCTTGGTCCAACTAAGCGAACAATGGCCGGCAAGCGCGCAATCCCTGATCGAGGTGGTCGAACAATTTCCACTGGGCGAAGCGGCCCTGCTACATCTCTTTGCAGTCTCGAGTATTTGCGCGGCACGCTTGACGCGGAACCCTGAAACGCTGCTGTGGCTTTCTCAGCCCAAAATATGCCTGGCCTCCCGCGGCTCGGCGGAAATGATCGCCGAGTTACACGATTTGGCGGGTGATTCGGCGACCAGCACAAAGTTCGCGGGACTACGCTTTTGGAAGGGCCGGGAGATGACGCGCGTGGCGCTGCGTGAACTTGCCGGAGTCGCTCCACTGGAAGAGACAACGGGCGAACTTTCGCAGATCGCCGAGATTAGCATCCGCCGCGTGTTCAACCACTGGGACACCGAACTTCGGCACCGACACGGCTCGCCAAGAGCAGACTTTGCCATTCTTGCACTTGGGAAACTCGGTGGAGCTGAACTGAATCACAGCTCGGACGTCGACCTCCTTTTCCTCTACAGCGAGGAAGGCCAACTTGCCCCGCATATTTCGTATCACGAATTTTTTAATCGGTTGGGTAACAAGATTCTCGAGACGTTTTCGACACCCGATCCCGCCGGCTCGCTCTTCCGAGTTGATTTGCGTTTGCGACCCGAAGGCTCGGCAGGGCCTTTGGCTCGGTCTCTCGAGAGCATGGAAAATTATTACGCTGGGTTCGGCGAAACCTGGGAGCGCATCGCGCTCATCAAAGCCCGCGGAATCGCCGGCAGCCGCGAGCTGGCCTACGATTTCCTGAGGTTACATCAACCGTTCATCTATCCTAAGACCTCCACACCGGATCTGTTAGACGAGATTGCGAAAATCAAGCATCGCATCGAACGCGACATTGTCGGGACGGAGAAACTGGAGCGGGACGTAAAACTTGGACGCGGCGGCATTCGCGACATCGAATTCATCGTGCAGACGCTGCAGCTTATTCACGGAGCGCGTCATCCGTTTCTGCAGGAACCAAACATGCTGAAGGCGCTCCGCGCGCTGCGAGAGCTGGATTTGCTTGCTTCTCAGGAAGTTTTGGCGCTGGACAACGCGTATCGATTTCTCCGTCGTGTCGAACACCGCCTGCAAATCGAAGCCGAACAGCAGACCCACACGCTGCCGGACCAACCGGAAGCATTGCACCATCTTGCCCGAAGCTTGCGCTTCTCGTGCGCGAACGATTTCACAGCGGCATTGCAAAACCGGATGGGCTCGGTCCGGCCGATTTTTCGAAGGATCATCTCTGGAACGCCTGTCGAAACCGCAGAAATTAGCCTGGAACCTTTCAACGACCCAAAGCGGGCAGAAAAAGCGTTGAGAGATCTTGAACGAGGCGCAGCGAGTTTCCACGTGGCTCCCCGAACTCGCCAGATATTCCGGAAATTGCGCCCGACTCTGCTCGATTGGCTGACAAAAGCTGGTGATCCGGACACGACTCTGAACCAATTCCTTCGGTTCGTGGAAGCTTACGGCCTGCGCAGTTTGCTTTTCGAGCTGCTCGTCACGAACCCGAAATTGCTTGGGCTGCTTGTCAAGACGTTCGACGCCAGCTGGTTTGCCGGCGACCTCTTGATTCGTCGGCCGCAACTTCTGGACGACATTACCCGCGATCCAACGTTTGATGAACCGCGATCGGTTGCCGAGAATCTCCGGCGGCTCACCTCGTTAGGCGCAAATGCAAACAATTTCGATCCGATTCGCGCATATCGGCAGCGGCAATTGTTGCGCATCATTCTGCGTGAGACTGTGGGACTCGCGCCGACGGCAGCTGTGTTCGGCGAGCTTTCTGATCTGGCTGAAGCTTGTCTCGTTTTTATGGCCAGGCTGCTCGGGCACGAGCAACTAACCATCATAGCCTTCGGTAAATTTGGCGGACGTGAGATTAGTTATGGCACAGACTTGGACGTCGTATTTGTGGGCGAGAACAATCGCACCGCACAAAGTCTCATCGCCGCGATGGCGCAGCCGACTGCCGAAGGAAATATTTGGCCGCTCGACGCCAGGCTGCGCCCCGAAGGTGAAAATGGCCCGCTGGTTGGTTCGATCGAGACTTATCGATCCTACTATGCAAACCGAGCGCAGTTGTGGGAGATGCAGGCGCTCACACGCGCGCGTGCGATCAGTGGGCCGCTAAAAGATGAATTCATGGAAGTGGCAAAAGCCGCCTGGTGCCGCGCCAGCCAGGACCCCGAGCTTCTGGTCAAAATCGATCGCATGCTTGAGCGCATTCGCCTTGAGCGAGGCAGCGGCTCGGATTTTGTCGATTTGAAAACCGGAACCGGCGGGATCATAGAAGGCGAATTTCTGGTGCAAGCATTGGCGATGCGCGAAAATGTTTGGGAGCCGAATTCGCAACGGGCACTGGATCGATTACGTGAACGTGGACTCTTTAACGATGCTGAAGCCACGAAATTGAAACAGTCGTACGGATTCCTGCGTCAGTGCGAATCCGCATTGCGCCGATATGAGAACAAGACCGTGTCGTCACTGCCAAACGCTCCCAGTGCGCAGCAGAGGCTTGCTATCCGGCTTGGCTATCACAATCTCGAAACTTTTCGTCGCGATTACATCGATGCTCGGGAGTCAATTCATACGCTTTATGAACGGCACGTTACCTTCCGAGATCACGGTTCCGCGTCAGCTCTTCAACAGGTCAATGCTTCAACGTGAGCGAAGCTCAACCAGGAATACCTTTGAGCATTTCCGCGTTCGTCGGGAATTTTTTCACGAACATCAGAAGACGTTGAATGGCTTCCTCCGGTTTGTGACCGGCGAGGCCGCGTCGAATGAGGTTGACCTTTTCCAGTTCCCACGGTTGCAACAGGAGTTCTTCGCGGCGCGTTCCGGACAAAAAGATGTCAATGGCCGGATAAATTCGCTGATCGCTAATTTTTCGGTCCAAGACCATTTCCATGTTGCCGGTACCTTTGAACTCTTGAAAGATCAGCTCGTCCATGCGGCTGCCGGTTTCGATCAGGGCTGTGGCAACAATGGTTAGCGAACCGGCTTCCTCCGTATTCCGCGCGGCTGCGAAAATCTTGCGCGGAATTTCCATGGCGCGCGCGTCGATGCCGCCGCTCATGGTACGACCGCCGCCGCCCATGGCATTATTGAAGGCGCGAGCCGTGCGCGTGATGGAGTCGAGCAGGATAAATACATGTTTGCCCGCTTCGACCAGCCGTTTGGCGCGCTCGATTGCTAACTGCGAAATGCGCGTGTGACTCTTGATGTCGGCATCGTTAGAGCTGGCCATCAGTTCCGCCGTCGGGTGTGACCGCCGAAAATCAGTCACTTCCTCCGGGCGCTCATCCACCAGAAGAATGATCAGGATCATCTCCGGATGATTCTTGGTCACTGCATCGGCGATGTGATGCAACAGCGTCGTCTTGCCTGTTCGTGGCGGCGCGACAATCAAACCGCGTTGGCCCATGCCCAGCGGCGTCATCAAATCCATGATACGCGTCGTGTAGCGGTCGGGCACCGTCTCAAGCTTGATCTTTTTGTTCGGATTGATCGTTGTTAGTTCTTCAAATGGACGGAGCCCCTGATATTTTGCCGGCTCTTCGCCGTTGATTGTGATCAACCTCGTTAATTGAGGGCCACGGCTCCCGCGCCGAATTTCGCCGTTGATCCACATGCCGTCACGCAGCGCGAAGCGGCGAACGATTTCGGGAGTGACAAAGATGTCCTGGGGCGTCTGCACAAAATTGCGTTTCGGATCGCGCAGAAAACCGAACCCTTTGCCGGAAATTTCAATGATACCCTCGCCGAATTCCGGTTCGACCTGGACCTGTTCGCCGGCTTCGCTAGCGCCCTCGGTGGCTTCTCGGCCTGCTGTGCCGGTCTGATCGAGGGTCTCGACAGCGACATCTGCGCCCGGGTTGTCGGCGTTTTTGGACGAAGAGTTTGGCGATTCTTCGGAATTATCGCGCTTGAAGCGATCACCGCGGTAACGCCTTCTCGGAAATCTACGGCGCGGGCGATGATGACGTTGCTCCGGCGATGCGGATTGAGTTTCCAGCGGCGCAGGCTGGTTTTCGTTTTCTTCGTTCATAAGCTAAGATTGTTCGCTGCAGTCGGGGGGCAGCGCCCTAAAGGTCTTGTAAGCAGTAGTTTTTCAGGCCGGCAACTTGGCCAGCAATTCGTCGGGAATGTTTAGATTTGAATAGACGTTTTGCACGTCGTCGTCCTCTTCGAGCTCATCGCACAAGCGCAGCACCTGACGCGCCACGGTCTCGTCCCTGACCGCGACTGTACTATCCGGGATAAACGTAAACCTTTGCCCATCGGTACTGACGCCTGCCTTCTTGAGCGCTTCAGCTACGGCGTAGAGCTGATCGTGGGAAGTGATAACAACATATTGATCCTCCTCAATTGTCAACTCCTCGGCACCGGCTTCCAAGGCAACCTCCAGCAGCCGATCCTCATCAATGGTTGATCGCGGAACGGTGATCTGACCCTTTCGGTGGAACATGTATGAAACGCTGCCGCTCGAGGCGAGGTTGCCGTTGTTCTGGGTAAAAATTCTCCGGATCTCAGCTCCCGTACGGTTTCTATTGTCTGTGGCCGTTTCAACAATGATAGCCACGCCGCCCGGCGCGTAACCTTCGTAAGCAATTTCCTCGAGTTGTTCGCCGTCTCTGCCCTCGCCCGTGCCGCGTTTGATCGCGCGCTCAACATTATCATTGGGCATGCTCTGGCCTCGCGCCGCCAGGATGGCGCTGCGCAGACGCGGGTTGCCGTTCGGATCGCCTCCGCCGCTTTTTGCGGCGATAGTGATCTCCTTCGACAACTTGCTAAAGATCTTACCGCGTTTCGCGTCGATTGCGCCCTTAAAGCGTTTGACCTTCGACCATTTACTATGTCCCGCCATAGGTATGCGGAGTTGTTTTAGGCTTGGAACTTGCGAACAGTGTCACCTCGCAAGAGAACCGACCAGCGAGGGGAGAAATCTACCGCGCTGATTAATCGCACGAAAACTTCTCTCGTCAATCTCACTGCCATCGCAACCAACGTTTCGTACTGGAACTGGTATGGTTTCCCAGGCGTTTACACGGCCAGTTACATGCTGATCGAGGTTGTAGGTTTTGTTCTTGTTGGAGTTGCTGCGGGGCTGGTGCTGCGAAAGCGCAGTCCGGCAGTCTGAAACTCATGTCGTTGAGCACGTGATCAGCGCTTAAGCTCGCGCACCGTCAATGCCGGCCGACCATTTAGAATGCCGTATGTTGCCTCTGCAGATCCGTCGCTGGTCTTAAAACGTCGCTCTGTGCCGGTGTTCGACGGCACCCATTTGGCGGCGGAATTTGCCTTCAGGAACTTCGTAATTTCCTTTTCGGAAAGATCGGCACCGTTTACCCGGGAGTAGCTTTCCGAAATGCTCTGACGGTTAACAAAGGTGACCAGGTAGAGGTAGCGACCCTTAGCGTAAACAACACTTACTGTTCCATCGTCCCGCAGGCGTCGCTGAACGATTGTGCCATATGCATCTTCAATCCTCTCACTGTTGTCGCCGAGATTTGCCGACGCCGAGATGGCGATTATGCAAAAGGCGAGAACCAGTGCGATCGATTGCTTCATATGTTCCACTCTAACATTTGACAGGAATCCGCAACCGAACTGCTCTCTTTGAATTCTGCGTTCTGAAATGTCTGTTCCTTTTGCAAACAAGGCAAAGGCGAGCATGATCGCAGCGTGAAAGCAATATCACGATGGCGCGCTTTTGCTCAGCTTTCTACGCCGCTGATCGCCGATGCGACCCTACGGTTGAAAATTCCTTTCCGAATCAGTCCCGCTGGCATTTGGCCGATAATGTCGAATCAACGTCTCGCCGGGCCGGGGCTGCCGGTCAGACATTCTGGAAGGGTCGATGTTTTCCTGGAGAGACGAGCCATCGATCCGGGCTATATATTTCGGCAGCACCTTCGCAGAAGCAGCGGCGCAATCGAAGAAAAGAACAGGAGCTGGGCTGCAAGAAGTGCAAAAACTATTCGGCACATGGTATGGCGAACAAACGTAAAACTCGAAAGCCAGCCGTACAGATCGAAGTTCGCGAGTCGGGCGTGCATGGTCGAGGCGTTTACACGATACAGTTCATTCGCAAGGGCACGCGCATCATCGAATACGCCGGCGAACGCGTCCCTTGGGAACGCGCCCCCGACAACGCCAACGATCCGCACACTTTCAACTTCGGACTGGAAAACGGCGATGTGATCAATCCAGAGATTGGCGGCAACGACGCCCGTTGGATCAACCATTCATGCAATCCAAACTGCGAAGCCATCGAGGAAGATGACCGCATCTTTATTTATGCCATGCGCAACATCGAACCCGGCGAGGAACTGCTTTATGATTACCAAATGCAGATTGATGAACCGATCACGGATGCAGCCAAAAAGAAATTTGCCTGTCACTGCGGCGCCTCAAACTGCCGCGGCACGATGCTTGAGCTCAAGGAGGCCGTAGGATAGGCAAAACCTATTGCTTCTAGACGCACAAAGTATTTCAATCCGCCCTCGGGATGTGGCCGGTTGATAACATGGAAACTAGAATACCGATAGGACAGCGTATTTCACGCTTCCTCGAGGAACGATATGTCCACAGGACGCGACCTCATTACTTCCCTGAGCTCGCCGTCTTTGGAGTGATCCTGATCCTCGTCGTGTGGCCCATGTTATCGATGGTCGCGACGGCGCTGGAGACGATGAGATAATTTGTTTTACACGTCGCCAGCTGTCGACGAATCATCGCCTGATAATAGAGCCGCGGCCTCTTGACGGAAGGCTGCCGCCGCTCTGCTCTGAAACCGCAGCGGATTGTGAAGGAAATTAAGTTCACGCTCCGGAACCGGACTAGCGAATGGCAGGCTAATGCAACCAGGGATCGGCTGATGTTTCACCATCATTTGCGGCACGATTGAGACCCCGATCTCAGCCGCGACCATGTTCGCGATCGTGCTCAGCTGGCTTCCGGCCAGCGCGACCTCTGGATGGAGACGATGCGACTCGAGGAGGTGATGCACCTGTTGCGAAAGACAATGCATTTCGTGCAGGAGCAGGAATCGCTGCGACTTAAGATCGTCCAACGTAATCACGGTCTGCTTGGAAAGAGCGTGCCTTTCCGGCACAAGGGCGAGCAACGGTTCGCTGCCGACGAGTTGTACTCGCAGAGTGGGGCTTCGTTGACAAGTGGATGCCAATGCGACATCCAATTCTCCGGCTTCCACCCGCCGGCTGATGACTGCGGTCACGTCTTCCACCACGTGTAGTGTCACGTCCGGATAATGTTTTTGGAATGTCACCACCAGTTCCGGCAGAACATACGGCGCGATTGTCGGAATTGCGCCCACAGCCACGTCGCCGGCAACTTTGCCTTTGAGTTCATCCACGCACCGCCGGGCATCGCCGATGGACGCCAGGATCTGCCGCGCGTAATCGAGCAAACAACGTCCAGCTTCGGTAAGAACAACTGACCGCGGCAGACGATCGAATAAGGGTTGGCCAATTTCTGCTTCGAGCTTTCGAATCTGTTGACTGAGCGAGGGCTGAGCCACACGCACCTTCGCCGCGGCGCGGGAAAAGTTTCCCTCGTCTGCCACCGCAACGAAATAACGTAATTGGTGAATCTCCATCGATTAAATACTGCTAAAAGGACACTCACAGTACTGCCGGCAGCACTATTTTGAAACTGGCTCCTCGCCTTTGCCCAGACCAGACTCAGAGATTGCGGCAAAAAGTCGCCGCCCCGGAACAAAATCCACAAAGCAGCTGAAGGAAACTCGCCGCACGTGGCGAAGCACGAATCAACCCCCGCAGCAAACTGATCCGACTTTAAGGGTCTTTACCAATCCCCCAGCTGAGCCACACCCATCGGACCAAATCCGTCGAACTCTTCAACCTCGATGTGCTGAGGTCCAGCAGTCTCGTATGTCATCGTCGGAGCTGGATTCATTGTCTGCTGACCTGGTTGACCTTGCTGAGTCGCTGGTTGACCGGTCTGCTGTGCCGCAAACGCTCTTTTATAGGCATCGTATTGCTTTTGTTTTCCGACGTAAATCTTGTCCTTGGTCGCAGTCGGAAACACGTAATACAATTTACCGTTATATTTCACGGCGGAGACCCTGTATTGAGCCAGACCGTTGATGGCTTGCTGCTGTTTTGCCGTGGTAACCGTGACCACTTTAAAGCCCGACTGCGCAAGCAAAAACTCTTTCTTGGATGCGGCGAGTTCGGCCTGATTGGTCGAGACAGTTTGGCATCCAGTGATTAACGCCAGGGTCAGCACGGCCCCGGTGATTTTTGTTAGTGTCATTAGCTGTTTCATATATCTTAGGTAGCTGTTTGATTCTATTGGTGTCTCGAAGGAAGCTAAATCTCAGTTATTGGCTTTCTTCGCCTCCGTGCCAACGATTCTGCGCCTCGCGATTCAAATCCTGCATCTCTAAGTTAGATCGGTCGAAGCTGCCACCGGAGCGATTTTGGCTCGCGCGGCCCGATCTGCGTATCGGACTAAAGTCCTATAGAAAATGCAAAGATAATTCTGTTACTGTTCTCATTGTTTCGCGTAAAATGCCCTCACTCCTACGACAAATGCGAGATCCTGACTCGATTTGGTACCGCGTTCTGTTTAGCCTGACGCTAGCGATTCTCTTGGGATCCTGCGAATCGTATGGCCCGTTCCACCCCAACACGGCCACAGAACCGCTCAACTCAATCAGAGGACCCAGCGACGGGCGCTACAAATTCGCTTTCATCGAATTCGGTGATCAGGGCTCGGCCTTGGATACATCACAACGAGCGGCTGCGCTCAACGTGATTCGCCAGGCTCAGCGCCCCCTTCTTTTCGTCTACATCCACGGCTGGATGAACAATGCCAATTCTGGTGACGTTTGCCGATTTGAGCACTTCATCGATATGATCTCGCGTCTTCCGGAGGTGACCCAGGGACACATCAACGTAATCGGTGTTTATATCGCTTGGCGTGGTAAAGACCTAAGCATTCCAGGCTTGGATTTGCTGACGTTTTGGAACCGCAAGTTGACGGGCGGTTCGGTGGCGGCGCAAAACAGCTGCCTGGCTACTATTAACGAACTGGCACTGGCTGCGCGAGAGCCAGGAAAGCAGGTTCAC
>QHPE01000191.1 GCA_003218945.1 Verrucomicrobiota bacterium | reverse complement strand
TTTCAATGCTCTCAATGGCGGCTTGGGGAATCGAATTCAAATCGACAAACATCACATTCACCAAGCCCGGGTTGTTGCCCGTGGGATAGACAGCGACCCGTCGCCCATCCAGCAGGATGAGAGTCGCTCTCGCATCGAAACCGCGGAGAGCAATCGTCGCAGCACCTACAGCGGTGTTGGAGCCGTTTTCATTATTCGAAACCGGAATTATGTTCGCGTTAGCGATCGGGAGGCTCTGGAGAAATTGCTCCGTGGTAAACTCACCTGATTTGTTGATGTTCGCGCGGTTGTAGGTATCGACAGGGTTAGGTCCCACTTCTTCTGCCGTCGGAATGTTCGAACCCGTTACGATGATGCGCTCGACTTCCGCCCCGGGCGGCGTCGGGGCAGCACCAATGTCCGTCGACAGCGGCGCGAGGTTTTGAGCAAATGTGTTCGACGCGATAGTGAGAGGGATTCCAGCGCAGGCTACGAGAGTCATGCGCAGTAATCCGAACTTGCAAAGTCCGATTCTGATCATGGGTTTCTCCTTTGGTTAGGTTGGATCTTACGTAGGGTACAGGCTGCGCCCGACGTAAAATCGGGGTTTTTTTCTAGGAAGCCAGAAAGCAATTCCAGATGTCAAGCACAAAAACTTGTGCTTTGATGTTCGATCCTGCCGCCGGCTGAATCGGAGGTCTCTCGTTATTTCTTTGCGATCACACAGAGCAATGCTTACCCGGGATTGGGCCGTCGGAACTGCAGTGTAACTGCTTAGTCTTGCGCCACGCGGTTCACAATGCTCAAGGAGAAATGCGGCCCGTTAGCAGTGGGTTCCGCTCTTTCGACGGAGTCAATCCTGCTCGAACTCATCTTATTTGGTCGCCGGGTTCCTGTAGATGGTCATGGGGCTGGCAGTGGTCACAATTGTGCTGACCCTGTCACAAGGCACAGGAATACCGGACGTTGTAGTGAACGTGTAGCATATTTTCTTGGCGGTCATCACAACCCGCTGTGGCTGTGCCGGGCGCACTACGTTTTTGCTCGGATCAGCAGCAAATGCCGATGCGCAAAATGCGAACGTGAGCACGACACTCGCGCATCGAACCGACGAACCCCGCAGGCGACTAAACCTGTTTTGTATTCGCATGTCGTGATCGTGATTCCGCTTTGGATTTTGCGCAAGCTTATTTAGAGGCTCGCATCTTTATGAAGATTGCCACATTACGCGCGATGGCGAGCGATCGCGGAGTTGAAAACATTCGATTGGTTCCGCGGAACGCTGGGAGTTAATGTCGTGAACCAATGGAGCGCAAGCCTGCGGTCGCGGTTGTTTTTCATCACATCGGTCCTTATCACCACACGCGCCTCAATGCGGCGGCTGATAGGTTAACAGTGACCGGTATCGAGTGGTCGGCAAAGGCGTATGATGCGTGGGGCGCAGCGGATTCGCGTGCGCGCTACCACAAGGTTTCGCTCCTTCGGGAAGCGACGGAGAAGCACCCTGGGAAGGCTGAGCTTCGGCGAGCGTTCCGGTCGGCGCTGGAGCAGACGAATCCAGATGTGGTGGCTGTCAACGGGTGGAACAATTTCGGATCGCTGATTGCCGCGAATTGTTGTCTGCGTCGCGGCATACCAATGGTCGTCATGTCCGAGAGCGCTCGCGGCGATGAACCTCGCATGCGGTGGAAGGAAATGATCAAGCGGCGGATCATCGGTTTGTACTCTGCTGCACTGGTCGGCGGCCAGCGTCACGTTGACTATCTCGTTCAACTTGGAATGCGGCGGGAACGGATCTTTACGGGTTACGATGTAGTCGATAACGAATATTTCCGCGCCAAGACGGAGGAGATCCGAAGTCAGACGTCAGAGGTCAGAGAGAAATACTTGCTTCCGGAGAATTACTTTCTTGCCTCGGCGCGGTTCATTGAGAAGAAAAATATTCCAAAGCTCATCCAAGCTTACGCGGAATATCGATCTAGGTTGCAAGGGACCGGGGTCACCGACCCCGGCTACAACGGGCGCGCGCCATGGCATCTGGTACTCCTGGGAGACGGACCGTTGCGGGAATCTCTCAACTCTCAACTCTCAACTCTCAACTTGCACCAACATGTGCATCTTCCCGGGTTCAAGCGATACGATGAGTTACCAATCTACTATGCTTTGGCGAATGCATTCGTGCATGCCAGCACGACTGAACAATGGGGGCTGGTAGTTAACGAAGCGATCGCGTCAGGGTTACCAGTGATTGTGTCGGAGCGGTGCGGATGTGTCCCCGAGTTGGTGCAGGACAATGGCTCTACTTTTGATCCAACGAACGAGCACGAGCTGGCGGCGCGGCTGTTAGAAGTGGCAGTGTTACCGCGGGAGGAGCGAGAGCAGCTTGCGCAGGCCAGCTACGAAATCGCTGCGAATTTCGCCCCGGAACGTTTTGGCGAGGGTTTAGAACGTGCGGTGACCGCGGCAACGGGACTCGCGCGAAGGAGATTTGGAATAATCAATCGAGCGCTGTTGCTCGCCGCGAAAACGTATGAGCGATGAGCCTAACGATAGTTCGGTTTCGAAGATGAACGATGCGGTCGCTGCCGTGGGCGAATTTTCAGCTGGAAAAGCGCTTGCAAAAATGGGCGAGCGGCCACGGAGCCGATGCGATTTATTTGGTCGCCGTAAACGGCGGGAAGTGAGAGGTGGCGAATGTCCGTATGCGCTATGCCCTGAACTGGAAGAGACGAGAAGGGGAGCGCGGGCACCTTGCCCGCCGTTCGCGGCATTCTGCCGCGAACCTCGCAGCGTATTTACATGAATAGGCTAGCGACTATATGCTTCGTGCTGCCGAAGAGCCGTCCGGCAATATGCCGGACGGTGCAAGCAGAATGCTCGCGCTCCCGAAATCCAATATGTGAGTGGGTACGGCTTGCACCACTTCCAACCACATGAAAGTCGGTTTTT
>QHPE01000064.1:4567-14319 GCA_003218945.1 Verrucomicrobiota bacterium | reverse complement strand
TTCGTGGCTTGGTCATTGCTACACAGTGCTTCCATTCTTTTCCCTACGTTTGAAGCGCCGACGTGGGTGATGAAGATGTTTGTCACCGGGGTCATTCTTGGTTTTCGAGTCGCGCTGATCATGGACGTTCGAACTGACACCGTCGCGGAATTCGAGTTCGGAAAAACCGTTCAGCCAAGTTTCATTTCGTTAGTCAACATTTTCGCTTCATCTGCCGCGCCCTAGCTGCGTGGAGACCGGTCGTTTTTCCTTCATCTGTAGAGGTAGCCGTGTCGGCTGCAATCGCCAAATAGCCGTAGGCGAGCGCACCTTGCGCCAGAGGCAACGGAAGAGCCAGGGACGCCTGCCACCGCAAGCGCCCATTGCCGAGAAATTACTAGAAAAAAGTATTGACGGAGTCATGACACTTCGAATAAAAGCGCTTCAGAAGACCAAAATTCCCGGGAACGGTCCGGAGCTCCACTCATTAACCTCCTCTCCTTCCCTCCCAGGACAACGAAGCTCCACCTATGAAAAAGAACTCCACCTCTCAATCTGCCTTTTTTAATCTACGCGTCCTGGTTGCTTCTCTCCTTTGTCTGACGGGCGTCTTTGTGGCGCTTGGCGCAACCAGTATTAATTCAAATCCGTCCAAGGCCCAAACTGCGACGCAGACGCAACATGGACCAGCCGCGCCAGCTGCAGCGAACCAGCCTGGTGGACCGGCGGTTGCGCCGCTAGTCGGGCCGGTCATTCTAAATAGAGATTTGCGAGATCTCCCCTACATCGCGCCGAATCCAGAAGTCGAAGAGAAGCGGCTGACGCGCTATCCGCACCCGGAAATTCCATTACCTGCCGGGCCAAATCCCTCGGAGTTCGAGCGGTTCAAGTCGTTGCTGAAGCAAATCATACCACCCACGCCAATGATGCCGGGGCCGATTTTGACTTTTGATGGCATGAATTCCGCCCAAAGCGGGTGTCTGTGTTTGCCGCCCGATACTGATGGTGATGTCGGCCCGAATCATTACGTGCAATCGGTCAATAGCTCGATCAAGATTTTCGATAAAAATGGCAATCCGCTCAACGGCCCCAACGGGACGACCTATAACTCTTTCTTCCTAACCTTGGCAGGTACGCCTTGTTCGGGCTTCAACAACGGCGACGGGTTTGTATTCTACGATCACGTCGCTAATCGCTGGGTCGTAAGCGATTTTGCCTTTCCCGGATCGCTTCCAGGCGCAGGACCGTTCTACCAATGCATCGGCGTTTCCCAAACCGGCGACCCGGTCAGCGGTGGCTGGTTCCTTTATGCCATCCAGCATGATCCGGCTAACCCGACGTGGATCGGCGATTACCCAAAGTTGGCCCTGTGGCCCAACGCCTACTATCTCACGGTTAACTTGTTCGATGGTGTTACTCTTGGCTTCCAAGGCGTGCGCGCGTTCGCGCTTGACCGCGCCTCAATGCTCGCTGGTGGTCCTGCTAACACGATCGCTTTCAACATCACTCCGGCTGGTTTAGGCGATTCGTATAGTCTGGTTCCTGCTGGTTTTCGTACCGGTAATTCGCCACCTGCGGGCAGAGACGAATTCTTGTTGTCTGTGGATAGCCCGGCTACCGGCGGTGTGACTCTCACCCAAGTACACGGCTGGAAATTTCACGTCGATTTTGCCGTTCCGGGAAATTCCACCCTTGGTGTCGGTGCCAATCACACCCCGAACGCCAATATTACAGTCAACGGCTTCGTGGATGCCTTCACCACGACTACGCTCCTTGTGCCGCAGAATGGGACAACGGCAAAATTGGATACCCTGGGCGATAAAATCATGACCCCAGTCGTCTATCAGAATCGCGCTGGCGTGGAATCGCTCTGGGCCAGCCAGACGGTTCTTCTCAATTACCCGAATGGGCCCACCGCCGTTCGCTGGTATCAATTCAATGCGACTGGCGGGAATTTTCCAGCCACACCGGTGCAGCAGCAAAGCTGGAACAACGGCAACGATGGTCTATGGCGCTGGATGCCCAGCATCGCCGTGGATCAAAACGGGAACATGGCCATCGGTTATTCTGCCTCCAGCGCGACGCAGCAACCTTCCATTCGCTATGCTGGCAGGCTGGCTGCCGATCCACTGAATAATCTCGGTCAGGGCGAAGCCATCATGACCGTGGGTGGCGGTCACCAAACGCACTCCAGCGGACGCTGGGGCGATTACAGCATGACCACCATCGATCCTGTCGACAATCTTACCTTCTGGCATACCAACGAGTATTATCCCGTCACCAGCAGCGCTAACTGGTTTACGCGCGTCGGCAAGTTTCAGTTCCCTGCCGCCAGCCCTACGCCAACACCGACACCTACAGCTACAGCAACGGCAACTCCCACTGCAACTCCGACAGCTACGCCCGCGCCGACGCCAGCGGCTCCAAGGGCGGGAAAGGCAACCAACGTGACTGCCAGCAGCTTCACAGCGAACTGGCGCGGCGTAAATGGTGCGACAGGTTACAGGTTGGATGTGGCCACGGACAGTTCGTTCACCAATTACGTACCGGGGTACCAAGACCTGGACGTCGGCAACGTGACTAGTAAAGACGTGACCGGGTTGGCCGCGCGTACGATCTATTATTATCGGGTACGAGCGTATAACGGGAACGATACAAGTCCCAACTCCAATGTCATCCAGGTGAAGACCAGAAACCACTGAGATTCGTTGCTAGTCAATTGGCAGCTGCTTGGCCCTCAAAAGCGTACGCAGCCATGACTCAAGGTCTTCTGGCGGGCAGAGGCTTTGAGCTTTTCAGGATTTCTGATTCGGGCGTGAGCTTCTCCGGCTTCCCGCTGAAGATGATGCGGTTCGGTTTTTCGGCGAGTGTTTCGACGAGCTCCTTTGCGTAAGTCGTGACGACTTTCAGGTTCAAAAGCGTGACATGGAGTTGTTTCAATTGTTCCTGAAGCTGCTTGTCGGTTGAGCTGATAAACTTGTCGGCCGTTCCCAGCACTGCGTCTGCGCCTTTGGTAAGATTATCGAGATTGGTGACGACGTTTTGTAGATTGTCCACGTCAAGCTTAAGCGAATCAGCGAGTGGACCAAGCTTTGGCGTGAAGTCGGCGAGGTCCTTCTTCAGCCCCGTTACTGTGGCGCTCAGATCGTTGAGCAACTTGTTTGCGTTATCCAATAATGGGCCAGCTGCCGCAGTAATCTGTTCGATGCCGTATGCTGGGTGACCTTCAATCGCTGCATTGTTCGCCAGCGTCTGCCCGCCGGGCGTGCCTGCGGAAAGAGCCACAAATTTCGGCGACAACATCGTATCGGAGCTGAGTGTGGCTGTGACATCCGCAGGTATTGGCGGAATTCCTTCGTCGAGGCTTACTGTGACACGCACCGCATCCTTTTTGTTTGCAATTGCCTCGCGTTCCTGCGCACTGAGGTGACGCATCGCGATGACGCGTCCAGCCGGCGCGCCCGCGTAGCGGACCTCGGAGTTTACCTTTATGCCGGTCACGTCTTCATAATTGATCTGCAAGGTGCGCGTCGGTTTTTTCAATTGCCGCCCCGATAGCGCGAACGTCAGCGCGCCGAGCAGGACGACGCTGCAGGCGATGACGAATAGCGCGACGAGATAATCTGATAAGCTGCGTTTCATGGCTTCGCCTCAGTTGAAGAGTTGAAGCGTTGAACGGCTGAAGCGGTTTTCATTTGCTCGTTTGTCACGCAGTCTTGCGATGGAACCGGCCGCGTGCTCTGGCGAAGGGTCGCGGTTTCACGTGCTGATGGTGCTCGTGTTCTTCCTGTGAAAGGTTCAGCGGAATCGGGCCGTCGGCCTCGCCGTGGATAAACTGTTGCACTTCGGGATTTGAACTAGCGCGAATTTCATCCGGCGTACCCTGCGCTACAATCCCACCGTGTCCAAGCATAATCATCCGTGTAGCGATGCGAAAGGCGCTGGTCATATCGTGGCTGACCACAACCGCGGTCATGCCTCTTCCTCGCGCCAATTTCAACGTGAGTTCGTCGATCACTGCTGTCATGATCGGATCGAGGCCAGAAGTCGGCTCGTCGCTGAACAGCAACTCGGGATCGAGCGCAAGCGCCCGCGCGAGTCCGACGCGCTTTTTCATTCCACCGCTGATTTCGTCGGGCTTGAGATTCTCGAATCCTGTTAATCCGACCATTCCCAGTTTTTGCTTCACGATATCCTCGATTTCATCGATGGATCTTTTTGTGTGTTGTAACAATGGCAACGCAACGTTCTCGCCAACTGTCAGTGAGGCGAGCAAGGCGCCGGATTGAAATAGCATACCGAACCGCAGCCGGATCCGTTCAATCTCGCGTTCCTTCAAGGTGGTGATTTCTTCGCCAAAAAGCCTAACGAGACCCGATGTTGGTTTCATCGCGCCAATCATGTGCCGCAACAATGTGCTCTTCCCGCAACCGCTGCCGCCCATGATCACCAGCGTCTCGCCACGGTCGACGTTGAATGAAATGTCGTTGAGCACCGCGCGATCGCCGAATTTTCGAACAAGACCGGCAACCTCAATGATTTTAGAATCAGCGGGCATGATTAGAATGACTAGAATGACGAAATCCGAATGACGAAGCACGAAGGAATGACGAAGCTCGAAATTCTGGGGAGCGCAGGCTGCCAGCCTGCAGTTGTCGCCAGCTTGCCGGCAACACTTTGGCAGAGACAACGTCTGGTAAAGTGACGCTCAGGGAGTTTCCGGCAGGCTGCCGAAAACGACAGGCTGGCAGCCTGTGCTCCCCAGAAATAGTTGCGTTCCCGTCATTCATGTCATGCGGCAAAAAAGAAAATGCCGGTGAGCACCGCGTTCATGACTAACATTGCCAGCAAAGCTTGCACCACAGCCGTTGTAGTGGCCTGGCCGACGCCTTCGGCGCCGCCCTCGACACTGAGTCCGGCGTTGCACGCGATCGTGATAATGATCCATGCAAAAACCACGCTCTTGATCATTCCCGAATACAAATCCCATGTTTCCGCACTCTCTAGCGCGCGTAGCACATACCCCGCAGTGTTGAAGTCGAGCGCGGAAACGCACACTGCCCAGCCGCCGAGGATTCCAATGTAATTTCCGAAAATAGTCAGCGCTGGAAGCATCACCATCATGGATAAGAAACGCGGCACCACCAGAAATTGAATGGGATTGATTGCCATCACCTCAAGCGCCTCGATTTCCTCGGACACTTTCATTGTGCCGAGCTCGGCAGCGACAGCGGAGCCGCTCCGGCCGATTACAATCACCGCGATCAAAACCGGTCCCATTTCCCGAAGCAACGTGATCATCACCAGATCGGGGATGTACATTTCTGCGCCAAGGCTCTCGAGTGAATGCGCGGCCTGCATCGCCAGCGTCACGCCCACACTAAATGCGGTTAACGCTACCATTGGCGCCGCGCGGACACCGATGAAAACCATCTGCCGGAAGATCGGCGCAATCTTGAAGAATTGCCCCGTGAACGGCGCAACCAAAATCCAGTAGAGCAGGCTGACATTAAGCTGGAGATAATTTCTCACTTGCAGATTCAGCGCGCAGAATGCCAAGGTGCGCGCACTGACGAAAGCTAAAAGTTCAGCGTTGCTCAATGATGACTTCGCGGCTTGAAGTAAAAAGACAATGGCCCAAATCGATGCTGTCCGAGCGCTCCTAAGTTCGAAGCCACGTCCGGCAGGTTGGCTGGAACGGCGCAAACGGCTCGACCAAGTTGGTGCTGTCTGGCCTGTTGCAGACGATGTCGAATTCAGTGAGGTCGATGTGAATGGCGTTCCCGGCGAATATTCGATCGTTCCCGGCAGCGATGCGTCGCGCGTGCTCCTGTATTTTCACGGCGGCGGTTATTGTTCTGGTTCAATCCGGAGCCATCGTCGTCTGGTGACCGAAGCGGGCCGGGTGGCGAGAATGCGCACACTGGCTGTTGCGTATCGGCTCGCGCCCGAGCATCCGTTTCCCGCCGCGTACGATGACGCTCTGAGTGCATGGCAATTTTTGCGAAATCAAGGCATCATCGCCGCCTCACACATTGCGATCGGTGGCGACAGCGCAGGGGCCGGACTCACTCTCGGATTGATCGGCCGGTTGTGCGACGCACACGAGGAGCTTCCCGCATGCGCGTGGCTCATCTCGCCATGGGCGGACCTGACAATGTCGGGTTCGACGCTTGCGAGCAAGGCCGCTGTCGATCCGCTCATTCACAAAGAGTATCTAAATGAATTGGCTGATGCCTATCTGCCCGCTGACATGGACAGAAAAGATCCACGGGTCTCCCCGCTCTACGTGGATTTCAGAAATTTTCCTCCGATGCTAATCCAGGTTGGTTCGGACGAGACCTTGCTGGATGACGCGGCTCGACTTGCCGCGCGCGCCGGCGCGGCGGATGTCGCCGTGACTTTGCAGATCTGGCCCCACATGATTCATGCATGGCCTTTGTGGAACGCTCATCTGGAAGATGGGCGTCGCGCGCTTGCCAACGCGGGCGCGTTCATTCGGCTGCACGTTTGACGCGCGGACACTCAGCGATTGATGGCTTTGCTCTCGCGCACGTTGCCTCGCAAAAGCGACGGCGGTCAAAAGGTCGACAACCCTCTGCTACTGTCATGTCATTCTGAGCGCAGCGAAGAATCTCTGATTAGTTTGATTCTAAGGCGCGGCCAAAAAATGCAGAGATCTTTCGCATTCGCTCAGGATGACAGGCTTGCAAGGTTAGACCAGACCGCGTTTTCTGAAATCACCGAGATTACCGCCGGAAGACCGCTCGACTAGGTCTATGGTGAACTTGAGCAGGCAAACTTCCCACGCGTCCTCCACGCCTTGTATGATCGCGCTGAGTGGTTCGTTTTTGTTCTCGACCTGCCGCCTGGTGCGATTAATTACCGCGTCGATTGAATCGCTCAGCGTCTGTTCGTTCAGATCAGTCTTGCGAAATTGAAAACCATAACGGAGCACGGCGATGTTTCGGGTGTGCTCACGCAGTTGTTCTACGTATCGCTCCGCCTTTTCTCCGAAGCCCTCCAGTAACAACCGGCAATAATGCTCCGGTGTCAGAATCTGCGGGCGTTCAGCCTGGATTTTCCCGTTGCGGATCCGCACCTGGTTGACGCGGTCCATCAATTCCGAGATCAAATAGAAATTGAAACTGGTGCTGCCGAAAGTCGCGATCTGACGCTCCGGCGCGACGATCACCTGCGTATTTTCAATTGCGTAATCAAAGTCGTCTTGGGTTATGGACATCACTGGTACATTAAGGCACTCAACCTGGACTTCCAAACCCGAATAAGGTCACAACACTGGGGTAAACGCCGCACTGGGGGCGTTCGGTCGCCGCAGCGGGCCGACCCTTCCATGATTACTCGCTTTGCGGTTTTGCTTCTCCGCCTTGCTGTCGCTGCTCGGCCTGTTGCGGTTGAAACAGAGACAAATACTCGGCGTAACCTTCCTCTTTCAGTTTTTCCACAGGGACAAAGCGCAACGCGGCGGAGTTCACGCAGAAACGTTGACCGGTCGGCGCAGGGCCGTCGTCAAAGAGGTGGCCGAGGTGCGAATCGCTCGATTTCCCGCGGACCTCAACACGCTCCATTCCGTACGAAGTATCGCGCTTTTCCGTCACGCTATCCTTCTTAATGGGCTGAGTGAAACTTGGCCAGCCGGTGCCGCTATCGAATTTGTCGAGCGAACTAAAGAGCGGTTCGCCGGTGATAAGATCGACGTAAATTCCCGGCTTGTGATTGTCCCAGTAGGCATTGTGAAATGGCGTCTCTGTGCCGCATTGACGCGTCACCTTGTACTGGTCCTTGGTTAATTTCTGCTGCAACTCGGCTTCGCTGGGAACGGGTTTGGTCGGATTGTTCATTTTCTCGGCTTCTTTTTTCTGTGTTTGAGCATACGAAAACAAGATCGAGCCGACAATCACGACAAGCGTGCCGGCTAACCCAAACCAGAGAGTTTTGTTTGAGTGTTTGTGTTTGTACGTTAATCGCGTTGATCTCATTGTGTCTTCTCGCGTGAATATCCCCTTTAAGCAGTGCTTAAGTCTGCGCACAATCACGCTTCCTTAAGGAAATGCGCAGAGATTTGCTTCTTAATTAAATTCGTAAATTAGACACAAAATGGTTGGGACGCGTTCATTCCTGCCGGCTGGCTTCGGGAACGCGAATGTAGCGGCGAAAAACGATTAGTCTGATCGGCGCGACCGATGCCGCCAAGGCATCCTCGTACACGCGTGGCGACTAGAAGGCTCGGGATGATCCGACGCGGGAACGCCGACGGTGTTCAGGGATCGGTTGTTCCGGCTGCCGAGATTCAAGTTTTGGGCTTGCGGCGAACTGGGCGTACTGCTTTAAGTGCGGTCGTGACGCGATTTCAGCCCGCGAACTAGCTCCAAATGGCGTTAAGCAGATTTTGGGTCGCTCTCTTCCTTTGTTCGATTGCCTATCTCTTCGTCCAGCTCTTCACCGGCCGATATTACAGCATCGAATTTGCCGTGAGCGGCAAGAAGGACGATCCGCTGCTACAACGCGAGTATTACCTCGATAAGCTGCCACCTGAATTGGGCCGCAGCTTGCAGAGTGCGTTCGATCACAAGATCACGATTGAGAATAAAGAGTATCAGTACACGATCGACAACGAGGTCTTGAAGCTCTACGCCGGCAAACAGGCCGCTGACGGCGTCCTGCCGCAGTGCAAAACTACGATCTTCGAAATCTTATTACCGCTGATTGCTTACCTGGCGTTCTTCAGCGGTATCCTGCAGTTGCTGATAGACAGCGGCGCTGCGGAACGCGTCGCAAAACTCCTCAGTCCGATTTTCGTCCACGTTTTTCCGGACGTGCCGCGCGGTCACCCGTCGATCTCTTACATGACATTGAACTTCGCGGCGAATTTCCTCGGCCTCGACAGTGCGGCGACACCGTTCGGCTTAAAGGCGATGGAGAGCCTTCAGGAACTGAACGACAAGAAGGACCGAGCAAGCAATTCGCAGATTATGTTCATGTGTTTGCATGCGGCCGGGCTGACGCTCCTCCCGACTTCGATTATCGGTTATCGCGCGGCGGCACATGCGACGAACCCGGCGGACGTGATGTTACCGTGCATTATTACCTCATTCATCGGCACGGTTGCGGCGCTTGTACTCGTCGGCATTCGCCAGCGGATCAATTTATTTAAGGCTACGATTGTGATGGCAATCGGCGGAATCGCTGCCGTTATCGCCGCGTTGCTTGCCTATATCACGCGGCTGGATCTGATCAGTAAAGGCCATTTCACCGGCAATCTCTCGAACGGTTTGCTGCTCGGCCTTATCTTCGCGATTCTCGGTTACAGCTTGTTGCGCGAGACGCAATTCGCGGCAAAGGGCACGACGATCTTCAACTCATTCGTCGAAGGCGCATACAACGGGCTAGCAGTCGGGCGTATCATTTTCCCGTATATCCTTGGAATGCTTGTCGCGATCTCGCTTTTCCGAAACAGTGGACTATTCGAGATGTTCGCGGCCGCGCTGGCGAGGACGTTTCGCGCCGTCCACGTGAGCGATCAGATCGTGAATGCGCTGCCAATCGCAATTCTTCGACCATTTAACTCGGCCGGAAGCCGCGGATTTTTGCTCGACGCGATGTATACATACGGCGCGGACTCCTTCACCGGCCGTCTCGGTTGCGTTTTCCAATGCGCAGCGGAGACGACGTTCTACGTCCTCGCCGTTTACTTCGGGAGTGTGAAGATCAAGAATACCCGCTACGCGCTGAGCACCATGCTGCTCGTTGAT
>QHPE01000064.1:0-4562 GCA_003218945.1 Verrucomicrobiota bacterium | reverse complement strand
GTGCGTGGCATTCTTTAAATTATAGGTAGGTCCCCCAGGCGCGCTTTAGCTGCGCTGCAGCGCCCTGGTGAAGTATGGCTGAACGATGTTAGTCGCGGCGAAGACGCGGCCAGTCATGATCCTTAGCGGTTTGTGCGTCGGTCGAAATGATCTCTGCACGTCCTTCGGCTCAAAAACGTTCACAACAAGTTTTCGAGGTACTTCTTCCGATCGAATGGCGCGAAATCGTCAATCGTTTCGCCGGTGCCGACAAGGCGCGTGGGAATGCCAAGTTCATCCTGGATCGCCACTACGACCCCG
The DNA here is from genome assembly GCA_003218945.1 of Verrucomicrobiota bacterium. Classification (GTDB taxonomy): domain Bacteria; phylum Verrucomicrobiota; class Verrucomicrobiia; order Chthoniobacterales; family UBA10450; genus Udaeobacter. Next base: position 4,262 of record QHPE01000064.1, on the reverse strand, counting down.
CCTTTGCCGCTGCCGTCGAGCTTGGTGACGACCAGGCCAGTGAGTCCAAGCGCATTGTGAAACTCGCGTGCCTGACTGAGTGCGTTGCTGCCTGTGGTAGCATCGACGACCAGCAACGTTTCGTGCGGTGTGTCTGGATCGAGTTTGCTCAGAGTCCGTTTTATCTTCTGTAGCTCGGCCATCAGATTTGCTTTGGTATGTTGCCGGCCGGCTGTGTCGCATAGCAAAAAGTCAATCTTCTGTTTCGCTGCTGCCTGATACGCCTCGTAGCAAAGCGCCGCGGGATCTGCGCCGTGCTGGCCGCGAACGATTTTAACGTCGAGTCTCTTCGCCCAGATCTCGAGTTGCTCGATGGCCGCAGCTCGAAACGTATCTGCAGCCGCGAGCATCACAGTTTGTAGGGCGTTTCTGTGAACCCCGAAAGCATTCGGGGCTGACACAGACGCCCTACAATTGCCGCCCTGTATCAAGTGCGCCAGTTTTGCTGCGGATGTTGTTTTGCCCGTTCCGTTCACGCCGACAATCAAAATCACGCTCGGTTTGCCCGTCGCTCGACGAATTGGCGCCGGATCGCGCGGCAAAATCCGCGCAATCTCGTCGCGCACCGCTTTGATTACGTCGCCAACCCCAAGCAAAGCCCAGGCCTCGCGTTCCTGCAGCGTTTTGATGATGCGCAGTGTTATCGGGACGCCGAGATCCGCGCGGATGAGCGATTCCTCCAGCTCATCCCAATCGATCGGTTTCCCGGCGAATTGTTTCGCCAGTGATTGAAGAAAATTCATGTGGCCCTTGAAAAGTTAAACGGTTGAAGAGTTGAAGGGAAAACACAAGCGGCGACGACCTCGGCCTTCGCAGAAGGTCCGAAGTCACCATTCAGAAGATGCAAATTATTCGGTTGATCACCGCTTGTCATTGCGGAGCCGGGCTGGCCGACGCCTTTGTTGGCGACGTAAGGCCCTGCAATTCTGCCATTGCCTCGTTCAACTTCTGTTTTTCATCGTCGGCTGCGCATTCGAGGCAGGTCGCGGCCTTCACCAGGCCGCTCTTCGGATCGATCGTGACTTCAAAGTGGGTGCGAACAAGCACGCCGGCCAGGTTTCGATTATCGACCCACAGTTTGACCATGCGCCCACTATTTCTGGTCGAAAACTCAGCTTGATCGATTGAGCAGAATCGCGCCGAGTTTGGCGAACGCAATTCCTGGGCAACGGCGGTCTTCGCGGTGTCGAAATCTTTTCGTTTCTGTGAGCAACTGGTGAGAGAGACAACCAGCAGACAGATGGTGGCTAACAGGATCAGCTTCACACGCCCGCCTTCGTTCGACTATGGACCATGGAGCGACCTGTTGCCTAGCGTTAACAACAAGCAGGTTATGTGTGCCACACAGAGTCGATTGTGCCAAATGCGAACGCTGTTGGCAGTGGCGCGGCTACTAGGGTAACCCGAACGAGTCGATGTTGCCGTTTACCGTGGTTGCATAAACGTGGCCACCGGCAACCGCCACCGGCGTCTCGTTCGCGCCGCCCAGGACCAGCGTTGCGAGCGGCTGGCATCCATCAACACACCTGGCCGGGTAGGCGAGGACGTCGCCCCGCGTATAGATAAAATCAAGCGCGCCGACATAGACAACGCCATTCGCGACAGTCGGCGTAAACAAGGAGACTCCCGACGGCGCAGACGTCCACAGTGGGCTGCACACCGTCTGTCCGCAGCCCGCTACGGCGAAGGCTACCAGCTTTTCGTCACCTGAAGCGACATAAGCAACTCCGCGCGCGACTGCGATCGCATGCGGTGAGGCGGCAACGCTGCCTTTCCATTGGGGGTTACCAGTCGCGGCATCGAACGCGTGGATGGTGCCCTGATAATCGGGCACCAGCACGAAGCCATCGGCAACGGTCGGTGCTGCGTCAGGAGCAAATCGTGTGTTGCCAAGCCACAAATTCTGGCACGGTGTGGTGCACTCCGTCGGGAATGCATACACGCCGCTATCCCCCGATACAAACACCTGATTGCCCGATACCGCCGGCGCCCAATTCACCGGATCAATCCCCGGCCGGTTCACCTGTCCCGACCAAAGTTCAGCGCCAGTGTTTGCGTCGAAAGCATATGCGCGACCGTCGTATCCACCGATGTAGATTTTCCCGTTGGAAAAGGTCGGCGGCGAGTTTGTTCCCAGTGTGCCGACCGGCACCGCCCATGTGGGCGTGCATGTCCCGACACAATCTGTCGGGAACGCATAGAGGTTACCATCCAGCGAAGCCGTGTACACGTGTCCGCTCCCAACCGCAGGGTCCGAAAAGAAGCTAGATCCGGTGTAACTCCAGCGAATCGCGCCAGTTTTGGCGTCCAGGGCCCTGAACGTCGTCTCCGCATAAGAGCCGACATAGAGGACGCCATCTGCAAGAGCCGGGCCACTGAGCGGGGCAATGCCTGTGCCGTTGCCCGTCATGAATTCCCATTGGAGTGAAAGCTCCGCGACATTTGAACGGTTGAGGGTACGCTCGAGGGGATTGAACAAGGTGTGACGAGCGTCAAAGCCGTACTGCGGCCAGCGGGGTTCGACATTTGTTAGGCCACAGACGAGAAATGCCAGTCCAGCGACGCAGAAGGCACTTGCGCATAATTTTCTTCCACTCAGGTGCATGGGATGAGGGTCGGACAGCGAGGTTCCTCTGTCAATCAAACGAAGAACAATCCGAAGTAGCAACTAGCGATTACGAATCAAAAGTTCTAATCGGACCAGAATTCACCAGGCGGAAAACGTCGCGGCTTTCCATCGCTTTTTTCATTTCGGTTGCCATAATTCGATTGGATTCCCGTCCGGGTCATGCAACCGGCCGAATGGTCCATTCGGGGTACTGCTGCGGATCCCATCGACACATTAATGTTTGCGGCACGAAGGTGCGCCACCATCGCGTCGAGATCGCGTACGCGGAGATTGATCATCCATTGTTGTTCTGCCCGGCCGAAGTAATCGGTATCCAGCGCAAACGGCGCAAAAACTGTCGCGCCTGCCTCCTGATACCACGGCTCCTCATCATAGCTTTCCGGCGTCAACTTGATTCCAAGATGATTCTGGTACCACTGGGCCAAAAGCCCAGGATCCTTCGCTCGAAAAAAGATTCCTCCAATACCAGTAACACGCTCCATTAGCTTTAATTAAAGCAAACGGTGGCGATATCAGTCAAGCATTGATGACGCAGGCTGACACGAAATGCGTGCTCAAAAAGCTTTTCAAGTATCGCTACAAATTTCGTGATCCTAGCGAAGCGTAGCGTCATCTGCGAATCACGGCTTCGCAGCCATGATAATTTCTTCTTCGTTAACCTTAATCACTCGAAAAGGACTGGCTCCCGTAAGGTCTTACTCGTTCGCTGGGGTACGCGGACTGTGAATCCGTCGGCGGTTTTGTCGTTGAGGGCCGCGCGATTGGTCGCCTGGCAGCGGCATAGGCAAATGCGCGGCTCCGGTCTGGTCGGTTTCAAATTCAATAACGGCGCAGGTGATCAATACGGATGGGTGCGCGTGAAAATGCTGGATGGTCGAAAGAATATGTTCTGGGTGATCGATTACGCCTACGGCGACCCAGGAGAGCCAGTTTTGGCGGGCCAAACAGGACCTAACACGTCCGCACCCGAGTTGGAATCCTTGGGCGGGCTCGTCTTGGGGGGCCGCCGGGTTGCTCGGCTGGCGCAGGCGCGGCAGACATTAGCGCATTAGCCCTAACACGGTTCGCACAAGATTTGCAGTCGACGGGGGGGATTGTAACCAGGTCTTACAAGATTCACATTGCGTGGCTGCGATAGCACAATGCATCGGGTGGGACGCGGCTGACTGGAACACATGGCCTTTGACGGATAGTCTTGACACTCTCTGTCGATTTCGACATTCTCATTTCATGAGAACCTTCGGATCCAAACCCGCCTCAATCCCTTATTCCCGCTGGGCTGCTTATGCCACGGCAGGCGCAGCTAGTACACTCGCTTGTGCTTCATCCGCGGAGGCCGAGATTCACTATTCCGGCCTTGTTAATCATAACTTCGCGAACGGTAGCTTCGCGGGTCCCTTGGATCCCGGTGTTACTCTCACGCTTGGTGCATTCGGCCTTTCATCAAGGGCCGAGGCCGAGATCCATTACTCGGGCGATGTGTCTATCAAACTTACCGGTAACGCCCAGGCCAGTCTTCCACTAAGCAACGGCGCATCTCTTGAATTTAGAAACATTTTCGGAGGAAGTACCTTCTTACAGCACTTCCACTTCT
>QHPE01000063.1:6628-17312 GCA_003218945.1 Verrucomicrobiota bacterium | reverse complement strand
GACAAGCACTGTTTGGACCAGATGGCGCATCAAATCGTGATGCTCGAAAAAGTGTTCCAGCGCGCGACGGAGTTCGATATCGTCCATTTTCACGTCGATTATCTGCATTTCCCACTCAGCCGGCGTCAGCCGATGGCGCATCTGACCACGTTGCATGGGCGGCTTGATATCCCCGATCTGGTTCCGCTTTATCAAGAATTTCGAGATATGCCCGTCATCTCAATCTCGAATGTGCAGAGGGAGCCTTTGCCGTGGGCAAACTGGCAGGCGACGGTTTACCACGGGGTGCCGACGGATTTTTACAGGTTCCGTGAAGCGCCAGGGAGCTATCTTGCTTTTCTGGGACGGATTTCACCCGAGAAACGCGCGGACCGCGCAATTGCAATTGCCAAACGCGTTCAATTTCCACTAAAGGTGGCCGCCAAAGTGGACCGTGTTGATAAGGATTATTTTGAGTCCGTGATCGAGCCGTTACTCTACCATCCGCTGATTGAGTTCGTTGGAGAGATCGGTGAAGGCGAGAAGGACGAGTTTCTGGGAAATGCATATGCGTTGCTTTTCCCGATCGATTGGCCGGAGCCATTTGGGTTGGCAATGATTGAAGCGATGGCGTGCGGCACTCCAGTGATTGCATATCGCAGCGGCGCAATACCGGAAGTGATGGAGCAAGGGCACACCGGCTTTATCGTGGAAGGCCTGGAAGATGCGGTTGAAGCGGTCCGGCGAGTACCCGAATTGAGCCGAAAGCGTTGTCGCGAGGTGTTCGAACAGCGTTTCACATCCACACGGATGGCGCAGGATTACGTCCGGGTTTACGAACGGCTAATCAGCGGAAGGAAACTGGAGCAGCCATTGGAGGCGAGCGCATAATGGCCAGGGAAGTCATCCGTGTCAGGGACGAGTTTTACATTCGTTCATCGTCGCCGCGTGTTGATGTGCGCACCCGGGTATTGAAGCAAAATGATACCTTTGCCGTGTTCGATCGGTTTGGTGACATCGACACGTTCGGCGCCGGCGAGCTTGGCCTTTACTACCAGGACACGCGGTTCTTGTCTCGACTAACCTTGAAACTTGGAAAGGATCGCCCGCTGCTGCTCAGCTCCACTGTCAGGGAAGACAACGCCGTGATGGCGGTGGATGCCACAAACCCCGACGTCTGGCGCGACAGCGAGATAGTGGTTCCGAGAGGAACAGTACACATCTATCGTTCGAAGATTTTATGGGATAAAGCGTGTCACGAGCGGCTTCGAATCCATAACTATGGACGCGCGGCCGTCGATTTCCTTTTGTCGACCGAGTTCGATGCTGATTTTGCCGACATTTTCGAGCTGCGCGGCACAAACAGGGAGCGCCACGGCCGGCGCCTCGAACCGGAGGTCACGCAGGACGGCCTCGTGCTCGCCTATCAGGGATTGGACGGGCGTTTTCGGCGAACCCGAATTGCTTTTGACCCGGCGCCGAATCGTCTAAGCAAGTCGATCGGGAACTTTCAAATCCATCTGGAACCGGGGCGGGATGCCAGCTATCAGTGGACGATTGCCTGCGAAGTGGATGACGATTCGCATCGCGACGTTAAGCCTCACTACGAGAATGTCATTCAGCAGGCAGCCAGTGCACTCGAACGCACGCGTGCTCAGGAACCGGAAATTTTCACCGATAACGAACAGTTTAACGACTGGGTGAACCGTTCGCTGGCCGATCTCCACATGATGCGAACGGAGACGCAGTACGGTCCCTATCCCTACGCTGGAGTACCCTGGTTCAGCACGGTATTCGGGCGGGACGGAATCATCACCGCGCTCCAGTGCCTCTGGTTCGATCCAACGATCGCGCGCGGCGTGCTGGCGTATCTCGCCGCAAACCAGGCAGCCGCAGAAAAGGCCGAGCAAGACGCGCAGCCTGGTAAGGTTCTTCACGAATTCCGCGAGGACGAAATGGCTGTTTTGGACGAAGTGCCGTTCAGGCGCTACTACGGGAGCATCGATGCAACGCCGCTTTTTGTCATGCTGGCGGGCGCATACTACAGGCGCACAGGCGACCGCGGATTTGTGGAGTCGATTTGGCCAAACGTACACCGCGCGCTCGAGTGGATCGATCGTTATGGCGATTCAGATGGCGATGGATTTGTCGAATACAGCCGGAGATCGAAACATGGTCTCGTTCATCAGGGCTGGAAAGATTCTCAGGATTCAGTTTTTCACAGTGACGGCACGCTCGCGGAGGCTCCGATCGCTCTGTGTGAAGTGCAGAGTTACGTGTACGCTGCCAAACTTGTTGCCAGCGAGCTGGCAGCTTTGTTGGGCGATGAGACGGTTGCGCAAGACTTGAAAAAGCAGGCCCAGAGCTTGCGCCACCGGTTCGAGGAGATCTTCTGGTGTGAAGAGCTTTCCACATATGCGCTTGCGCTGGACGGCAGCAAACGGCCTTGCCGGGTGCGCACGTCGAACGCCGGTCACTGTCTTTTCGCGGGTATTGCGACAGAGGACCACGCTCAGCGCGTAGCGAGCACGCTCACCGATGAAACATCCCTTTCGGGATGGGGAATTCGTACTGTCGCCAGCAGCGAGGCGCGTTACAACCCGATGTCGTATCACAATGGTTCGATCTGGCCTCACGATAACTCATTGATCGCTGCCGGATTTGCTCGATATGACCTCAAGGGATCGGCAGCAATGCTCCTGGCGGGCTTGATGGATGCGAGCATCTTCTTCGATTTGCATAGGCTCCCCGAGTTATTTTGTGGTTTTCCGCGGCGGCCGGGCGAATCGCCCACGCTCTATCCAGTGGCCTGTGCTCCTCAGGCGTGGGCCTCCGGCGCGGTATTTCTTTTGTTGCAAAGCTGTCTTGGCCTCGATGTGCTTGCTCCGGAACGAAAGCTCGTGTTCTCAAAGCCATTTTTGCCACAGTTTCTTCCGCAGGTGAGGATTCGTGAACTGAAAGTAAGAGGCGCAAGCGTTGATCTTCTGCTCACGAGACACAATGAAGGCGATGTGGGCGTGAACGTGCTCCGCCGGAATGGCGCGCTCGAAGTTGTCGTCTTGAAATGACCTGACTGGGATTGCGCTTGTCGCGGCAGATGCGCAGAAATATTGTGTGGGAATGAATGCCAAGGTGATCGTAATGCCGAAGGCGGCGGTACTGGATCCACAGGGAAACGCGGTGCGCGACGCAATGCGGCACTTGGGAATGCCGGAAGTGCGCAGCGTCCGAATCGGCAAATACATGGAGATCGATATTGAAGGACAAGACGGCGAACTTGAATCACGGCTACACCAGCTTTGTCGCGATTTGCTGTCGAATCCGGTGATCGAAGACTACGAATTATTGAAAGCACAGCCAGGAACGAAGGCGAAGAAGTCCCCTGACAAGAAGAGACGATGAAAGCATTGCGATATTTCTTCTGTGTCGTTTTTCCTCCGTTGGCCGTGCTCTTGACCGGACGTATCGCCAGTTTCTTTCTGAGCCTCATTTTGACGCTGCTCGGGTGGATCCCGGGAGTTATTCACGCGTGCCTGGTGGTGAACGATTATCACGCGGAGCAACGCGCAACGGCCACCGCGCATTAGGGCGTGCCGCTTTCCCTTCAACGCCTGCCACGACGTAGCGCCGGCAAAGGCGAGTCGCCGCGTCGCCGCGGCTCTAGTCGTCCTTCTGCTTCAGCCTCCCCTGACCGCAGCGTGTGACTCAAGGCAGGTGTATGGCTTGCAAAAGAACTGTAGCAGCGTCCGTGTGCGAGGCTCTCCCCAAAATCGTTAGCCGCTTGCGGCAACTGCGTCTTCCACCAAAGGAAAGCGCTCGCACAATTTTAGCCATGTGCGAAGATTGAATCTTGTATGAAACAGTACGCTAAAATTCTATTTGCGATCGTCACGGCGATGATTTGCACGATTGGATTTGCGGCAGATCAACCTAGTTGCAAGAAGAGCGGTAAGAATTGCCCGATGAACAACGGTGGGGCATGCAATTGCGGCAAGAACTGCGATTGCTAGCGCGGGCAGTGAACAGTTTCAAAGCGATTGGTTTTACGACGTCGCTCGAAACGAGAGGTCTTACGCCGGCAGCCCTTTGCGTGCGATCAGTTCCATCTGCTCGCAGAAACGGTCCAGCTCCCTCAGCGTGGTATACACGTTCGGTGTGATGCGAATACCCTGGAATTCTTCGTGCACGATCGGCACGGTAAAGATATGGTGCTTGTCGAATAAATATTTCGTCACCGCCTCAGGATTGGTGCCCTCGATCTGAACATTTGCTATCGCGCACGATTGGTTGGGATCGAACGAAGTGTTGAACCGAATCTTCGGCACGTCCTTGAGCCGGTTCATCCAGTAACGGGAAAGATAACGTAACCGCGCTTCCTTGCGTTTACCGCCGATCCCGTTATGAAACAAAAGTGCTTCGCCGATGGCGAGCTTCGGTGCCGCTGAGTGGGTGCCGATCTCTTCGAATTTGCGGATGTCCGATTTCTGCTTGGACTCCGCGGCCATAAGCGGCCAGAGCTTCTCGATTTTGTCGCGCTTCACGTAAAGCATGCCCGTGCCTTTCGGGGCATAAAGCCATTTGTGGAGGCTCGTGCCGAAATAATCGCAACCGAGATCGCTCTGTTTGAAATAGAACTGAGCGAAGGAATGCGCGCCATCGACGATGGTTTCAATACCGCGGGCGCGCGCCAACTCGCACACGGCTTTCACCGGAGTGATCTGGCCAGTAATATTGATCATGTGCGAAATAAGAATGAGCCGGGTGCGGTCGGTGATTCCTTTTTCAAACGCCGTGACGATCTCGCTGAGATTTTTCGGCGGAATTGGAACCTGAATGAGCTTGAGCTTGAGGCCTTCTCGTTTTTCCCGCTGACGCAGTGTGGTGAGCATGCGCGGATAATCCTGCGTGGTGGTAAGAATTTCGTCGCCGAGTTTGAAGTCCATGCCCATCAACAGGATCTCGAGCGACTCCGACGCGTTACGCGTGATCGCGATCTCTTCGCGGTCGCACCAGAACAATTCGGCCAAGCCGGTACGAATGGTTTCCGACTGCGGCTCGAGGATTTGCCACATCGTGTAAGCCGTGGCGTCCTCCTGTTCCCAAATGTAACGGATCAACGCTTCGGTTACGATCCGCGGGCTGGGCGACACACCGCCGTTATTCAGGTTGATGATGCCGCGTGTAACGCTGAACGAGTTTTGGATCGCCGTCCAGTAATCTTCGTCAGTGGCCGCTTCTTCCGGCGTGAGATCCGCGAGGTTGCTGGATGCTGCTTCGACGTTTCTCAATAACAAGGCGACTGTTGCCGATGAAAGCGCGGCCAGACCAAGGCCTTTGCCGGAGAGAGAAAGAAAGTCGCGTCGCGTACACACTTGCATCGCCACCAATTAGAGCGATCCCGCAGATCGGATGCAATCATTGTGTTCCCTGCGGCAGGTGTCGCGCGAATAGAGCGAAAAGGGATGAGCGACCTTCTTTGCGTGATACTACTAAGGTGCACCTTGGCACGCCGTCTTGTCACTTCGTAGTTTTGGCGAAAGCGGAAACCGACACTGCGTGGCGAAGGGGCTATGATGCATCAACAATTTGCTGCAAGCCACGTGGCCTGCTATCTGAGAAAACTCAACCAAAGAAAAACAATAATCTATGAAACAGCTTCAAGCTTCCCTACTGCTAGCAGCAGCACTGTCCTTCGCTGCGGCTTCAGTTTTTGCGCAGGCAGCCAAAAGCCCTCCCGCCGCCGGCGCGTCGGCGTCCCCGTCAACTCCACCGACCATCGCTTCAGCGATCGATCGCGAGATTAGCCTTGTCGAGAAGGAAGTCGTCGAAGCGGCCGAGGCAATGCCGGAGGACAAGTTCGATTTTTCTCCGGAGAAACTGAACCTCCCCGGCAGCGATTACAAAGGTGTGCGCACGTTTGGCGAACAACTGAAACATATCGCTGCATCCAACTATCTGATTTGGTCGCCGATTACGGGCGAGAAGCCACCGGACACGGTCAACGACGGCAAAGGCCCGGATAACATGAAAGCGAAGGCGGAGATCATTAAGTTTGTGAAAGATTCCTTCGCGTTCGGCCACAAATCGGTCGCGACCCTGAAGAGCGCGAACCTCGTCGAACCGATTACTTCGAGAAGTGGAAGGCAGACCACCCGCCTCTTCCAGGCAACATTTGCCGCAGCTCATTGTTTCGATCACTACGGGCAGATGATCGAGTATTTGCGCATGAACGGTGTCGTTCCACCGGCAAGCCGCGGGCAATAGGCGCAAACCGGAGAGTGTTTGCCGTGGCGAAGGCGAACTCGAACCGTTCGTTTCCTTCGGTCGTCCGATTATCGCGGGCATTGGAATTACTACCAGTATTTGGCTGCGCGATACAAAGCGCGAGACTCAACAAACATGCTGGAAAACTCCATTCACACTCGGCTGAAAGCGTTACAACGGCGCGCGCACGCTGGCGTCATTGTAAAATTCAATTTGCCGGCCACCCAGCCGGCGTATGACGCGCCAGCCATGGCTTTTTGCAAATTCACGCACCTCGTCTTCTGACATTTCACGAAGAACTCGCAGCTCCGCAGGCTGGATGACGACGTACTCGGAGCTGTTTGATAGTCTCTCCCCGATCTTGGCCGCGAGAGCTGGTAAATCGTCGTGCATATTTCCCACTCTAACGAGTACCTGTGCGATCCGACTCTGGCGCTTTCTTCTTCATAGGCACTGGCGGCGGCCGCTTGGGTTTGCGATTTAATCTGGGACCTAGCACGTGAATAGCCTTGCGGCTGGGCGAAGGTCCGCGTGCGGTTGGTTTCTCCATGTCAATGATGCTGGTCGTCGAGGTCTATCTATCTGTTTGCGCGCTGAGCACAAACCCCCACCACATTTTCGCTTCACTGGCGCGGTGGTTTTCCATGGGTAAATTTCGCCGATGTTTTCGGAAACGATTGAGTTGCGGGGACACATCATTGATTCGCTGATCCTGCCGAAAGTGCTCGATCAGATTTTGACTCACGGCGCGAATTTCAAAATCAGCGAGATCAAGATCGGCCAAAAGCGTGCCGACCAAAGCTTTGCGCGCATCGAGGTCTCGGCGGAGACGAGCGAGGCGCTCGATGAATTGATTCTGCGACTGCGACAGCATGGCGCCGAAGTCGCCGAACGCGCCGATGCGCAGCTCGCTCCCGCCCCTGCCGACGGCGTTTTCCCGCCGGACTTTTATGTAATGACGAACCAGCAAACTTTCGTCCGTATTGACGGCAAGGAGATCGAGGTGCGGCCTACCATGATGGATACAGCCATCGCTGTGGACCGGAAAAGAGGCGCCGCGCGCGCCGTCAAATTCTTCGACGTCCACAAAGGCGACGAGATTGTCGTGGGTCACGACGGTGTGCGTGTGGTGCCGGTGCAGCGTGCGACATCGCGCACAGATGTTTTTCAGTTCATCAACACAATCATCGATGCTGATGAACCTAAATCGGCCATCATTCGCGAATTGGCGGAAGAACTTCGGCAGGCACGGAAGACGAAGGGCAAGATCGCAGTTGTTGCCGGTCCGGCAATCGTGCGAACTGGCGCCGGCCAACATTTGGTGCGCCTCATTGAAACTGGATATGTCGATCGCCTTTTCGCCGGCAATGCCTTTGCCGGTTACGATGTGGAACGGGCGTTGTTCGGCACTTCTTTGGGTATCAGCCTCGATCTTGCATTCGCACGAGGCGGGCGCGAGAACCTCATGCGCGCGGTCAATGCCATTCGTGAAGCTGGCGGGATTGCAGCAGCCGTCGCGAAAAATGTCCTGACTAGCGGGATCATGCACACGTGCGTCCGTAACAATGTCGATATCGTCCTCCTCGGATCGATTCGCGACGAGGGCTCGATTCCCGGCGCAACGACGGACGCAATTGAGGCTCAGAAAATGATGCGTGAAAAACTTGCCGACGTGACGCACGCTTTGCTGTTGGCGACCATTCGGCATTCGCTCGCGGTGGCGAGCATGCTTGCGCCCACTGTGAAACTCGTCTGTGTCGATATCGATGCCTCGGCTGTCGAGCGGGTGGTTGAACAACAACCGCTGCAATCAATCGGCATGATCACCGATGTGAAACCATTTCTTCGGGAACTGACCGATTGCTTCGACAAACTGCAGAAAACGTAAAGTTCAAACGGCCGCTTCAACGCTTTAACGATCCAACGATTCAACGTCCGAACATGCGCGAGTTGCTACTTTGTCCGCCCGATTACTATGGGATCGAGTACGAGATCAACCCCTGGATGAGCGTGGCCCGCGCGGCCGACGCCCGGATTGTTCAAGAGCAATGGAAACAGTTGCACGCCACGCTTTCAAAATTGGATTGCAAAGTTCATCTGATTCCACCGCAGCCGCGACTGCCCGACATGGTTTTCACCGCCAACGCCGGGCTGACTGTTGGTCGCAAATTCATCCCCAGCAATTTCCGACACAAAGAACGCGCCGGTGAGCAACCGTTCTTTGCCAAATGGATGGAGCAACAGGGCTACGAAGTGAACTGGCTGCCAGAGAAGCTTTTTTTCGAGGGCGAAGGCGACGCGCTGTTCGGCGGTGAGGTGCTCTTTTGCGGCTACAAATTTCGTTCCGACATTCAATCGCATCGTGCCATAGCAGAAATGATCGGTTGTCTTACCATTTCGGTAGAGCTAGTTGATCCGCGGTTTTATCATCTTGATACTTGCTTTTGTCCGTTGCCCGACGGCGGCGCGTTCTGGTTTCCAGATGCCTTTGACGAGTACGGCCAGCGTGCGATCCGTGAGCACGTGACCGATTTGATCGATGTCGCACCGGAAGAGGCTAGGCACTTTTCATGTAACGCTGTGATAATCGAGAAACACATCGTTTTGCCCCAGGGAGCGCCACAGCTCGTAACGAAGCTACAAGAGCGCGGCTATCGCTGTCACGAGTTGCCGATGACCGAATTCATCAAAGCCGGCGGAGCCTGCAAATGTCTCACGATGTTTATGCCGCAACGAGAGGAAGCCGTAACATAGGCTTCCAGTTCGCCAAGGGACGAATCCGTCCCGCGCGCGGATCTGTCCGGCACACGGGCGTCTTCGCCCGGTGGTTCGGGTGGCAGGCTTGCGGTGCCCTCGCCGAATCGCGGCGCTACTTTTTGCGTTTTGCTCGCAGCAGAGCTTCGATTTTGCTGAGCGCCCAACAATTCACGACCTCCTCTTTGGTGAGCCAGCCTTTGCGCGCGATGCCGATGCCAAACCACAGGTCGCGCAAGCGCTCGGTGCGATGAGCGTCTGGGTTGATTACACATTTAACGCCTTTTTGTTTCGCCAACGGCCACCAGCGCCAGTCGAGATCAAGTCGCTTAGGCGCAGCGTTAAGCTCAATCCATGTGCCGGTGCCCGCTGCCGTGTCGAGCACGGCTGGAATGTCGATCCGATAGGGCTCGCGTTTCAGCAACAACCGACCGGTCGGATGCGCCAGCATCGTGACGAAGGGATTTTCCAGCGCTCGGATCACGCGTTGAGTCATTTCCGATTCGCTCAAATTGAAACCGGAATGAACCGACGCCACGACGTAGTCGAGCTGCGACAGCACTTCATCGGAAAAATCGAGTGAGCCGTCGCGCAGGATATCGCATTCGACTCCGGCAAATAAGCGAAATCCGTCGAATATCTTGTTCAGCTTCCGAATTGCGGTGACCTGCACGAGTAACTTTTCGGCATCCATGCCATGGCCTTGAACGGAACTGCGGCTGTGATCGGCAATGCCCAGATACTCAAGCCCAAGTTTCTGGGCAGCTTCAGCCATTTCATCGAGTGTGTTGTGGCCGTCGCTGGCGACGGTGTGACAATGAAACGTGCCGCGCAGATTTTCCTTCTCGATGAGCTTCGGCAGGGTGTGCTCTTCAGCCGCTTCAAACTCGCCGCAGTTCTCTCGCAGCTCCGGCGCCACGAAATCGAGATCGACCGCACGATACAAATCGGTTTCATCCCGGATAGTGGGAATTTTGCTGACCGGTTTGTTCTTCTTCGCCTTCGGATCGATGGGCAGCGGGGCGAGCCGGTATTCGTTCAGTGTCCAGCCATGTTGCAGCGCGCGGCTGCGCATTTCGATGTTGTGTTCCTTGTTCCCAGTGAAATATGCGAGGGCAAACGGATATTCCGCCGTCGTGACAACGCGCAGATCACATTGGACTCCGGATCGCAGCCGCACGCTGGATTTTGTCGGACCTTGCGCGATGACGGACTCGACCAGTGAATGGGAAAGAAAAAACTTTGTGATGGCGTCGGGCTCGTTGGTCGCCACTAGCAGATCGAGATCGTGCACGATTTCTTTTCGCCGCCGGTAACTGCCGGCAATCTCGACCTGCAACGCTGCTTCGTGCGCCGCCAAATCGGCGCGTAACGCTTCCGCCTCAACTGCGACCTGGCCGAATTGGAATGAGCCAGCGTGCGCTGCGCGCCTGGCGATGGCGTCACAAAGCTTTTGCTGCGTTGTTTCGCCAAACCCTGGCAGCTCAGCGACGCGCCCCTGTTCGCAGGCATTCTGTAGCTGCTCGATTGAACTGATCCCGAGTTTGTCGTAGAGCGCTTTAATCTTTTTTGCGCCAAGCCCGGGCAAGGAAAACAATTCCAGAATTCCCGGCCGAAATTCCGCGCTCAATTCCTCGAAATACTTGAGCGATCCGGTTTCAGCGAGTTCCTTGATCTTCAGCGCGAT
>QHPE01000063.1:0-6542 GCA_003218945.1 Verrucomicrobiota bacterium | reverse complement strand
TGCGTTGATATACGCGCGGATCTTGAACGGATTTTCGTCCCTGAGCTCCAGCAGCGTTGCGATTTTCTCCAAGACGCCGGCGATATCCTCCTTGGTCATTACTTAAACGGTTAGCGCAGATTGCGCTCCCGTCGATGCCGCCGTTGCAGCTTCCGCTCCCATCCGCGAAGCGTACAGCCGCTAGTCGACGCATCTGGTTATCACGTCTGATGCGCTAACGTGTACACACCGAAGGCGCGAACCCTCCCTTCAAGGAACAGCTTTAACGTTTGTCCATTACCACTCTGGCCGCCGGCTCACCGATTTCGAGTTGGTCGTTCGCTTTCTGGATTTGCGCGGCGTTGTCTTTCAACTGGGCGGTCAGCGTCGCGATTTGTTGCTGTTGCTGCGTGACTGTTGCCTGCAAGCTCTCAACTGTCCGATCGAGCATGGTTTGTTTGACGGCGTCAGAAATGGCTTGGGGCCGGAGGCTGCCTTTTGGCGAAAATCCACCCGGATCAGGTCCATCGGAAGTGGCCGTGCCCAATCGCCCATCGGAATCGACCATCACCACAGCAGCCGTGGCGGCGGAAACCGGCGCACCGAAGATATTATCAATGGTGCACCTGTCACTGACCTGACCAAAGACACTGTGCACGCCAGAGTGATGACCAATGATGATATTGTTATCCACGCTGGTGATACCGGACCCGGCCATGCTGCCTATGGCAACGTGATCACTGTTGCTGAGGTTACTCTGGAGCGCCTGATTACCGATGGCTGTGTTGGTGCTTCCGGTAGTGTTGGCAGTGAGCGCTTCCCAACCAGTAGCTGAGTTGGAGCCGCCGCTGGTATTGTTCATGAGAGAAAAATAACCGGTGCCAGTGTTGGAGCTACCGGTGTCGTTAAAGACGAGCGCATCGGTTCCCATAGCGGTGTTTTGTGCGCCGCTGGTGTTGAGCAAGAGCGCTGCTACGCCAAGCGCCGTATTGGAGCTTCCATTGTTGAGGGCCAGCGCGCCACCGCCAACACCGGTATTGAAACTGCCGGTCGTATTCAAAAACAGCGAGCGCCAACCCAGTGCGGTATTGCCAGTGCCGGTAGTGAGAGAACTAAGCGCATCGCATCCTTCCGCTGTCGTGAAGTTCGGGTAACAGGAGTCGAGCGTAGGTGTGGGAGTAGGTGTCGGCATTGACGTATTCACCAAATCGTATCCAATAACGTCCAGGTTGATCCCTTCTGGGGATGTGGCCGTGACGTCGGAGAATTGGCCGGTGCAGGAAAATGCGTTTTGCACATACGGATGCGACTGCGGACAATCCTCGCTCGCCCAGTCCCCGAAATCACCGGTTGGGCCCTGATTGAAATTGACGATGTTTGTGACACCGCCATTGATCGAGAAATAGCGGATACCGGAAGAACTCGTGTTCCTGTTACCGGCGGATGACCAGCTGAATAAGTCCTGTGGCCGCAGATCATCGCCGCCCGAAATATTCAGATGCGATCCAAGGCCGATGACCTCATCCATTTCGTGCTCGAAACCGCGCTGGGCATCATAGTTACTGTCGGCGGGAGGCCGCGTGAACTGATATGGCGACGAGGAATTAAGCGTAACGATTCCGTCGTACGGCCCTCCGCTCCCGACGGTCCCGTCTGCAAACATTGCCGGCGGCGTGTCCAACCCCACAGACCGCCCCGCCGCACTGGACGGTAGTACATTCGTAGACAACGCTGAGCCTGGGAGGCTTGCTACCGCGATATTGTCGTTACCCGTTCTGGCGTCCGCACGTAATGCGTCAATGTAGGTATTCCAGGGAACCGGGTAGTAAACATAGTTGCTTTGCGCTATGCGACCTGCCGGCAGTGGATCACCGTTCGGCTGAGTGGTTGAATAGCGAAATCGAATCTCAGCCGTGATAAGATCGGTGAACAACGACTCGTAAATCGCGATGGCCGCGTTGATCGTCGCCTCGATGGCCGCTGAGTTCGGGTTACCAGTAATCGAGCTATCGAACGTCGCATGAATAATCAACCCGGTAGTTGCCTCTGTTGTAGCGGCGAACGTTGCTGAATAGCGGCCTGCACCTGTCACGTCGTAAGGGCGAACCCGATAGTAGTAGGTCGTGTGCCCGCTCAACCCGGTCACCACTCGTCCCGTAGCGTCGCCAACGTCGAGGTCGTGGTATCCATCCGCAAAACTGTTGAATGAGCTGCTCGTGGAGACATCCAGCAGGTACCCTTTCGCGCCAGTGACGTTCGGCCACGTCGCCATAAAGCTGCTGCGGGTCGGTGGCGGCGCAACAACTGCTTCGTTCGGTGCGACCTCCCGCGTATTCGTAAGCCCTAAGGAGTTCTGCCATTGTGCTCGCGTCTCATGTAGGCCAGCTCCCACTTCGAACGGAGATGCGATTAGGGGGCGGCTTTGTCCCCACAAATTGTGGTCGCCTGCAATGCCTGCCAATGCCAAAGCCGCATAAAGCAGAGCAGAAGTTCTTGTACAAAAACGCCGACACATTCCTTTGCTATTAAAGCTGGCAACCTAGATGCGCATTCTTACTGCACAACGCGGAAACAAATTAGTTCGTATCGGATCGCCGAGCGTCATTCTCGGATCTGATTGAAAGGGCGGGTATCCGCCCTCGGGCCTCACATCTTTCCACGACGCTGGTAGAATCTATAGCGGTCGATGATTGACTCGACATACCCTCGCGTGGCGGGGAAGTCGATCTTTTCAAGAAACTGGCGCTCCGATATCTCCGCGACACCGCTGCTGCCACTCCAACGCTGGGCGCGACTGGCTCCGGCATTGTACTCCGCCAGGGCAAACGGAACGGGGTCAGACTGATGCTCCCAGTGTTGCATCGCACGACGCAAATACCAGGTACCCGCCTCCAGATTCGTTTTTGGCTCGAAAAGCTGGTTCGGATCGAAGCCAGGGATCTTTGTTTCTCGCGCCCATTCGTTGGCCGCCCTTTCGCTCACCTGCATCAGCCCACGCTCTCCATGCGTGCCGCGCTTTTTTGGGTCGAACCGGCTTTCACGCCAGACGACTGCTTTCACCAGCATCGGATCGAGATGATGCTCTAATGCAACGCCGCGAATGAGCCGGTCGTATCGGTGGAACCGGGCCGGACTCAACCACTCGTAAAATGTGTACAGCGGAGCCCCCGATTTGACTGCGACGTAAGCAAAAGCCGCGGCCATCGCCAGCAACACGCACAGTATCAATTTGAACAGGAATTGTATCATCTGCTCCTAACGGTACAGATCGCCGATCCAACGTGCGATCTACTCGTGCTACAATAGCCGATTACAAAATCAACGGCACGAGCACGAGCATGAATGATGAGGATCGCCTTCGATACGTTCGCGTCATCGTTGATCGGGCAATTCATCGCGAGCTTGATTATTCGGTGCCGGAGAGTTTAGCCGGTCGCGTCGGAGTCGGCTCGCGCGTGCGCGTGCCGTTCCGGGATAAGTCGGCTTTGGCAACAGTTGTCGCCATCCCCGAGCAAAGCGAAGCCCACGGCATCCGGCCAATCGAAGCAATCATCGGCGATGCACCGATTTTGAGCGAGCAGTTGCTCGAACTGGCCAGGTGGATGGGTGCCTACTATTGCTGTGCGATTGAAACAGTCATGCGCAGTCTGCTTCCGCAAGTGATCCGGCGCGCTGAAGTCGGCTGGAAGAAACAGCTGTTCGTGCAACCCGCGCGCAACATCGCCCAAGCCGAATTCGAAAAACTGCGGCGCCGAGCGCCGCGGCAGGCCGAACTTTTGGAGGCGATTTCGAAGTTGGAAAACCCGATACGCGCGGCGGAGCTCCTGCGACAAACCTCCTTCGATAACCAGACGTTGCGGGCGCTGGCCAGACGGGGCCTCGTCGCATTGCGCGACCAAGCCGTGGTGCGCGATCCGCATGGCGACGAGCAGTTCATCGCCACGTCGAACCTCGTTTTGAACGAGGAGCAAATCCTCGCACTAGATGAAATTATGCGATCGTTCGATGTACCGGCAAACGCACGCCCGATTTTGCTCCACGGCGTCACCGGTTCCGGCAAAACGGAAATTTACCTACAGGCAATCCGGGCTGCGCTTAATCGGGAACGCACGGCCATCGTTCTGGTTCCCGAAATCTCGCTCACGCCGCAAACGGTGGAACGCTTCAAAGGACGGTTCGCTGACGCGCAGGATACCGTCGCGGTTTTGCACAGTCATTTATCCGAGGGCGAGCGCCATGATGAATGGCACAAAATTCATTCCGGACGCGCCCGGATCGTAATCGGCGCGCGCAGCGCAGTGTTCGCCCCGCTGAAGAATTTGGGACTCATCGTGGTCGATGAAGAACACGAAACGACATACAAACAAGAGGAGGCACCGCGGTATCACGCACGCGACGTCGCAGTCGTGCGCGCAAAGATTGAAAAGTGCGTTGTCGTTCTCGGCAGCGCCACGCCGTCGCTGGAGAGTTATCATAACGCGGCGATCGGAAAGTACCGGCTCGTTACACTCACGGAGCGTGTGGACCAAAAACAAATGCCGCTCATGCGCGTGATCGATTTGCGCCAGGAGCGACGCAAAGAAAAGAAAGCCACCATTCTCTCGGAGAAATTGTCGCAAGCCATCGCCCATCGTCTCGAGAAACGTGAGCAGACGATTTTGTTTTTGAATCGCCGCGGATTCTCCACATCCCTGCTGTGCAGCAATTGCGGCGAAGCGCGCAATTGCCCAAATTGCAGTGTCGCGCTGACGTTCCACCAACACTTGTTGCATGGTGGGTTCTCTTCTCCGAAGACCATGTCCGGGCGGTTAAGCTGTCATTTGTGCGGGCACACGGCAGCCGTTCCAAAGAAATGTCCGGCGTGCGGGCAAGATGCGTTGATTTATCACGGCTTCGGCACTGAGAAAGTCGAATCAACGGTCGCCCAAATTTTTCCGAAAGCCGTCGTGCGCCGGATGGACGCCGATTCGATGACGCGCAAGGAAGCATATCGGGAAACGCTGCAAAATTTTCGGACCGGCAAGATCGATATTTTGGTCGGCACCCAAATGATTGCCAAAGGCCTGCATTTTCCAAACGTAACGCTCGTTGGCATCATCAACGCCGATCTCGCGCTACATCTGCCCGACTTCCGCGCCGGCGAACGCACGTTCCAGCTTCTCACACAGGTCGCCGGACGCGCTGGCCGCGGCGAGACATCTGGAGAAGTTTTCGTGCAAACGTACACGCCTTTCTCGCCATCGATTCAGTTCGCACGCCACCATGATTTCGCGGGTTACTTCCAGCAGGAGCTTGAGTTCCGCGAGCGTTGCGATTTCCCGCCATTCACACATGTGATCCTGATCACCGTGCGTTCTGCTCACGAAGGTCGCGCTAAACTTTCAGCCGAAACACTTAAGCGCCGGTTGCGAGAAGCATTGCCTGAGGAGTTCATCCTCGGCGATGCAACCGCCGCGCCACTTGAAAAACTACAAGGTCAATTCCGGTTTCACATCCTGATCCGTGGCGAGGCCATCGTGCGCTTGAGCCGCCTCGTCCGTGAAGCTCTCGACAAACTGCCCTTCCCTGAGGACGTCACCGTCACAGCCGACGTCGATCCATACCAGTTGCTGTAAGTTTTGCTGACCTCACTCGCACTATCGGAAAGTTCCTTCTTCTCACCTATTACTATGCTCAGACCGGGCGCCTAACAAAGAATGTTTGGGGATTCCGCGCATTCAATGGCATCGATGTCGAGGCATCTCGGGCGCAAATTTCGGTTCGCTTGGTCGGGGTTCGCGTTATGATTTCCATTTCCCGCTGTTAAAGCATCTCCGAGCAATTCGCTAATAAGTTTGAATAACGTTGAATAACTGCCGCTCTGTTTTCGACGAGGACCATTTATGGCTGTACCGCGCGGATATTATCAACAGCTCTTTTGCACCCGAATTTGCGAAGGGCAACCGCCGGGCCAGATCCGTGTTATTCACGCTGTTAAGAAGAAGAAATCTTATAAAATAAAATTCAAATCATCTTCTTGCGGTGTGAAGAAGTTCTGTCGCTAACGCATGGCCCCATTTCGTATTCTTGATCCAACACTTCGTGATCAGTTGCCGCCCGCTTCATGTGCGTTGGCTGTCATGACCAAAGCGCCGCAAGCCGGGCGAGTGAAAACGCGATTGGTCCCACCATTAACACCGGACGAAGCTGCGGAACTAAACAAATGTTTCCTGCGCGACACAGCGGCTGCGATTTCCGTTTGTTGTAGCGGCGGTCTGCGATCGCCGAACGCTGTCAGCGCGCGATTACACCCCGGCGCTCACAGAGCGCCGCTACAGTGCTCCGCAATTGCCGTTTACACGCCTATCGGCGCGGAGTCGGCATACACCGATATTCTGCCGACCAATTTTAGTTTGCTGCCGCAACGCGGCGATGAATTCGGTGAGCGTCTCTATTTTGCGGTCGAAGATTTGTTCAAGTGCGGTTTTGCTTCGGTGTGCCTGATCGATTCCGACAGTCCGACGGTGCCCGCCGAAAACTTTGCCGAAGCCGTGCAATTGCTAAGCATCGGCCAGGACCGCGTT
>QHPE01000190.1 GCA_003218945.1 Verrucomicrobiota bacterium | reverse complement strand
CTTCCACATTAGCTGTGCTCCTAGCCATAGTCTCCTCTTCGGCGTGGTCATTTGCCCAGGAGACCCAGTCCGTAGACATGCACCTTTACCCGCCGACGTCTATCGATTGGAAGGCCGGACCCGCTGCTTTGCCTCCTGGCGCAAAAATGGCTGTACTCGAAGGCGACCCAACGAAAGAAGGCGCATTCGTGGTGCGTTTTCAGTTTCCTGACGGCTATCATGTCCCGCCACACACCCATCCGAAGACTGAGCGTGTCACTGTGATTTCGGGTGCTCTTTATCTCGCAACCGGAGACGCACTTGATCGCGCTGGCGCAAAAAAACTTCCGGCCGGGTCCTTTGGTTACTGGCCAGCTGGCATGAAACACACCGCTTGGTCCGAAGGCGAGACAGTCATCCAACTTCACGGCACCGGTCCGTGGCAAATCAATTACGTCAATCCCGCTGATGATCCGCGAAACGCGAGGAAATAACGCGTTGCCTTCGCGAATCGTAGAATTGCGACAGTAAATACCTCAATCTGCTTACAGCCCGACGCCAAATGTCTCTGCCAGTTCGCGCGCGTTCTCGCGCAGAAGTTCGGCTGCACGTTTCATGTTTTCTTCGTGACTCATGCCCGGCCGCGTGTTCGGGTAAATACCGTCAAAGATTTCGCGAACATCTCGATCTGCGGTCGCACGGCCAACAATTGCGAACACCGGCTTTCCGAGCTTTCGTGCCAGCCGCGACACGCCGGCAGGCGTTTTACCTTCCAATGTCTGGCGGTCAAGACTCCCCTCGCCTGTAATCACAAGGTCCGCATCTTTCATCTTCGATTCTAGGGCGACTGCTTCTGCGACAACTTCGAATCCCGGCTGGATTTTCGCACCACAAAAGCTCAGCAGACCAAAGCCAAGCCCGCCCGCGGCGCCGGCGCCTGGTACGTTACGCTGATCAAATCCAGATTGTTCGGCCACGACATCTGCCAGCCTGGCAAGCGCTCTTTCCAAAGCGTCGATCTCATCCGTTGTCGCGCCTTTCTGAGGACCGAAAACTCGCGTCGCACCGTTTTTTCCGAGCAACGGATTCTTCACGTCCACTGCCGCAATGATGTTTAACTGTAGAGACGGCCGCGACGGCTGCGTTCTCGATTTTGCAAGTGACAGGCCTGCCGCTACAGGAGCCTCGATTTTCGTCAGGTTTTGCAGGTCGGTTACGGCTCCGGTTAATTCCTTTTCATTCGAAAGAAACTGGTATCCCAGGCAGCGCGCCATGCCAAAGCCGCCGTCGTTAGTAGCGCTGCCGCCAAGGCCAATGATGATTTCGTTCGCGCCGCGTCCGGTCGCATCTAAAATCATTTCGCCAACGCCGAAGGTGGTCGCGCGAATTGGATCGCGTTCAGTTTCGGAAAGCCGCCGCATGCCCGCGGCCTCGCTCATCTCCATCACCGCGAGTTTTTGTCGGTCGATCCACCCATAGCGCGCATCGATCTTACGGCAGAGCGGATCGTGGACCTTGCATTCGACCCAGGAACAGTCGCGCGCGGCGCAAATTGCTTCCGCAGTCCCCTCCCCGCCGTCGGCCATCGGCACAATTTCGATCTGCGCATCTGGCAATACATCGAGCAATCCTCTTGCGATGTTTTGCGCAACGTCCCGCGCGTCGAGCGTGCCTTTAAATTTATCCGGAGCAATAAGGATTTTCATCGTAGCGCGAGCGTCTCGCTTGCGAGTCTTAAGCGCAAGCCGGAGGCATGCGCTACCTTAATTTCTTGTCCAGAATTTCGCCGACCAACTGGGGGTTCGCTTTCCCCTTTGACAACTTGATGACCTGTCCCTTGAGAAAGTTCAGCGATGCAACGTTGCCCGCTTTGAAATCCGCCACCGGCTTGGGATTCTCCTCCATCACTTGTTCACACAGCGCCTCAATCGAGCCAATATCGCTCAGTTGCTCGATTCCTTTTTCCTTTACGATGACGGCTGCGGGTTTTCCACTTGCAAACATCTCAGCAAAAACTTGCTTGCCCTGTTTCCCACTGATTTTTCCGCTGTCGATTAAGTTGACCAATTCATCGAGGGCCTCGGGTGAAATGGGACAATCCTTAATTCCTTTACCCTCAGCATTAAGCGCATTCTGCAAATCGTTTAAGATCCAGTTAGCTATGTTCTTCGGTTTTTTCGCACCGTTGGCAGCCGTCTCGAAGTATCTTGCTAACTCAAGATCGTCGGCTAGAACGGCGGCATCGTAGGGAGTTACCTGGTATTGCGCAACGAACCGTGTGCGTTTCGCCTTTGGCAACTCCGGCACATGTTCCCGCACCCGGGCCACCACCACATTCGTTTTCACCGTCACGAGATCTGGATCGGGAAAATAACGGTAATCGTGCGCGAACTCCTTTGTCCGCAGGAGAAAGGTTTCACCCGCGGCATCGTCCCAGCCACGCGTCTCCTGTTCGAGTTTTTCGCCGCGTTCCAAGATACCAACCTGACGGCGGATTTCGCAGGCGAGTGCGCGCCGCACACCGCTTATCGAATTCAAATTTTTGATTTCGATTTTTGTTCCGAACTCTGTTTGGTTTTCCCGCCGCACAGAAATGTTGCAATCACAGCGGAGTTGGCCTTTCTCCATATCAGCATCACTCACACCTCCGTAAATCAGGATCTGTTTCAGAGCAGTTAGGAAGGCGAATGCTTCTTCCGGCGAATTGATTTCCGGTTGCGTGACGATTTCCATTAACGGCGTGCCCGCGCGGTTAAAATCAATGCCCGTTGTTGTTTCGAAATGGAAACTCTTTGCTACGTCTTCTTCGAGATGGATGCGCACCAAACGCACTTCCTTATCGCGCGTCGCGATATTCTTTTGCGCATCCTTCGGGTAAGCCAAATCATGTAGCGGCACGTTGCCATTCGTGCACAGTGGCATGTCGTACTGTGAAATCTGATAATTCTTCGGCATGTCAGGATAGAAATAATTTTTGCGATCGAACTGGCTGATCGCAGCGATGTCGCATCCGAGCATCAATCCGGTCAGGACCGTCAACCGCAATGCCTCATGATTCATCACCGGCAACGCGCCCGGTAAGCCGAGGCAGATCGGACAAGTGTGCGTGTTCGGCTCAGCGCCAAATTCAACGGGAGAAGCGCAAAACATCTTCGAGCGCGTTTTAAGCTGCACGTGCACTTCCAGGCCGATGGTGGCGATATAGTTCATTTCAAAAGTCCTCGCACAACGGCCACAAAGGTCACAACGAAACCTCGACAGGATTTTCGGCCTCCAACAGGCCGTTGATTACTCGCTTGATCCCGTTCTTCAGCTGCGCTTCGCCGAAGCTGATGAGAAGACCGCTGAGACGTAACTGCGTCAGAAGCTGCTTCGCGTGCACCGAAAGCAACGCTTCCACAGATTTGAGTTCGACGATAACCTTTCCATTCACGACGAGGTCCGAACGGAATGCTTCATCAAATCGAATGTTGTCGTATACGATCGGCATCGGCTTCTGGCGCTCCGCAGTTAAGCCTCTCTTTGCAACTCGTAAGCGAGTACCACGTCATGTACTGACTCGAGCAGACCCGGGCCCAGTTTTGTGTGAACAATGAATGCTGCATCCAAAATCTGCCTGGCAATTTCGTTCTCAGTCACTCTTTGTGTCCTTCGTGGACTTTGTGTGAGGCGATTTGAGGATCCCACGCTTGAATCGCGTTTTGTCGCAACGCGTGATCGCAAAGGACGAGCGCAGCCATTGCTTCCACTATCGGCACTGCTCGTGGAAGAACGCACGGATCGTGGCGTCCGCGAGCGGTAAGGTCGGTTCGCTGTTTTGAGCTGGTGACGGTTTCTTGCTGGAGCGCAATCGTTGCAGGTGGCTTAAATGCGACGCGAAAGTAAATATCTTCGCCATTGCTGATGCCACCTTGCACGCCTCCGGAGTAGTTCGTTTTCGTCCGGATTTTTCCGCCACGAACTTCAAACGCATCATTGTGTTCCGAGCCGCGCATCCGCGTCGCCGCAAAACCGGAGCCAATCTCAAAAGCTTTTGCCGCCGGAATGCTCAACATCGCTTTCGCAAGATCGGCTTCGAGCTTGTCGAACACTGGCTCTCCAAGTCCGGAGGCGATACCGCGCGCAACACATTCAACGACACCGCCGATGGAGTCGCCTTCATCGCGAATCTGCTCGATGAGTGAGATCATCCTTTTCGCAGCCGCAGTGTCCGGGCAGCGGACAACATTTTTTTCCACGTCTTTCATCGTCAGGATGGAACGATCGATCTTGGCCGTGATTCCGTGGATTTGTGTTACGTAACCAACGATGTCGAAATCGGCGTAGAAATTTGACAGGATCCTCTTTGCAATTGCGGCCGCCGCGACCCGACCGACTGTTTCGCGCGCAGAGGCGCGGCCACCGCCCTGCCAGTTTCGGATTCCATATTTCGCCTGATAAGTGTAATCGGCGTGCGATGGCCGGAATTTGCGCGCGATGTCGCTGTAATCTTCGGGTCGAGCATCTTTATTCCGGACAACGATTGCGATGGGAGTTCCGAGCGTTTTCCCTTCAAACACGCCCGACAGAATTTCGCAGCGGTCTTCCTCTTTGCGCTGCGTAGTCAGCTTACTCTGGCCTGGTCGACGGCGGTCCAGCTCCTGTTGAATCTGCGCTTCGGTAATCTCGATGCGCGGCGGACAGCCATCGATCACTACACCGATGCCGCCGCCATGTGATTCGCCAAAAGTCGTGACGCGAAACAGCTGGCCG
>QHPE01000062.1 GCA_003218945.1 Verrucomicrobiota bacterium | reverse complement strand
GCGTCAGCGTGTAGATCACTTGGTAGATCTTAAGAACCTCGTAGTTAACGTCATCGGCTGTTGAAAGAAGCCTGGCTTGTTCAGCTTTGTATGTCATCAATTTTGATCGCGTAGTAGCGAGCTGCGCCCCAAAGTCGAAAATGGGCACGTTGACGGCAATCGCACCGCTAAAGAAGCTTTCGCTGTTAGAAACACCACTAAAATCGTCGATATAGCTAGCTGAACCATCCAGGTAAACTGACGGATACAACCGGAATCGTTCCAGCCGATAAGCCTGCTTCGCTTGATCAATAACGGCCCGCTGTTTCTCAAGCGATGGATGGTGGTTGAGGCATGCGCCGACCAATTGCTCCGTGGTTGGTGGCGGATCAGGTGGATCAGGCAGTACGTTCGATAACGGAAGGTTGGGCGAAGAGGACACGCCAAGAGTTTTTGACAGCCCCAGCGATCCTGCCACGGCTTGCTGCCGAAGAAGCGTCAGAAGAGTCTGCGATGCGCTGAACTGCTCCTTCGCAACCTTGACGTCAAGTGGTAACTTTAATCCCTGCTTCTGTTGCTCTTGGAGGATACTGACTGACTGGTCGAGCAGCTTGACCCTGCGTTCGGCTAAGCCCATTCTGTTTCGTGCCGAAACAGTCGTGACAAACTCATCGGTGATACGGTAGATCACTTCCTCACGTGTCAGACTGACAGTCCACGCAAGAGCCTGTCTCTTTGCCTTCTTTTCCGCGACCCCAGGCGCATTATTCAAACCCAGAATACTTCCATCTGCAAAGAGTGGGTACTTCAAATGAGCTGAGTATAACTCGACTTCAGCCGAACCAACCGAGCTCGCGGTCACTACGCTTCCGTTGGGACTTACACTTCCCAGGTTAATTACCCCGAATTTAGAAACCCTGCTGCCCGAGAAAAGCAGATAATCTGCTCCTCCAGTGATTTGCGGTAATAGCATTCCCTGAGCAGCGCGGACTGCCTGATCGGCAGAGAACACATCAAAGCGGCTAGCTTCCAAGGCCGGACTCTCGCCTAATGCGATGGCGATGCACTCGCGAAGCGTCAGCGGGTGATGCGGGAGAGTCGCCGAGCCCTCGCCTGCCTTCGACATACATGGCAGGATGGACAACAGCGCCACCAGACAGGCAGCGACTTTATTTAAAGATCGATCTGAATGTAGAGTGAACTCTGTCATGATCTCGCAGATAAAACTGCCCTACAGTTACGACCTTATCTCCCTCTTTGAGCCCATCGGTGATCTCCGTCATGGCGTCGACCACGATGCCCGGACGCACTTTACGCAGATTTGCATGGTTCGTGCTATCGACCACAAAAACTTGGCTTTGTTCGCCTGACGGATTCATGATCGCGATGCTGGGCACGGCCAGCACGTCCTTGGCAGTCCGCCTAATACGCGCGAATCCCGATAGACCGGGCTTTAGCCGAAAATCTGGATTTTCAATTCTTATGTAGGTAGTGAAGGTTCGCGTAACCGGGTCTATATTCGGGTCTATCTTGGTAATTGTACCCTTGAAAACCTCACTGGGGAATGCTGGAAAAGTCACGTCGGCAGGGAGTTCTAACTGCACTGAATGCATTTTTTCTTCCGTGATCTTGGCTGCCATCAACACGGTGTTGAGAACGCCAAGCTTCATGATCACCTGACCGGACTTAGTGAACTCGTTCGGGTTGACAAGTCGCTCAAGGACGATTCCATCGATGGGAGACAGCTGCTTGACGTGCTCAAGATCGATCTCAGCCTGCTGAAGTGAAACTGAAGATTTAGCCAGGTCTATCTTTGCGTCGGCCAGCGCCATCTCGTATTTCTCCAAGTCCGCTGCCGACCCCATCTTCTGGTTCTGTAGCGTGGAGTAGCGCTCGACCTGCCGCGTTTCGTTCCGGATCTTAATCTTATCGGCGTCCACGTACTCGCGGTTAGCCTCAACGGTCGCCTTGATGAGCCGATCGTCCCAGCGAACCAGCAAGGTGCCTTTTTTTATCAGGTCACCAATCTTGACTGGAACCTCAAGGACCTGTGCGGTGAGCTGAGTGATCAGGTTGACAGTCTCAGCTTGCTCGATTGCGCCACTGCCCCCGATCACT
Source organism: Verrucomicrobiota bacterium (assembly GCA_003218945.1). Lineage (GTDB taxonomy): Bacteria > Verrucomicrobiota > Verrucomicrobiia > Chthoniobacterales > UBA10450 > Udaeobacter. The sequence goes on along the minus strand of QHPE01000062.1, from coordinate 13,635 downwards.
TCGTCGAGTGTCTGCCGGCGGACAGGAACGGTCTCCACTGGCGACGGAGCATGCACGCGGCGAGCCATGCTCGTTGTGGTCCCGATCACATGGAGGATTGTGTAGAAGACGAGAAATCCTAGAAGAACACAAATGACGACAAAGACCGTCCAGTGCCAGCGTTTCATTTTTGGTCCTGCAGTGTGGGAAGGTGAGGCGAGGTTTCTCCTTTTTGATACTCCAGGTTGAACGGAAGATGCGTCGGGCTTTCCGGTATCGGACGGTTTGTCCGCGGCTTCAGTTTTGCTTTCCTTAATATTCGCGATTTCAGTTTTCGTTTCCATAAAACAGACGCTACTACGGTAATCGCACCAAAGATCAGTGTCTCATAAGTGCACGCCCGAAGATTGTCGAGACTAAATAGTGCCGCAAAATTTTTGTGGTGGATACCAAAGATCAATATCAAAGGGGAACTGAAGGTTTTGGGCCACGGCCAGAACAGCGGCATACCAAACCCGGTATTAGTCCACCCGATCTTGGTTCCGGTAAAAAAGTCGATCAATAGATGCGAACTGTACGCGATGAAATAGACAATGACACTTCGCCAGAAACCTGGCGCGATTCGCCACACGCAGCTTAGGGCCAGCGATACCAATGTCGCGGCCGCCAGGCTGTGCGTGAAACCGCGATGGACTGCGTTTCCCAGCAACAAGTCCAGATCAGGCGCATTAGCGAGCAGTATCAGCACCCCGAGAGGCAGAAGATATTCGCGCCAGTGCGCAGTCAGCTGCGTTTTGAAGTGCCCTCGCTGACAGGCAAAAGTCCAGAACCCAGCAAAACTATGTGCAATTGGCGACGCCATCAGGAAAAGCGTTAATGACGCTACCGCACGCGCGCAGCAAACGGGCCAGATTGGTTCGGTGGACTGTCGGTTGCCTTGGTCGGTAGCGCCAGAAGTCGGTCGTAAATGCACTCAATCTTTACGCAAATCTGCCGCCAGTCGAAGTTAGCCAAGACCGTGGCGCGGGCGTTGGCTCCTAGTTTTGCTGCCAGCGCGCGATCATTAAGCAGGGTGATGATGCCCTGGCCGAGCGCCTCCGTATTGCGATTCGGCACAATGTAGACATCGTGCAAATGGCGCACCCCTTTCGCGCCGCCGGCGAAAGAAACAATCGGCCGGCCTGCCAGCATGTAATTGAGGAGCTTCACGGGATGACCCGGGCATTCGGGTCGCGGAACGACCGCGACATCGGCGAGAGCGAGATAACTTGGCAAGTCTTTTAAGGGATGTGGAGAAATCCAGATCACCGAATCAGCGATTCCCAACTCTTGCGCCTGTCGTCGGTACGCACGTTCGTGCGTTTCAGAGACCAGCGGACTAACGACAAGAAGGAGCGCATCCGGCTTTTGCCGTAGGGCGACTGCAAACGCGGCCAAAAGGTAGTCGATCCGCTGAAACGCATTCAAAACGCCCGTGTACATGACCACCGGCCGGCCATCGAGTTGATACTGTTCTCGAAACTTCTCCGGCTCTGGATGGTCGAACAAATCCGGCTCAATTCCCGCCGGCACCATATCGACCTTGGCCGCCCGGACGCCGTTTTTCAGAAACCACTCGCGTAGTTCCGGAGATACTGCCGTGATATGGTCCGGGAAAATCGGCGTAAACCAGTCCAAGCCATGGGCGAGGCCGTGGGCAAGCCATGCTGGGCGAATGAAGTTGTACCCGGCGAGCTCGTCACTCATTAAATTGACTGCGTTATAAAGCAGCGGGCGCCGCGTAAGCCACTTGGCCACGATGCCGATAAGCGCGCCTTCATAGTTATGGGCGTGAATGATATCGATGTTCTCTCTTCGAATGACCCCGCAAAGCAATCGCAGGAGTTGAAAATCGAGAGAAAATTTCTCAGGCGACGGACCAACCTTGGCGTTCATCTCGGGGCGAAAGGATCCCGTGCGATGCACTTTTGCCCGGCGCACCTTGATATCCTCCTGACCAAACGGGTAAGTCACGATATGAACGTCGTGACCCATATCCACGAGCGTGTCAGACATTTCCCGAATACTCGCAGCCGAGCCATGATTGGCTGGAAAAGGACAGGCCGCCACCATCGCGATCGAGTAGCCGCCTTTTCGGGGGCCCTGTCTAAAAGTGAGGTTGCTCACGCGACACCCGACGTCGAAGCCGGGACGGGGTTGGCCGGTTTGGAATCCTTTGTCGCCTCAGGACTAACTGGCATGATGGGGTGCTTGAGATAAGCGCTGGTCGCTTCCCGCGAAATGACTCGCGCGGGGACTCCGAGAACCGTCGCGCCGCTCGGCACATCGCTAACGACAAGGGAGTTAGGGCTTATCACCACGTTGTCGCCGATTGTGACCGCTCCGACAACTTTACAACCGGCGCCAAAATAACAGTTGTTTCCAATCGTCGCACGACCGATGCCGCGAACATTCATAATGCTGACCCCCTGATTGAGAGTGCAGCTATGGCCGATCTTTTTCGCCAGGACGAGAATGCCGCAAAAGTTATGGATAACCAGACCCGGCCCGATGTCGTTTTCGCGCGCGATATGAATGCCGGTTATGATCATGCACGCGACATTGATGAAGAGGTACAGCGTGATGAGAATCTGCCGGATAACGGGCACTTTGACCTTATAGGCCCAGGAACCGAAACGATAGGCGACAACGGCAAAGGTGCCGAACTCGAGAAAAGGTGTGATTCGTTTACGAAAGAAGGTCTGATCTTCCGGTCGCACACCGTAGGCAGTGGTCTTGCGGCGAAGATCGGCACGAATGTTTTCAAACATAGCAGTTAACTCTTCTCAGGAGGTGTCATTCCAAATACCCAAGAGCCTGGAGGCGTTCCTCGACTTTAGCGGACTCCTCGTCGGTGTAACCGCTCGAGCGATCGCTCTCGGAAATTCCGGAAGCAGCCCCTGCTTTGACAGGATGCGCCGTTAAGAATTCCGGCAGGAATGCATCCGCCAGCACGCGGCCATCCATGTCCTCTGGGACAGGCAGACTGAAAAGATGGAGAAGCGTGGGAGCGAAGTCGATTAGTTGTGCACCTTCGATCTCCGCCGCTCTCTTCAAGGCCGGTCCCGAGGCGACGAGAATCCCGTCGCGACGATGCGTGCCGCCCCAGACAGAATCTTCGGATGGACGATGCTCCTCAATGATGACCGCCGGCTTGTGGCGGTCCTTGGCCAAACTTGGCGCGGTCGAGAAGAGACTGTCCTCGCTCCACCAATCGAGAATGAGGTCAGCGGCCTCGTCGGAAAACGGACCTTGGAAAAGCTCCTCGCGTCGATAAACGCGGGCAATTATCGGTTTACTGGTCCGTGGATCTTTAAGCTCCAGCAATTTCGCCATGATAAAGTCAGTGAGCGCGCGGTGCTCCGCTGGTTCCACAATGCCACGGGGCTTTATTCCTTTCAGGTTAATCCAGATGTTTGGTGGCGAGGCGAGCACTTCGCTGCAAAATGCTTTGGTGCGAGACCAATCGATATCTACGAATGACGTGTAAGCGAGTTCCGCTCTCTTCCTAAGGGCGGGAAATGTTTCCGCAAGGAGGCTCTTCTGGCGTGACGAGAGCGAGCTACGCAAAAACGAATATGCGCCTTGCAGGATTTTTAGCTTGATCTTGCGCAGCCCGAACCGTCCGCCGGGCGCGCCGTTTTTGTCCTTTCGGTAGTGCAGCAGCCCGAGGTGATGCAGGTATCGATTTAAGAACACGGTGCGATCGACCACTGGGCCGCCGCCGTGGTCAGAGACAACGAACACCGTCGTATCCTTGGGAAGCTTCTCGATTATCCGGCCGGTCACGGCGTCGAGTCGTTCGTACACCTGACGCACTGCATTCCCAAAACGGGGCTCTGCTTTCGGATCGTAAAGAAAATGACTGCGATCCATGTACTGCCAGAAGTAATGCTGGACTGTATCTATCGACATGAAAACGAACATCATCACGTCTTGCGGATGGTGCTCCAGAAGGTGCAGAGCTACTGCTGCCCACTGCTGGTCGATTCTTTCCATTTCAACCAGCACTTGGGCCCGCCGGTGGTCGGTAGACATGTTCCCGAGGAAGCGAAGATCATGATTAATCTTTCCCAAATGATCAACCAGCTCCCGTTTCAGCGACGCTGGATAGACGAATTGACTAGTAGCCGATGGCGTATCCAAGCCGGAAATCTGAAAGCCATCCAGAGCCTCAGGCGGATAGGTGAATGGAATGTTCATCGTGCCCACAGAGAATCCCGCGGCATTGAGTATCTTCCAGACTGTAGGCGAACGACGTGAACCGCCGTTGGCATAATTCATCGCGTAGCTGTCGGGTGCGGTCTCGATAAAATGAAAGACACCGTGCTTACCAGGATTCTTACCTGTCATGAACGAGGTCCATGCCGGGGGTGTAATTGGTGGCAGGATCGACCGAAGGGTTCCGGACACACCCTCCTTCATCAGCTTTGCCAGGTTCGGCATGCCGCCTTCGGCCATCCATGGACGGATGAGTGTCCACGTCGCCGCATCCAATCCTATGATCACCACCTTTGGATCTTTTTTCATGTTGGGAGCAGAGCCATATAGATTAAGTGGTACGTAAGTCTGCTCAAAATTTGGTTAACCGGTTGTCTTGGGATCAGGTCATTTATACACGCGCCACGTCTGCATCCCGGCCGCGTCAAATCGAAAATCAATGATCCGTGCGTCCATTGCGGTGAGGCGCTCTCTAACTATGTGACGTTTGTCAAACGGGCAGTAGAGCATCATGTGGCCGCCTCCGCCTGCTCCGGTGATCTTACCGCCGAGGGCGCCCGCCTTAAGGGCTTCCGCGTAAAGCTCGTCAATATGCGGCGTCGTAATGCCCGGAGCCATTTTTTGTTTCTGCAACCACCCCTCGTGAAGCATGTCTCCGAAACGGTCGAGGTCTCCCAGTAGCAGCGCCTTTTTCATCTCAATTGCGATTTCTTTCACCTTGTCCATCGCCGCAAGCGGCTCAGCATCCTTATTTTTCATGCTTTCCATCTGGCTGTCGATGATTGGCTGGGATTCGCGGCTCCCCGTGGAACAGAGGAGCAGGTTATATTCCAGTTCGTTAATTACAAAATCGCTCAGTCGTAACGGCGTAACGATGACCTGTTCACCATGGAACTCCATGAAATTGAACCCGCCACAAGCAGCAGCATACTGGTCCTGACGGCCGCCTTTGATTCCTACCTCGTTGCGTTCAATGTCGTATGCCAGTCCAGCGACGCCGGCGGGTGTAATCGGCAGCCCAAGCAGCTCGCGAAACAGGCCGATCAGCGCCACGGTAAAGGTCGAAGAACTGCCGAGACCGGAACCTGGCGGCGCGTCAGCGTGGACGAAAAGATCGAAGCCGTCGGAGCGCAGCTTGTCGAGCTCGAAGCGCTTGAGCACTCCTTTGACCAGATCCATTTGACCATTGAAGACGAAGTGTTCCTCCTCGGTAAAGTAAACCACCGTACCGTAATCGAAAGAGCGGAACCCGATCGAACGTTCCGACTTGGGCACTAAGGTCGCATAGACATAGCGCGAAATTGTAGCATTGAGCACACAACCGCCGCGCGTGTCGGCATAGGGTGAGATATCCGTTCCACCCCCGCCAAAGCTCAACCGCAGAGGCGTCCGGGCGCGCACCATTCTTATTTGACTGAGAAAATTACGAGGCTGAGCGTTAGTCACAGATCGACAAAGGCGAGCGCCTTCCCTTCCATATCTTTCGGAACTGGCAGACCAAACAACTGCAAAATCATGGGTGCGATATCGATTATACCAAGCCCGTCAATTCGGCGTCCATCCGGCAGGCGACCGTTAGCTGGCCGGAAAAGGAAAATGCCATTCTCTGCATGGTTGGCTCCGTCCGGTCCGGTGTCGTTTTCGAAGGTGTGTATCTTTCCGTTGCCGACGCTGCCAACGGAGCGCCAGAAAAGGGCGCCGAAATAAACAATCAGATCAGGGGCCACGCCGTGCACCTCTTTGTACAGTTCCTCGGGTCGGAAAACTTGCGTTTCAATTTCATCTCCGTTTTCATCTCGAATCGCCTTGAGTCCAGCACTCAGCTCATCACGCACTTTGTCGTAATCCTCTTGTGCAATAGTTCCGTTTGGCTCGCGGCCTGCGACGTTTAGAAAAACACGCGCGTAATATCCCCCGTCGCCCCATGCTTTCGTGCGGGACCAATCAATTTTGAGTTTGGAGAATGGCGTTGCGCGGGCAGGTTTTTCGGCGAGAGCGAGGTAGCCATTTGCAAGCAGCCATTCGTTAACGCAAATGCCGCCATCGATCCGCTTGGCGCCGTGATCGGACACCACCAGCACAGCCGTCCGGTCATCGGCAAACGCGAGCAACTCGCCGATTTCGCGGTCCACTTCTCGGTAGTAATCATGAATCGCGTTCTCAAATTTATTCCCAGGTTCGTAGAAACGATGAGCGGGATCCATATTGTCCCAAAACGCATGGTGGATACGGTCCACGCCCATCTCAACCATCATGAAAAAATCCCAATCTTCCTTCGCCAGCAGATGCCGCGCGAGCTGGAAGCGCTTCCGAGTCATCTCGTAAATATCTGCCAGAATCTTCTCCTTATTGCCGGATCGAAAATCGCGCACATCCAAAATATACTCGCCGACCACCCGCTCAATCTCTTGTTTGAGTTCAGGCGGATATGTGTACTGGCAGGTTATGTCTGGAGTTAAGAAGTCGCTCACCATTAAGCCATTCAGAGGCCGTGGTGGATAGGTCCCAGGCACCCCTATGACAATCGAGCGTTTTCCGCAGCGCGAGAGAATGTCCCAGAGCCGGTCCTCTTTGATCGCAAGCGAGTTGGCAATGGAATATTTTTCGTAGGAGTGATCCTTGCGATTTCGGAACCCGTAAACTCCAAGCCGGCCAGGGCTCTTGGAAGACATCATCACCGACCAGGCCGGCACCGTGATGGGCGGATCGCACGAGCGGAGCAGTCCGTGGAATCCGCTCTGGAAAATCGACTTCAGGTTTGGCAAATCATCAAGCCAGCGATCGAAGATCAATTCAGGTGCTGCGCAGTCTAGTCCAATGACCATCACTCGCTTGCGTGCGTTTTCGGAACCGGTCGCTAAGGCCCCGTCCCGTGCATCGCGCGCGGATTGAGGTGACATCGTTTTCAATGCTGTATTCTCAAGCGCACCGCCAACGATAACGGATACATGCACGCGTCCTGCGACGAAATTGTCAAAATGAGTTTCGTTTCGCGTTCAGGCCGCTTCTTCATTGGGTCCGATGAAGCCTTCGCGCTCTAAATGCAGGATGATTTCCTGCGCAGCCTCTTCGGGTGTGAGCTCGGCCGTATTGATCACCACTTCCGCATCGCTAGGCTCCTCATAGGGATCCGAAATTCCCGTAAATTCCTTGATAATTCCAGCCCGCGCCTTGGCGTAGAGACCCTTGCGGTCGCGTTTTTCGCATACCTCCACGGAGGTCGAGAGATGCACCATAATAAATCCACCAACTGGCTCGATCATGGAGCGCACATGTTTGCGAGTGGAATCATACGGCGCGATTGGAGCGCAAATTGCAATGCCGCCATTTTTGGTGATCTCCGAAGCGACGTATCCAATGCGGTGAATGTTGAGGTCTCTGTGTTCTCTGGAAAAGCCGAGCTCTGAAGAAAGATGCTTGCGAACCAGATCGCCATCCAAAAGCGTCACTGGTCTGCCGCCCACTTCGAGAAACTTGGTCACCAGAACGCTGGCAATCGTCGATTTACCGGCGCCGGAGAGGCCGGTGAAAAAGACTGTCACGCCTTGTTTGTGCCGTGGTGGAAAACTGCGCCGCAGTTCCTGCACGACTTCGGGATATGTAAACCATGCAGGAATGTCGCGTCCTTCATTTAGTCGCTGACGCAATTCTGTGCCAGAGAGGTGCAAAACGTGAGTACCCTTGGGAACCTCGTCCTCCGGAAAGTACTTATCTTCATCTTCCACATAGACCATCATGCTAAACGGAACCATGGTTACGCCGATATCAGCTTCGTGTTTCCTGAATAATTCCTGAGCTTCATAATGTCCATAAAATGGCTTTCCGTCGGCGTCTTTCCCAGGGCCGGCGTGATCGCGTCCCACGATCATGTGGGTGCAGCCGTGATTCTTGCGAATTAAGCCGTGCCAAATCGCTTCCCGCGGTCCACCCATGCGCATCGCGAGCGGCAACAGGGCGAGTTTTGCCGTGTCATGCGGGTACTTCGTCAGCAGGCGTTGATAGCAACGGACGCGTGTGAAGTAGTCCACATCGCCAAGCTTGGTCACCCCAACCGCGGGATGGAGCAGCAAGTTAGTTTCAACCTGTTTCGCCGCGCGGAGAGTGCATGGGATTACGCGTTTGAAATGCCACGACACGGCGCCAACCAAGCCGGGCGAATTCAACCCGCAATTCGGCTGGAGTTAAACGGAGATTCTTAAAATCGTAATGCGCCGGCGGTTGGAGACCTTCGACGCGACCGCCCACATACCATGGGTTCTCTTTGTTCAGCAGATAGTTCACCCCGGGATGAACCGGGCTGGTGCTATTAAAAACTGCCTTCGCCTCGGCTCTACGATCCGGTTGCCACACGTCTTCAACGTGCAGCACTGCGAGCATCACTCCCTCTGCATCTCGCAGCGCTATTTTGCTGCTTCCTTGCTTCAGGTCTTTAGCAAAAGATTCAGAAACATCGAGCGTGATCGGTATAGACCAGATAAGGCCGCTCGTCAGCCTCATATTATGGCAGACTCCTTCGTAATCTGCCTTGTTCATGAACCCGCGTAACGGAGAGAACCCCCCGTTCAGCAGTAATTCAAGATCGCGGATGTGGCGAGCCGTCAAATCCCACGAAGGGAAGTCTCTCGATTGGGTCTTTAGTTCCGCTGCTCTTTCCTCGTCTACGATGAGGTTAACAAGTTCTCCTCCGTGTGGAGAGATGAGGTGACTATGCGTTGTTGGAGTGTCCAAGTTTGTAAATATTCTAAGTTTAGGTGTGTCTTGATCTATCAGCTGCTGATAAGACTCGCGGAAGATAAGGATTGCTATCGCGAATGAAGCAATTCGAATTCCGTCAGAGCTCTTTGCAGCAAAACTCCGTGCCTGTGCTGCCGTGCTATGAGCATCGCGATCTCATCCAGTTATATCATGGAACAAGAGTTGCGTGCGCATTGCGGGTTGAGGCCGAAGTTAAACAAGCACATATCTTACATCTAACTGTGATATGCAAATGGATTTACCGAACGAGTAACGCACACACTTTCGATGGTTTTTCTCCATGAGAAGCAGATACTCCAAAAATCTAGTGATCGCTGGTTGGATCAGGCCCGCGTCTCGTTCAGCGAACCGAGCTCGGATGTCAGCCATGAGAAGATCCAAGTGATCAATGCTGGCCGAGAAATCGGCGCCCACAGACGGGGTTCATCAGAGATTTCTTCGCTTCGTTTAGAATGAGATTTATGACATTGTGTGAATCTGTCGCCGGCAGATGAAATACGATTGGAAACAGGCAGGCGAGGAATGGTCGGAACCGTGGGGCACGTCCGACGCGCAATGGAACGGCACAATTTTCCCGCGCATTCGCGATTGGCTGCCAACAGGCACGATTCTGGAAATCGCCCCGGGGTTTGGACGGTGGACGCATTTTCTGAAGGACTATTGCGATGAGCTGTGGGCCGTTGATAAATCAAGTGAATGCATCGAGGCATGTCGCCAGCGTTTTGCGTCCGCCCCGCACGTACGCTGTTATCTCAACGATGGCCGCTCTCTATCGATGATCCGCGACAGCTCAATCGATTTTATCTTCAGTTTCGATTCCTTCGTACACACGAACCGCGATGTTGTGGAGGCGTACGTCCGCGAACTCGGAACGAAATTGAAAGTCGGGGGCAAAGGTTTTATTCATCATTCGAATTTTGGCGAATACGTTAGTTCGCCGCGTGAGAGGCTTCCGGACGCGCTGACGAAACCGTTGATCAAACTGCAGATTCTCGACTGGGCGCATCATCGAAACCCAGGCATGACCGCCGAGTTATTTCGCGTTTTGTGCGAGCAGAACGGACTGCATTGCATCACTCAAGAGCTTGTAAACTGGCGTGGCCGACGCTTGATAGATTGTCTGTCGCTATTTGTCCGAAGCGATTCAGCGGAGGAAAATGCCACGAAGATCATCCGAAATCCAAATTTCATGCGCGAGGCCGCGAGAATTCGCCGGGAATCGAGGAGACAACGCTGATAGATCCCCGCTAACACGCAATTGTTATTGATTCTGGACGCGTATCGTTCTCGTGCTTGTTTTCACGAATCCCCGCGCGGGCCGGACAGCCGTAGTTAAAGGGACCGGTTTTGGGAGCGGCTTTCGAGCCTCGCACGGTGGATAAAAAAATGGCACTGGAACTGAAGAGTGTGTGTGAAGAGTGCGGAGCCGCTCTCACGCTGAGCGGGACAGCATACATTTGCAGCTACGAATGCACATTTTGTCCGACGTGTTCCGAGCAAATAAACTTCGTTTGCCCAAACTGCGGAGGTGAACTTGTACGTCGCCCGCGTCGCAAAAAATCGTTTACTTCCGGCGACCTCGCTGGTGCTTAATTCGATAAATCAGAAAGCATTCGTTCTCGATCGTACGCATGTTGATCAAGGAGCACTGGACGCTGGCGGGCAGGAATTTGTTGTTGAGGCCTGTTAGGGTAGGCGCAGTGGCTCCGCCAAACATGTGCGGCGCAATCGTGAGATTGAGCTGATCGATCAAGTCTTCTTCCAATAAAGCTCGAAAAAGCGTAGGTCCGCCTTCGCACGCTAGCGTGCCTACTTTGTATTGATTACGCAGTGTTTTGAGCATCACAGCAAGATCGACATGCTTAGCGTCAGTTAAGTGTAGCGTGGCTTTTGTTTGCAACGCTTTCCGGTTTTTCTGAGGCATTCGTTTGGTAGAAAAGACAATGATCGGCGAAATGTCGGATTGAAAAATCTTCAGTCGCTCATCGATTCTGCCTTTGTTCGAAATGATCACGCGGATGGGCGATCGACTTTGACCACGCTTACTTCTCAGTTCCTGCAGGTCCGCCGGCAATCCGAGCCGGACGTTGTCACGTTCCAAACTGGTGTGTCCGATTAAGACCGCGTCCGCCGACGCGCGTTGCCGAAACAAATGCAGCTTGTCTTCACGCGAAGTGAAATCTACCGGCCCGAAGTTTTTCGTCGTGACCTTGCCATCGGCGGTGATCGCGAAAGTGGCAACGACGAATGGCCGGTTTGTAGACGCGGCGCCCACGCCGCGCTCGGAGACGGCAGAACGCGACGAGGGCGTCGCGTCTACCTTACTCGGGTTCACCGAGCTCATGTTCCAGTGTCACAACTTCCTCTTCCATTTCGCGCAATCTGACGCGTTCTGCCGCGCCACTGGGTTTGTAAAACAGATACACAAGAGCGCCAGGAAGACAGCAAACGAGAATGATCACGAAACTGAGCGATCCAATGAGAATCGCTTCAGCTGCCGGCACACCACAGAGGCCGTTGAGCATGATCTGCAAGACCTTCTCGCGAAGCCCAATGCCGGCGAAACTGATCGGCAAAGCGGAGATCGTTCGTTCAACGGGCATGACGGCAAAAAAGTCGAGCAGCGGCACCCGTACCCCGAGCGCATACGCGGCAAAAAGGAAAGTCGTAAACGTTGCAAGATGCGCAACGATCGACGCCCCAAATGCCACCAGCGTTGCCCGCCAATGATGCGCGTACAGATGATACGCCGCGAAGATTTCAATCAATTTGTCCCGGCCGGGAAAATGCGCCGGCAAAAAGTGGAACAGCTTGAAACCGCTGATGATGAAGGTTGCAACCAGGAAGGTAACGGACGCGCCCAGAAGAATGAGCAAGAGCCAGAGTAAATTTCGGGTCTCCGGCTTTTGCGAAAGGAAATCATATCTCAGCGTGATCAGCGTTGCGGTTATGGCGACTAACGCGACAAGTCCGATGAATCGATCGAACACGACCGCTAGCAGCGCGCCCGCTTTTCTGTCGGGTGTCTCCTGAAGCAGGTAATAGCTCTTGATGATGTCGCCGCCGGTGCCTCCCGGAAGAAATTGATTGTAGAACAATCCGATAAAAAACAATCCGGCCAGGCGCGGCGCGCTCAGGTGAATCTGTTGCACCTTCAGCAAAACGTGCCAGCGAAAGGCAGCCGCCCCTTCCACCAGACCATAGGCCAGCACACCCATCACCACCCAGCGATACTCCGCGTTACGGAGCGCCTGTACCATCTGGGCGCGTCGGTTTGGATCGTGATAAACCCAATAGAGTACGCCGATCGTGACACTAAGCTGGAGAATCGTGACGAGAAGCTTCTTCATTCGCCAAAGCGTTCCTTCCAGATTCGAATCGACTGACGAATCGCATCCGCGGTTTTGTCCGGACTCATCTCCCAGACAAATAAGCAATTTATGGGAAGAAGCGGAACAAGTTTCTCGAATTCTATGCCCCCGCTGAAAGGCGGCTCATGATCCCTGGCCGGCCAGATGCAGTCCTGTACGTGGCAGCCAAAAGCCCTAGCACCCATAGCGCTCAACCACTCGGCATGATCGATGAAGCCGAGATTTTCTTTAATTTGTGAGTGACCGAAATCGTGCCAGTAGCCGACCTGAGCAGAGTTCAATTCGTTCAGCAACGCGGGCAACTCGCGCTCGCTTGGAATTTCTTCGTAACCGCGCCGGCTTTCTAAAGCGATCTTCACACCTTTGGATTTGGCGTATTCAATGATTCGGAACAGGCAATCCTTCACACGCTGCAAATAAACAGGCGCGAGTGCTTCGCGTTCTTTCACGGCGCCGATTTTCAGCTTGACGTATTTACGAGAAAAATATTTACCGGTCCTCGCCAGCTCGATTAGTGGATCGGTGATGCCTGGCATTTTTACTTCGCCGAGGTGCAGAACAACAACTGGCGCATCCAACCGCGCGGCGAAATCCATGGTTTGAAATGTCTGCTTTACGGCGCGCTCACGTTCTTCAGCGGAGGGAACGGAAAATCGATAGCAGTTTGGCGAAGCCACCATTACTTCGACCGGTAAGGGACAAAAATTATGCAAACTGCTGAAGCGAACTTCTCCTACCTCGAACATTTTTTGAATCCCCGGTACCAGCGACAGGCGAATGCCATGACCGAGCTCGATGAAATCAAAACCGAACTCGGTTTTAATTTCCCTCAGCATTGCTTCTCCGTCGGTGTGTCGTCCGGAGTTCCAGCAGGTGGAAAACGCGATCACACTAAACAGCAGCGGCGACTGGTGGCGGCGCGGGCGTTTCGGTGGCGGGCTTTTCTGGGACGGCCGGCCGTGAGCATTGTCGCCGAACTGGAGCAAGCACGGTGAGTGCGGTCACGCCATAACACCCAGCCGCGATAGCCAGCGCAGTGCGCATTCCAATCAGATCGGACAACCCCGTGATGCCTAAACCCGCGACAGGCATTAACCCAACGAAGCTCAGCATGAATACAGCCGAGACGCGTCCGCGCAGATAATCGGGAGCGCGTTCCTGCACAATCGTGTTTGCCAGCCCGAAATTCATTGCCAGGCCGAGCGAGTTAAGTATGAGCACGGCGGTAGCCACGTAAAAACTCGGCCCGCGGGACAAAATGAAGATCGCA
>QHPE01000189.1 GCA_003218945.1 Verrucomicrobiota bacterium | reverse complement strand
CCGTGGTACGACGCATCCCATGGTAGTCCGGTTAGCCGTTCGTGACTGGTGGGGTGTCGATCCCCGAACGGATCGTCAGCAAGGGTTCGCGATCGCTCTGGCATTTCCTCCCCTTTCCTTAAACTGATTTTGCCGCCTGATCGTGGCCCGTCAATTCACAGGTCTTGGCTGCTTCTCCCCGCTCGAGCACTTACACAGCACGAAAAAGGTGCCGTAAGCAACTGCGTGCAGCAACCAGCCAGAAGCGCCGTTTTTCAAAGGACGCGCCGCAGGATTACGCTGAAGATCGCGACCGCTATCAGCCAACAGGCCCCTGAGGAGGAGGCTCAGGCGGCGTCGGCGTCGGTGTTTCTTTTCGTTGGGCCATTTCAAACCCTTAGATGCGCGAGGCACCATAGTCGAGAGATATTTAGACGTGAAACGGCACCAACCCAAATGGCTCCGTTTCAGCCTTGCCTGCAACTGTCGGGGCGACTAAAAGCGTTCTGCAACCAGCGCGCTTCCGTCACCAAACGTTAAGGCAACGAGTTTATGAACACGAAAGTAATTTTGGGGATCTTAGTTCTAGTCCTTCCGCTAGTTTGCATTAGGAGCGTTTGCGATGCGGACGGTTTTGATTCGGTTCGTTGCGGATCTGATGTTAGAAAAGCTCTCCTTGGCCGCAAGATGCCGAATGAGAAGATTGCTGTTCTTGAAGAGAGGCACAAAGATTTGGGGCTTAAAGATCTCGGGGCTTCAGAGATCTCAGACCGCTTATCGGTGATATCCTGGCGAATCTGTGGCGAGGAGTACGTTCTTCTAGAAGATCAAGATGTTGTTCGAGACGTGCTGAAATTTCCGAAACATTCAAAGGAATCCCCGGGATTTATCGGTTCGTGTCAATTAAATGGCCGCGATGTCCCCGGCACAGCGATTGGTGTCCTGAAGAACGAAAATGGTGCTGAAATTCTTCCAGCGGTAAGCGCATGGAAGATTGACGACAAGCAGATGAAATTCGTCGAGCTCAAGACAGAAGAACTTCGTTGCTCACGTGCTGGAATAATTACTGCCGACGGTGGGCTTTGAAGCGTGCATTTGCCTGCGGGCGAGAAGGGCGTTTCTCGCAGCGGCCTGTTTTTTTCGGTCATGAGCCCGTTTCGAAAGAATCCCCTGCTCCGTTCAGCTGTGGACGTCTGAACTGTAGCCGCGCGCCTACACGTTGCTTCCACTCCACTTCAGTTTTTGGCGCACCACGCTGAAGAAGGACGCGTCAGGCAACGAGGCGAGCGGCAGCGTCTTCTTTGCCTTGCGAATGGAAACGATTGATCCGCGCTCGGCATGGATTGGCCTGCGGCCATCCAGCGTCAGGTAAACCGGATAATCCGGATCGCTGGCTTCAATTTCAATGATCGATCCATCGGCAACAATGATCGAGCGGTTGGTGAGCACGTGCGGACAAATCGGTGTGATGACAAACACGCCGGACTCGGGATCTAGAATCGGCCCGCCGGCGGACAATGAATAAGCGGTCGAGCCTGTTGGAGTCGCGACAATCAAACCGTCGGCGTTGAACTCGGTCAGGGCTTCGCCATTCACGCGGGTGTGCAGGAGCACCAAACGCGAAAGCTCGCCGCGGCTTAGCACAGCGTCGTTTAACGCCAGCATTTTGTTGGTTCTTTTGTCGCCGAGAGTGACCCTGGCCTCAAGCAGCGCTCGGTGGCTAAAATTGATACGATCTTTTGCGATGCATTCGACAGCTTCGCGATAATTCGACGAACTCGCGCAAGTAAGAAACCCAAGCGAGCCGACGTTGATGCCGAAGATAGGCTTGATCGTCTCGCCGAGCTGGCCAATGACGCGCAAAATTGAGCCGTCGCCGCCAGCTACGACCAACAGATCCGTCATCGCTCCGAGCTCCGCTATCGGATAGCCCAATTGTTTTCCAGCGACACGCGCCGTCTCTTTCTCGAACAGGATGGAAATCGAGAACCGCTCGAATTCTTTGGCAATTGCGTTGACGAGCTCCGCGACGTCGCGTTTCCCCGTGTGAGCTATTAGACCGATCGTTTTCGTATGCATGCAAAGAATTCCTGGTTCCCATCCGCGCCTTTGATCGCGGCCGGCGCAATGCCAGCCACAACATGACCTAAATTGTTCACAAACGCGACGATCTTGTCTTGCGCCTGTTGGTGCAACCGAGGATCGCGGACGATCCCGCCCTTCCCCACGTCGGAACGCTGCAGTTCAAACTGCGGTTTGATGAGCGCTAGAATTACACCGTCGGGCTTCAGCAAGGCGAACGCGTTTGGGAGGATCAGGGTCAGCGAAATGAAAGAAACATCCATCACGCAAACATCGACAGGTTCGGGAATTTTCTCGGGTGTGAGGAACCTCGCATTGGTTTTTTCGAGAACAATCACTCGCGGATCGTTGCGGAGTTTCCAGTCCAGTTGGCCGTAACCGACATCCACGGCGTAAACCTTTTCCGCGCCACGTTGTAACACGCAGTCGGTAAACCCTCCAGTTGAAGCCCCAATGTCCAGTGCAGTTTTGCCCTGCAGTTGGATATCAAAATAGTCCAGGGCGGGTTCCAGCTTTAACGCGCCGCGGCCGACGTACTTTCGCGTCGGTTTTACTGCGATTACCGTTTTCTCGTCGAGCGGCTCAGATGGTTTGGCCGCGGTCCGGGTGCCAACACTCACCTCACCGGCCAGTATGGCCCGCCGGGCTTGCTCTCGGCTGGTGAAAAATCCTCGCGCTACGAGCAGCTGATCAAGCCGTATCTTTTTCGGCATCTTGGCTCGTCCGGAGGCTCATTGCCCGGGGTGAAAGTCTTTCTGAAATGAAAGTAATAAATACATTAACATCTCTCTGCTTGAATCACTTATTGGTTTTCATTGTCGTGCACGCGAAGCCCTCGTCGCGTTTTGCAGCTCGAGCGCGGCCGTCTCCATGTAACGACGATGCTCCATGTAACGATGTGATGATCGACTAACTCGCTGTCTCCGTTTGTTCAGCGATCAGCTTTTTCACGGATGCGACGTCTTCAATCGACGCACGACGCCGCTGATATTTTCGTAACAGGATCTCCTTTAGAGCTAATAAATCCTCCAGCAACGGGCGCTCGTAATACGTCCAGTCAGCA
>QHPE01000149.1 GCA_003218945.1 Verrucomicrobiota bacterium | reverse complement strand
GCTGGCGAAGCAATGTGTGAGCAGTGCATGTAGGTCCCTACGCGCGCCTAACGAGCCGCGAAGTAAAAGGTTGCATTAGGGCGAGGTCGGGATTCAATAACGCAATGAAAGCGAAAATCTTTACATCCATAATTATCGCCGGATGCTTGTTGGGCACAGCGGCATTCGGTCAAGTGCTCACAGTCGCCGGCACGGTATGCTCGTGCGATAGCAAGCAGTTAACGGTGCAGGAAGGAACGCATTACTGGATTATCCAACGCACGTCGAGTACGTCGATTACCGGTACATGCGCGCCTGGTTCCACCGTGAACGTCCAGTGCAAGTCACCCGACGCGCAACGGAAAGAAGGTTCGTGTCAGACAACAAGCTCGACACCGTCATCTGGGACAACGAAGCCGTGACAAAAAAAGAATGAAGTGACGTTGTTACGCCGCGTTTGACACAAACGCCGCTACAGCTATCTGCGTCGCCCGCTGCCGCCGAGGATTCCGCCAAGCAGGCCGCGAGCGATTTGCCGCCCGAGTTGGCTTGAAGTAGCAAACGAATCGTGAACACCGCCGCGCGGCCCGACGGTCGGCTGAAACGCAGCAGTGACAGTTCCCAACGCTTCCGCAAGAACCGAGGACTGCGGCAGTTCAGTTGTCGACTCGCCTCCTGTTACTGGCGGTGCACCGGCGCTTCGAGTCTTCTCCTCTGCTCTCGACTGCAATTTTTCGTAAGCCGATTCACGATCAATCGCCTTTTCGTAGTGACCAGCGAGGACCGACGAATCGATGATTTGCTTCCGCTGACCCGGTGTGATCGCACCGACTTGGCTACGTGGCGGAACAATTTTTGCACGCTCGACAATTTGCGGGCTGCCATTTTCATCCAGCATGGACACAAGAGCTTCGCCAACGGCAAGTTCGGTGAGAACGTTTTCAATCTTTAGCTTCGGATTTTGGCGAAATGTTTGGGCGGCGGCTTTCACAGCTTTCTGATCACGCGGGGTGAATGCGCGCAAAGCGTGTTGCACGCGATTGCCGAGCTGGCCAAGAACGACCTCCGGAATATCGAGTGGATTCTGGCTCACAAAGTAAACGCCGACGCCTTTCGAGCGGATCAGTCGCACCATTTGCTCGATCTTCTGTTCGACTGGCGGCGCGATATCTGTGAAAAGCAGATGCGCTTCGTCGAAGGAAGACCAGCTTTGGTGTTTCCGGATCGCCAATTTCGGGAAGATTCTCGAACAGTTCCGAGAGCATCCAGAGCAAAAACGTCGCGTAAACTTTCGGCGATTTTTGCATCAGCTTGTCGGCAGCAAGAATGTTGACGACGCCGCGCCCATTTTGCATCTGGATTAAATCTTCAAGATTAAGCGCAGGCTCACCGAAAAATTTGTCTGCCCCCTGTGATTCCAGCGCGAGCAGGTTGCGCTGGATTGTTCCGGCGCTGGCGGCGGAGATATTTCCATACCGGGTTTTAAATTGGTCAGCGTTGTCGGCGACGTATTGCAGCATCGCGCGCAGGTCCTTGAGATCGAGAAGCAGCAAACCGTTATCATCGGCGATTTTGAAGACCATGTTGAGCACGCCCGCCTGCGTGTCGTTTAAATCGAGCAACCGGCCGAGCAACAACGGGCCCATTTCCGAAATCGTCGCGCGCACGGGATCCCCCTGCTCGCCGAACACATCCCAGAACACGACCGGGCAGGCTTCGCCCGTGAAATTGTCTATCTTAAGCTCCTTCGCGCGTTCGACCACCTTCGGATTGTTTGCGCCAGGCTGGCTCAACCCTGCCAGATCGCCTTTAACGTCGGCCATGAAAACCGGCACGCCCCGCGCACTAAAATTTTCGGCGAGGGTTTGAAGAGTGACTGTCTTTCCGGTTCCCGTAGCGCCGGCAATCAAGCCGTGGCGGTTTGCCATTTTAGGCAGCAAAAAGATTGGTTCCTTGGATTGGGCGACTCGGATGGGCTCAGCCATGACTTAGTTACGATTTTGCCAATGGCATCGCAATTGTCCAGTGCCATGTCAACGAATAGGAATTGGACGCGCCATTGCGACACTTGCCAGTCACAGGAGGGAGTCGCTGTGGCTACTGGCAAACCACTCCCCTAACAAGCGGACGAGGGAAAGCTTGCATCCGCACTGCGTTTCGCGGTTCAATGGCAGCATGAAAGCAAAAATCTTACTGTATGCAGTTGTCGCCGGATCCATGTTGCGCGCCGCAGCATTCGGGCAATCACTTCAACTGTTGTTCGCCAACGTAACCTGCATCACGAGCAATCAGATTGAGGTACAATGCGACGGCCAAACTTGGGTGGTCAAGCTCACCCCTGGGAGTACGACGCTCAACCCTCCCTCGCCTACTGTAGGTTCAAAGGTTACAATTCAGTGCAAGTCTCCCGATGCGCAACGGAAGGAAAGCCCCACTTGGACTCCTAGTCCTTGCACAACGTCGAAACCGGCAGCGAGTCCTAGGCAATAATCGGCTAACGCAACGATCAATACACTCGTCTGCTGTCGCAGCGTTGCCTGAGTGAATTTCGGCGGCCGACCACGGCCGCCGCGGATGAAGCGTTGTACCATCGAGTCAATACAGATATGGCTTCGAGAGCGGGAAGGCGTTCTTGATTAGTTCAACACGCGGCTTCGTATCCCCCGCAATGATTACCTCTACGACGTCGAATCGGAAGAGAATATCCGGGTTATCCAGCATTCGCAGCCAGGCCAGCGCGCCGCGTGAGATCCGCTTCTGTTTGGCGCGATCTACCGCGAAGAAGGGCCGGCCGAAATCTTCGGCTGCGCGCGTTTTTACTTCCACGAACACCAGTGTGTCATTGTCGCGACAGACAACGTCGATTTCGCCGCCACTGCGTCCACGGAAATTGCGGAAGAGGATTTTGTAACCGTTACGCTTCAGGTATCGGCACGCTAATTTTTCGCCGCGCACGCCGCGCCGGAGATGAGCGGATTTGGACGAACTCCTCCAAGGCAAGAAGCGGCTGCGCCACTGGCTCGAAAGATCGGCGATGGATCGGGCAAGGGCCGCATTCATGGAGCTTCAAAAGATGCAGTTCTGTTCCGTAACCTTTGTGTTGGCTGAAGCAATACTGGGGGAATTGCTCGCAAAAGTCACGCATGATCCGATCGCGCGTGACCTTGGCAATCACGCTTGCGGCTGCAATGCTCAAGCTGATGCAATCGCCATCGATAATTGCGGTCTGCGGCACTGGAAAAGGGATCACGGGTAGACCATCAATCAGGACGTGATCGGGCGGTTCGAGCAAAGCTTCGATTGCGAGGCGCATTGCACGGTGGCTCGCACGCAAGATATTGATCCGATCGATCTCCACCGAATCGACAATGCCGACCGCCGATCTGATTTCCTCATTCGAGACCAAGTCGCAATAGATTTCCTCGCGTAATTCCGGCGCGAGCTGCTTTGAATCGTTCAGACGACGATGCCGGAATTTTTCGGGAAGAATTGCCGCTGCGGCGACGACCGGACCAGCCAACGCGCCGCGACCAGCTTCGTCAATTCCCGCAATCCGAGAGATCCCTACGACCCGGAGTTTTTTCTCGTAACGAAATCCGCAGCGCCGATACATCCGCGCAAATCATTGGCAGATTTGCGCGAGTGACAAGTGACATGTGATGAGCGATGCGAAAATGTCGGTAGGGCGCGTCACTCCGTGCGCGCCGAGCGGACCGCACGGGAGTGCGGTCCCTACCAAGGCGGTTCACTCTCTGACCGCTGTCGCTTCCTTACCTTTTCGGGTGCGGAGATAATTAAGTTTTGCGCGACGCGCGCGGCCTTGCTGTTCCACTTCCACCCTTGCAACGCGCGGTGAATGCAGTGGAAACACTCGCTCCACGCCCTCGCCGTACGAGATCCGGCGCACGGTGAAAGTTTCATTCAAACCGCGGCCCTTACGACCGATCACAATGCCGGTAAAGATCTGGATTCGTTCCTTGTCGCCTTCTACCACTCGTGTATGTACACGCACGCTGTCGCCAACAGAAAACGGCGTGACCTCGCTTTTCTGCTGCTCTTTCTCAATAACATCAATGACCTGGTTCATAAACTCGTCGCCAGCGCGCGCGGATGCGGGCGCACACTTTCCTTCGAAGACAACGCTTTTGCAACCCGAAATCGCGGAGCGTTCGAGCAGAAGCACGAGCAC
>QHPE01000148.1 GCA_003218945.1 Verrucomicrobiota bacterium | reverse complement strand
GCAGCCAAACCAGGAAATAAAAGACCCACATCCGCCAGCGAATGGGGAAACTATTGCCGACGTTCCCGCCGAGTACTGCGTTCACTGCCGGGGCGAGACCAAGCACATTGCGTGGCGCGAGGAAAACTTCGATGAACTCCTTCGTGTACCAGGCATTGACGAACCGGAGATAAACGCCCATCGCGCGGTTCACCGAACGTTCGTATCTGGCGAACAAGCGTTTGGCCTTGCGCGGACGGTCGAGCACTTCGTTAAGAACGTCAGCGCATTTCTCGCCGCTGAATACCGCAAGAAAAACTCCGCTGCTAAAGATAGGATCGATGAATCCAGCGGCATCGCCTGTAAGCAGCCATCGGTCGCCGTACAAACGTGCGCTACGATAGGAAAAGTCCGCTTCCAAATAAACTTTTGTCACGCGTCGGGCGTTTGTCATTCGTTTCGCAATTGTTGGCTGTTCGGCCAGCGCTTGCTCTAGAAAATCCTCGGCAGTGACCTTAGATTTGCGAAAGGTTTCACTGTCGAGGACCATTCCCACACTGGTTCGCTCAGCGGTGACTGGAATTAGCCAGAACCAGCGATCGACGGCGCGAACTAAAACGGTCAGCGTCCCGTCAATTCCATCCCGACGCCAGACGCCTTCGTAATGCGCGAAGATGGATAGCTTTTGAAGGTGATCGTAGGTTTTTTTGATTTTAAATTGCCTGCCCAAAACTGAGTTGCGTCCGCTGGCATCCACAAGATACCGCGCCCGGACAGAACGAAAGGAGCCATCCGATCTGACTCCCAACTGAATTCCATCATGCGAGAAATCGATACCGTCCACCGCAGTTTGTTCGTGTACGTGTGCGCCGGATTCCCGTGCATGATCAAGCAGCACCTTGTCGAAATCACCGCGTGTCACCTGATAAGCGTGATCAGTTTGCGAACGGTAACCGTCTTTAAAGTAAAACTTCGTCCCGTTCTCGGAGCACGCGCCGATGATTTCGCCGCCGTATTTTTTTATGAACCCGGCACGCGAAAATTTTTCGTGCAGACCCAGTCGCGTAAACGCCTTCATGCTGAACGGCAACAGTGATTCGCCAATGTGAAAGCGCGGGAACTTTTCGCGCTCGAAGAGGATCACCCGTCGCCCGGCCTGCGCGAGAAGAGCCGCGGCAGTGCTGCCGGCCGGTCCGCCTCCGATGATTGCCACGTCGTACATGGTGCTGCCCATCAAGCATTGAGCTTAGCAAAGTACGCAAACTTTGGTAGGGTCGGCGCGCTGCGCCGGCTCCCGAAAGCATTTAGGTCCAGCGCGGCGTCCCTACCGTTTTGTGCTAACGTTTTCTAGGCAAGATGAAGTTGATCGATCGATTTGTTAGCCGCGAATTGCTGGTGAACGTTGCTTTTGCCATTGCGGTGCTGAGCCTCGTTCTCGTTGTGGGCAACATTTTCCGCAAGCTGCTGCCACTGCTGGTGAATCACGACGTGCCAATGGAGTATTTGATCACATTCATTGCATACGTGCTGCCGTTTTCGCTGATCTTCACGATTCCCTGGGGCCTGCTAACCGCGATCCTTCTCGTGTTCGGGCGACTCTCTGCCGACAATGAATTAATCGCGTTGCGCGCCAACGGCGTGAGCGTTACGCGCGTTTCGGTGCCGCTTGCGGGCATCGCGCTTGGTTGCACGGCGATTTGTCTCTGGCTCAATGTGCAGGTCGCACCTGCCGCACAGGAGAAATTGCGCAGCACTATTTTCGACCTGGCCACGCGCAACCCGATGGCGCTTTTTGGTAGCGATCAGGTTATCGACGAGTTCCCCGGCCGGAGAATTTACGTCGGCAAAAAGGAAGGGAACAAGCTCGAGAACATCACCGTGTTCGAAATGAACGACAAAGCGCTCCCGGTCAAAGTCACGTACGCACGCACCGGTATGCTTGAGGCAGATCTGGCGAACAAACAAATCCTGATGCATCTGTATCAGGCGCGTTACCAGGAGCGCGATCCCAAGGACCCGTTCAACCTCCACAAGATGCACGACGGCATCAACATGGTGGAAGGCACCCTGCCGATCAGTCTGGAAGAGCTTTATGAGAAACAGAAAAAACGACCGAGTCGTTCTGCGTTGTCGATCGCACAATTGCTGGAGCAATTAAAAAGCGAAAACAAACGCGAAC
>QHPE01000061.1:7635-18538 GCA_003218945.1 Verrucomicrobiota bacterium | reverse complement strand
CCAGGAGAGATTCTCGATGTACCACTGAATGGTCTCATCGAGGCCTTGTTTGAAACTGCGGCGCGGTTTCCAATCCAATTCGCGGTGTGCAAATGAAGCATCGATCGCGTATCGGCGATCGTGGCCAGGTCTGTCGAGCACGAATGAAATGAGGCTGTGTGGTTTGCCAAGTCGATCGAGAATCATTCTAACAAGGTCGAGGTTCGCCATCTCATTGTTGCCGCCGAAATTATAAACAGTTCCAGGCTTGCCCTCGAAAAGGGCAGCCACAATGGCGGCGCAATGATCGTCCACGTGGATCCAATCGCGCACATTCATGCCATCGCCATACACCGGGAGCGGCTCCTCACGGAGTGCCTTGATAATCATGAGCGGGATGAGTTTCTCAGGAAATTGATATGCACCGTAATTGTTCGAACATCGGGTCACCAAAACTTCCTGACCGTATGTTTTGTGTGACGCGAGCACGAGAAGGTCCGCGCTGGCTTTACTGGCTGAATAGGGCGAACTGGGATCGAGTGCTGATTGCTCAGTGAACTTCCCCGTCGGCCCGAGCGACCCATACACTTCGTCCGTTGAAATTTGGATGAATCGCTGAACGCCGTGGCGTCGCGCGCAGTCCAACAGCACGCTCGTGCCAATGACGTTTGTATGAATAAAGTTGAGCGGGTCGTTGATGCTTCGATCGACATGCGATTCTGCCGCGAAATTGATGACCGCATAGAACCGATGGTCGGTCATCAATGCGTCCATCAGGTCAACGTTTGCAATATCGGCTTTGAAAAATTCGTAACGCTCGCCATGTTTTTCGACCACGCCATCAAGGTTGGCGATATTACCGGCATAAGTGAGCACATCGACATTAGTGACGTATGCGGGCTTGTAATGTTGCAAAATATATCGAATAAAGTTGCTCCCGATGAATCCGCAGCCACCGGTGACAAGGATGCGCATGGCAGCGCGTACTAGCAGTGCCGAGCGCACCGCGCTAGTAGAATCTCCTCCCGCAGCCACGCGCATCGGCAGTTACGCCGAGCAGTGGAAGTCGCGTTTCGCGGGAGTGGATTGGGTGCCCTGGCTGATCATCGCGCTGGCTGCGTTCCTGCGATTTTTCCTGTTGGGTATCAAGCCGCCACACTTCGACGAGGGAATTAACGGCTGGTTTGTGGATCAGGTGATGAAAAACGGGTTTTATCGCTATGACCCGACCAATTATCACGGCCCGCTTCACTTTTACGTTCTGCTGCTCTTCGAGAGTTTGTTTGGCCGAAACGTGTGGGCGCTGCGTTTGCCTATCGTGCTGGTGAGCATCGCTTGCGTGTGGCTTGCGTTGAAGTTCGAGCCACTGGTCGGGTCAAAAGTAAGCCGAATCGCTGCGCTCGCCATGGCGGTATCGCCCGGGTTCGTCTTCTACGGCCGCTACGCCATTCACGAAGTCTGGCTGCAATTCTTCTCGATGATGTTCATTTTGGGGCTGCTCGGTTTGTGGAGGCGTGGCACGCTGACTTACTTGTGGTACGCCGGCGCGGGCTTAACCGGCATGATCCTCACGAAGGAAACTTACGCCATCCACGTCGCCTGCGCGTTACTTGCGATTCCAACTCTGGCGGTTTCCTACGCGCTAAATCGATTTCCGGACACCAAGCCTGCCAAACAAACCTGGAGCTGGATCGATCTCGCCATGGTCGTGATCGTAGGCGGATTTGCTGTCATCTTTTTCTACTCGGGAACTTTCTTTAACTGGAGCGGTGTCAAAGGTCTGTACCTAGCTTTCAAAGCATGGACTGAGACTGGCGCCGCCGGTCATGGCCACGAAAAGGCGTGGGATTACTGGTTGAAAATAATGGGGCCAACCTGGGAAGTCGGCCGCGCCGATTTCTTGGGTTACGAGCTGCCAATGCTGGTCGGCCTCATTCTGTGCCTTTTCTGCCAGAAATTTAAAGACCTCAGCTTGCGTTATCTGGCGATCTACGGCGTCGGCAGCTTCGTTGCTTACAGTTATGTAAAGTATAAGACACCGTGGTGCGTAATCAGTTTCGGCTGGCCGTTCCTTTTCGTCTTTGGCGGGGCCATCCTGCTGGTTCGTCCGAAGCATTTGCGTCTCGCGCAACGCATCATCGGCGTGCTGCTGGCGATCTCCCTCGGCTCAAGTATATGGCTAAATTATTTCAGGTGCTCTTCGCCGGACGAACCATACGCGTACGTCCAGACGTACAACGACATGTTTAAATTGACAAAACCGCTGCTCACGCTGGCGAAACGCGACCCGTCCAATTACCACCTGATAGGACATCTAATTCGCTCCAGCGTGTACCCGCTTCCTTGGGTTTTGGGAGATTTCGATCGAGTCGGCTACTATGAAGGGAGTATGCCGCCGAATCTTGATGGCGATTTTCTGCTCGTGCAGCAGGACAAAATCAAAGATGTCGAATCGAAACTGAAAGGGACCTACTACACGGAGATGATGACGCTGCGCAATTACCAGGATCCGTCGAAGATCTTTTTCAGCGCAAACGTATTTAAGGACGTGTTCCCGGGTAGAAAACCGGAGTTTGTCGGGGGCGCTCAGAAACTGGCGCCTACTCCGGCACCCCAAAAAACTCCATGAAGTGGGTCACGGCTGGGGTCACTTTCGTCAATTTGTCGGTGGTCTGCGGACTTTTTCTGGGACTCGCCGGAAGAGGATTCAATACGTCGAGCGCAGCTCTCGCCCTGGTGTGCGGCGCCGCGTTTGCTGTTGCTGCTCTTCTTGGAACTCGTGACGGCCCGCGCAACAGCGCCGCAAATCGGCTTGGACAAGAACAAAAGCAGCAAAAAGTTTCTGAACCGGAAGAGCCCCAAAATGCAGGTATTCCGTCAGCGCTGATGCGCTATCGCCGTGTTTGGTTTTGGGCCGTCGCAATCTGTTTCGCGATGTTCGCTGTGCGATCGTTTTGCTGGCTGCTGTACATCGATGGGAGTGAACTGAAAATTCAGTCGCCAAATAATCTTGGCGATCTGTCGTTGCATTTGACGCTCATCAAAAACTTCGCCAACGGCGTCGCGCTTTGGCCAGACAGCCCAATCTTCGTCTTCAGTAAACTGAGATATCCGGCCGGCATCGACCTGTTCAACGCGCTGCTTTCGCTGATTCACATCGATCTGCTAATCGGGTTGGTTTGGGTTGGATTGCTCGCTTCGCTCGCGACGTTCTGGGGATTTTACCGCTGGGGCGGCACGTTTGCCGTCGCAGGCTTTTTGTTCAACGGTGGCATAGTCGGATTTCAGTCTTTCAAGACCTTCAAGTTTTTGGATTATCAGGGTACAGCGGCAGACATCGCCCACAAACCGATCGCCTGGAAGAGCATTGCGTTATCGATGCTCGTTACACAGCGGGGGTGGCTTTACGCAATCCCTGCAGGGTTGGCGCTGCTTTGGCATTGGCGGGCAAAATTCTTCAGCCAGTCTTCTGTAGCCGGGGGCGTCGACCCCGGCTCTCCAGCTGTGGCTGAGGCTGCCGCCCAACCCGCCGCGGTCAACGCCCACGGCCACAGCAAGGGTCCCCTGCCCTGGTGGGTTGAGTTTTCGATTTACGCATCGATGCCATTGTTCCACCTGCATACATTCATTGCGCTGACAATCGTGCTGATTGTTGGATTGTTTTTCGAACGCGCAACGGAACTCAATTTTGTCGTCAGTCTGCTTCGCCGCGAAGGAATCGGCGGCATCGGTCGCATGATTTCGCATCCGAAATCATGGCCCGAGATTTTTCGCGGCGCGCCGATCCGCAGACACGCCGCCGCCATACTGATCGCGGCATTCATCCCCGCAACGTTCTTTGTTTGGCTGACTACAGACCAATTTCACGCGTCATCGGTGCTCAAATGGCATCCCGGCTGGGCACAGGATTCGACCGAATTGGGAGCGCCTTTCTTCAAGCTCGGGCCAAAGGATTTTGGATCTTCCACGTCGTTCGGTCTGTTGTTGCAAAAAACGTGGAACGGAGTCATTGCTCCATTTTTTCAATTTTGGCTACCCAACTTTGGGTTATGGGTGCCGTTGGCGCTGGGGCTTGTTGGGTTCTGCGCTTGGCGCATTTGGAAAGGCAAGTGGCACTGGGGCGACAAGCCTCCGGCGGATATTGCTTGCGTGGTGGCGGCCGTCGTAATTTTCGCTTTCGGTTATTTTGTCCAAACCGCTCCGTGGGATTGGGACAACCTCAAGCTGATGGTATGGGGGTACTTTCTCATTCTGCCTTTCCTGTGGAGCGACATCATCTCGCGCTGGGCCTTCCCGGAACGGGCGGCGACATGCCTGCTGCTCTTTGGTTCGGGATTCGTCACGTTGCTTGGCGGCCTCTCTGCCGGGCATCCCGGCTTTGGATTGATTGAACGCGCCAGACTCGATCACATCGGCACGGCGCTTCGACCGTTGCCCGTGGAAGCCCGATTCGCCACGTACCCGACTTATAACCACCCAGTCTTGCTGCAGGGCCGCAAAGTTGTCCTCGGTTACCCGGGCCATCTGTGGACGGAAGGGTTCGATTACGGAAAGGCCAATGACCAGTTGACGGCATTGATGAATGGAGCGGCAAACTGGCGCGATGCTGCGAAAGCGTTGGGAGTGCGCTATATCTTTTGGGGCCAGGACGAAAAAACGAACTACCAATCAAGCAAGCGCCCTTGGGAAGCGACAGCATTTCTGGTCGCGTCCGGCGACTGGGGCGCAATTTACGACCTAGCGAAGGAGTCACCTCCGCATTAAGGCGCCACATCGGTTTTGAGTACCAAAGAGGTTCTTACATCCTGCCGAACCTCCGGCGGACCTGAAATGGATGTTTGAGGAAAACAAAATAGATCGCGCTTACAAAATCTGGCATGCTCGAAGGCGGACTTGTTAGGCGCAGCGGGCCGCTGCGCAATCCCGCAAAAACATTCTCGACCGTGAGCGCAGGCGGCATTGGCATACTCGTGTAGTGCCGCCCAAAAGCATGCAGCCGATGTGCGTCGGAAGTGGCAATCAACGGTTTGCCAAAACGCGCTGCCATTTTTTGCGCTCGACGATTTGGATTGAAAAGCCCGATGTGAAAATGACAGAACTCAATCGCATCAAAACAATCGATCTCCGCGAGCAGCCGCGACCCGATTGAGCCGCCGAAAATGTAGAACGGGTGCGGCGCAATCGTGTAAATAGAGTTCCCGCGGCGCGACCGAAGCCGCCGCAGGTCATCGAAATTTTTCAACTGCGCGATTTCTTCCGCGGTGACATTCAACACGATCACATCAGCGCCAAGCAAGCGCACTTCGGCCGCAGGAATCAGCAGAATGCCCATTGCGGCTGCATCGGCAAACACTTCTTTTCGATCAAAGACGGCATCGTGCAGGGTGATCGCGAGGACGCGAAATCCAAATGAGAGTGCCCGCTCCAACAATTGATGCGCCGAGAAGTCCACCGCGTCCTTTGGATCATCCAGAGTGTGAATGTGCAGATCGATTTTGATCCAATCCTCTTCGTCGGTCGCGTGTCGCGCCGTAGCTTTATGCGAAGGCTGGGTGTTCCTGCTCATGCTCGTCCTGCCCGCCGTGCTGTGCGAAGGCCGGTGCTCTAAGTTTAGTCGTGAATCGCTTGGATTTCATTCTCCCTAATCGTGCTTGCACTTCTGTTTAGGTTCGCAATCGAATTTCGATTAGAAGCATACACACGAAGAGAAACGAAACTTGCCAGCCGCTTCCGTTTGCGGAAAGTTTGCTCCCTCCCAAACGCTCGGGTGGTGGAATGGCAGACACGTACGTTTGAGGGGCGTATGCCGAAAGGCATGCGGGTTCGAGTCCCGCCCCGAGCACGATTTCAGAGGTGGATCGGCTTCTCCGAAGGCGATGCCAACTTAATTGCCGAAGGCCTGGGGATCAGCGGCCAACGCCACAGCAAATTCCACGAACGCGTTAAGGACAACGCGTTCCATCTTTCAGTAATTAGACTTTCCGGGCTGTTTCTCTTCCGATACTCTCCGCAGCAACATGGAATCGCTTTATCTGATCGGGATCGCGGTGCTGGCGCTATTCGCATTCGTTCTCGCGATCGTTCTCTTTAATTTTTTCGGTCTTTGGCTGCGCGCACGCATCGCCAATGCGCCGGTGAGTCTTGGCAAAATGGTCGGGATGCGGCTCCGCAAAGTGCCGGTCGGGATGATCGTCGATAATCGGATCACTGCGGTAAAAGCCGGCATCGAGATTCCCAGCGATCCGCTCGAGGCGCATTACCTGGCAGGCGGCGACGTTAATCAGGTCATCCTCGCTTTAATCGCAGCCGATAAAGCTGGGATTTCGCTTGATTTCAATCGTGCGTGCGCCATCGATCTCGCCACGAAAGGAACTGGCAAAACCGTGCTGGAAGCCGTCCGCACCAGCATTAATCCGAAGGTCATCGACGTGCCCAACCCGGCGATGGGTCGCGTGACCATCGACGGTGTCGCGAAGGACGGGATCGGCGCGAAAGTAAAAGCGCGGGTGACGGTGCGCTCGCACCTGGACCGTTTCGTCGGCGGCGCCACCGAAGAAACGATCATCGCGCGCGTCGGCGAAGGGATCGTGAGCGCGATCGGATCGGCCGATTCTTATAAGGACGTACTGGAAAATCCCGATCGCATTTCAAAGGCCGTCCTAGCCAAGGGACTCGACAGCAACACGGCGTTCGAAATTCTTTCCATCGACATCGCCGACGTGGATGTGGGCGACAACATCGGCGCAAAGTTGCAAAGCGAACAGGCGAACGCGGACAAGAACATCGCCCAGGCGAAAGCGGAGGTGCGCCGCGCCGCGGCGGTGGCGGTCGAGCAGGAGATGCGCGCCAAGACGCAGGAGATGCGCGCAAAAGTCGTCGAAGCCGAAGCCCTCGTGCCTCAAGCCATGGCGGATGCATTTCGCTCCGGAAACCTCGGCATCATGGATTACGTGCGAATGAAAAACGTCCAGGCCGATACATCGATGCGCGAATCCATTGCCGGCGGAGACAAGCCCCGGACTGAGAGTTAAAAGGTGAAAGCTTAAAACGTTACAAAGGTTGCAGCGGCAGATGACTTACCAACTTGAATTTCAACTATTTAACTTCTTGGCGATTTAACATCGGCGCAGCCAATGATTGCCGTCAGTCTCGATAATCTGCTTTTCTTGCTGCTCATTGCAGCCGCGGCGTTGTTCCAGTTGCTGTCGAAAGCAGTGCGCAAGGCAGGCAAAAGCGATTCAAACGAAACATCGAGCTCACCGAGGCCACAAACACCTCGACCAACTCAAGGGGCGCCACGGCAATCGGACGTAGATCGGATCCGCAAATTCCTTGAAGCACTGGGTCAACCGCCAAGCTCAACTCCGCCGCCGCCCGTTGCGCCTCGCACCGATATTCCTCCTCGACGCTTGGCGCCAGTTCAGCCGCCTCCGGTAATGCCACGCGCATGGCGATTACCTCGAGAACAACGCGAGAAACCCGAGATCACTCAAAAGGAGAGCCCTTCACCTGAACAGCCAAGTCGTGTGGAGAAAATCGTTGTGCCAACAGTACCCGCTGCGGCGGCGCCGGCGTTCGAGGTTCATGAGATCCAGCAGCAGCCAATCGTCAAAACGCCTGTCGAAGTTTACGCAGCGGCTACTCGACCAATCATTAACAGACCAGATTTGAAAACCAACATCGCCAGCTTACTTGCATCGAAATCTGGCTTACGCGAAGCAATCATCCTGCGCGAAGTCTTCGGACCGCCGCTTGGTTTGCGCGAGTCGGACGCGACACTGTAGCCGTCGCCCAGCAATGCGCGTCAGCGATCCGGACTCCTCGTAATCGAGAGCTGGTACCCCGGTGCAACAAAGTCCCACCGGCTTATACGAAAACTCTTGACAGAAACGACTGGATTTCCTTAAGAGAAATAGACTGAGGAAAAGACGGCCATTAGCTTGCGATTTCGTTTTGGTCTCGTGATACAGCTCCGCCTTCATATGCAATCTCCGTTTATGAAAACACGAAAGCTCATTATTCTCATCAGTCTCTCACTGCTCTCACTCTCGAGCGAAAGTTTTGCGCAGAGCGGGACCTGTGCCGGAATGGATATCGGTCGTGGCGGGGACCTGAATGGGTTCATCCCCTTTCCGGCCGACAACGCCTGGAACACTGACATCTCTTCGATGCCCGTCGATCCAAACTCGGACAATATCATCGCCTTTGTCGGAGCCGGCTCTCCGTTGCATCCCGATTTTGGCGCAGGACTTTACGCCGGGAGTACGATTGGTATTCCATACCAGGTGGTGGACACCACGACCCAGCCGAAGGTTCCAATCAAGATTGTCGCTTATAAGACTGAGTCTGATGCTGGCCCGATGCCTGTTCCGCCCAATGCTCTGATCGAGGGCTATCCAAATCCGGATGATGGCGATCGTCATGTCTTGGTGTTAGATCGCAACGGCTGCTGGATATACGAACTCTACCGCGCTTTCAAACGGAATGGTGCCTGGCAAGCTGACTCCACCGCGATCTGGGACATGACAATTGATGAGCAGCGCCCTTATACCTGGACCTCGGCCGATGCAGCTGGGCTGCCGATTTTTCCAGGGCTGGTGCGTTATGACGAAGTCTTTGACGCGGCAATTAACCATGCCATTCGTGTGACGGTGCCGGTAACAAGGGAAGCGTTTACTCCCCCCGCGTCACACTGGGCCTCTTCGGAGACGAGCCAGAACGCGCCGCCGATGGGGATGCGGATGCGGCTTAAGGCTGGCTTTGATATTTCCAGTTTTCCGCCTAACGACCAGGTGATCCTGACGGCTTTGAAGCAGTATGGAGTCATGGTAGCGGATAACGGCGGCGCAATGTTCATCAGCGGCGCCCCCGATGAGCGGTGGAATAACAGCGAGCTTGATCAGCTCAAGACGCTTACCGCCTCGGACTTCGAAGTCGTCTTGATGGGACCAGTGTACACGCCTGATAACGTTCCAACCGGCCCCTCGCCGGTGGTGTCCAGCTTCACGGCGGATCCGCCGACGATTATGGCCGGCCAGTCCTCCACGCTTTCCTGGAATGTGACGAACGCGCTCTACACCATCGTCTCGCCAGAAGTGGGACCTTTGCGTGAAACGAGTGTCGTGGTGAAGCCGACGGTTACTACCACCTACAAGCTCTACACGACTAACCAATATGGCCGCACCACACGCTCGGTAACTGTCACGGTGCACTGACAGCTAAGGCCGCAACGCACACGACCCTTTGAAATCGCCCTCATGTTCGCAGTCTCGGCAGCTTTAGTGATCGTTCAGAACCGTTTGCAGTGCGGATTCGCTCAGTTCAAGCTGGGCGCTCACTTTTTGCAAACCCGCAATGAGCTGCTGAATTTGCTTCCGCTGCTCCGCAAGCTTCGATTCAAACTCCTTTGTTAGCTGTTCTACTTTGCGATGTTCTTTGAGAAACTCGTTTAGCAACATTGCGTTCACCGCTTCGTAGCGTACGGTGAAAGGCCTGCCTTGATCGTCGCGCACCACTAAATCTGGGTTCGCTTTTTCCACCTGCTCGGCCACGAGGCCAAACTGTGGGATGCCATTGGGGTTGAGGTCTTTCTTGTAGCGGAAGCTCACGGGCTGGAGCGCCAAGATCGCTTCGCTTGCCTTTTCCATTGGACGAATTTCATCTTTGAAACGCTCGGAGCACACGACCGTGCCCAGGTGCCCGTTGGTATCAATGATTACCCCAACGCCATTTGGAACGGTTACTCCACTAATGCCAGCGACATATGCGTTCGTCTGGGTTCCCTCCGTCCCAATGCGAATCGTGTTGGCCTCGGCCGCTACACCAACGTTACCAATATCGATGTTGTTGCTGCCATCGGTGAGATTTTTACCGGCATCAAAGCCTAGTGCTATATTGCTGCTCCCGCTTATATTGGTCAAGAGCGCTTTGACACCGGTAGCCGTATTGTTATTTCCGTTCCGGTTATGAAAGAGCGCTTCAACACCGGTGGCCGTGTTGTTATTTCCGCTTCTGTTATGAACCAGTGCGTAAACACCGGTGGCCGTGTTGCTGTTGCCCGTCATTGGGAAAGGCCCACCGAGCGCACCAGAACCGGTTGCGGTATTGCTGCTGCCAGTCGTGTTCTGAAAGAGCGCGTCATAACCGATCGCTGTGTTCTGAGTGCCGGTTGTGCTGAGCCAGAGGGAATAACTACCGGTGGCCGTGTTGTAGTTGCCAGTTGTATTACTAAAGAGCGCATGATCACCCGCGGCCGTATTGAAGTTGCCGGTTGTGTTGCTAAAGAGCGCGGTATGGCCAATTGCCGCGTTCGCGCTGCCGGTTGTGTTGAATTGGAGCGTGTCAACACCGATCGCCGTGTTGAAAACGCCTGTATTGTTCACGAGCGCATCCTCACCCAGTACCGGTTGTTGTTGGTTAAGCAGCCTTCCTGGCAAACGGCTCGCGCTTGCGGTGCAAGCGCGAAGGAGGCGAGCACGGACAGAATGAGCAGCAAAGCAACCTGGCAAGACGAGCGGTTTCTCAAATTCTTTAATGGAAGAGTTGTCGTTTTCATATAGGGACCGTACGAAATTACGGCTCCTCCCCTGCGAGACAAAAAACCGCAATTCTCTCAGCGATTTACTGAAAGACGTGGAACGCCATCACCGCATGAATCTTCAAAACAGCATACTGGGCAGCCTCTTTCTGCGGCTTGATTGAATTTTGCTCGCGTGCCCGACATCCCAAAATGCCTTCCCGATCGCTGTGACGTGTCGAGATTCTTTTCTCTTAAGCAGTAACGGAAGAAGCTCTGGGTGCCAGTGCAACAGTGGCTTGCAGCCTGTGTTCCTGGCCAGTCAAAATGCTCGTCGCGGCGAGCAAAATGCGTATGTTCCTGACCTCGCCGGCGTGGCGGAATTGGCAGACGCGCTGGACTCAAAAT
>QHPE01000061.1:0-7533 GCA_003218945.1 Verrucomicrobiota bacterium | reverse complement strand
TTCGTCGCTAAGAAAATCGAGGGATGCTTCGACTTCGCTCAGCAGGACAGGCAAGCCGGATTTTCGGTCCTTAAGCCCAATTTCGCATTTTTCGCGCGAACAAACCGCCGCGGCGCACAATCTATCCTGCTGTTTATGCTTGTATGGAAGCGCGAGAACCACAATGTTTACTCGTGAACGGGAAGAACGGCCAGCAGGGTGACAGTAGACCGCGCGAGTTCGTGACCACCCGCTGGAGCGTGATCCTTTCAGCTGCCAACCTGGGGAATGAAGAGCAAAAAACTCGCGATGCGCTGGCAGAGCTTTGCCGGACGTATTGGCGGCCCATTTTCTCGTTTGTCCGCGCCCGCGGCTATTCAACTGAGGACGCGCAGGACCTCACGCAGGATTTTTTTGTGACAATTCTGAGGAGCAATTGGTTGCAACACGCCGATCGTAATCGCGGCCGATTCCGTTCGCTCTTGCTGAGGTCGCTCCAAAATTTTCTCATCAATGCCGCGGAGAAAACAAACGCGCGCAAACGCGGCGGCAGCGTGGAATTTATTTCCTGGGACGACTGGATGGCGGAAGCGCCGTCGCAATTATCCATCCCGGCTCAAGCACTCGAGTCATTGCCCCCGGAGCGCATCTTCGATCTGACTTGGGCGACGACCGTTGTGGACCACGCGTTTCAGCGGCTGCGCGAAGAATGCGAGAGCAAAGGCAAGCTCTGGCTGTTCCAGGCATTAAGCTCTCATCTTACAGACGAACGCGATGAAGTTTCATACCCCAAATTATCCGCGGAACTGGGAATGACAGAAACGGCGGTGAAAAAACAGCTTCACAACATGCGCCAGCGTTATCGCAGCCTGTTGCGCGCGGAAGTCTCGCAAACCGTCGAAGATCCCTCGGACGTAGATGACGAGATCCGTTACCTGTGTGCGTCACTCGCAACAGGAACCGAATAACTGCAATGACACATTACGATCCACGCTCCGATCCCAGCGCCACCAAAGAGCACACAAGATGCCAGAAGTGTGGAGCAACCATGCGAATCGACACCGGAGTTTGCGTGAGTTGCCTCCTGCATGAGGGATTGGAAGGCGGTGACGAGGTAACTCAGGGGTTTTATCAAAGCGTCCTCGACGAAGCGGACGCGCCGCGCAAGTCCTGGTTCCTGGGTAATTACGAAATTCTCGAGCAGATCGGTTGCGGCGGCATGGGTGTAATTTATCGCGCCAGGCAACGACATTCCCGGCGCATCGTCGCGGTAAAGCGCGTCCTTAGCTATCGCGCTGATTCAGAGGGAGCGCTGCAGCGTTTCCGACGAGAAGCACAGGCAGTAGCCAGTCTGGATCACCCGAACATCCTTCCGATTTATGAAGTGAGCGAAAGCGAGGACGGCCTGCCGTTTTTCAGCATGAAGTTCGCGGAGAAGGGAAGTTTGTGCGAGAACGTTGCTTGTCTCCGGGGTCAACCGCGGAAGTGCGTGGAACTCATGGCAAAGGTCGCGCGCGCGGTCGAATACGCTCACAGCCGCGGAGTGCTCCATCGCGATCTTAAACCCGGAAACATTCTGCTCAACGATCGCGGCGAGCCACTTGTTAGCGATTTCGGTTTGGCGAAGCTGCTGGACGGGCACAACGATCTTACAAGGTCGCTGACAACGTTCGGAACGGCAGGTTTTATTGCCCCCGAACAGGCCAACGGCGCAGCCGCCGATCTTACCCCAGCTGCCGATGTTTACAGTCTTGGCGCAGTTCTGTTCAACTTGTTTGCTGGGCGTCCACCATTCCTGGGTTCCAATCCGGTTTCCGTGATTCGTCAAGCGTCTGAAACGGTGCACGCTGCCTCGAACGTGATCCAAAAGCGCGCTACCGCTCCGCCGGCGATCTCGCAGCCGATCTGGAACGCTGGCTCGGCGGCCGTCCAATCGTAGCCCGCCCGGTTTCACCTCCAGCGCGGATCTGGCGCTGGTCGCAGCGTAACCCGAAACTTGTTGGAGCAGCGACTGCCGGTCTCCTTTTAGGCGCGGCTGCCGTTTGGCTATCTCGCGACGAACTCTTCCGAGCGTCGCAGTTTAATCCGCCAGACAGGAGTATTGCGGTTCTACCATTTACCGATTCTAGCGAGGCGAACGATCAGGAATCTTTGTGTGACGGCATAAGCGAGGAAATTCTTCATACGCTCGGCGCGGTCGATGAATTACGCGTGGTTGGCCGAACCTCGTCATTTGCCTTCAAGGGGAAGAACACAGACCCAAGCAAGGTTGGACAAAAGCTTAACGTTGGGAATGTACTCGAAGGAAGTCTGCAGCGTGAAGGTAACCGCGTTCGTGTAACGGCAGAGCTGATTGATGCGCGCACCGGTTTCCGTGTTTGGACGGAAATTTATGACCGCGAGTTGGACGGCGCGTTTGCACTCCAAGACGAAATCGCCCGGTCTATCGTTGACGCGCTCAAGATCAAGTTAGCCGTTCGGCTTCCCGCCCATGAAGAACCCAGGAATGGCGTATACGAGCGTTATCAGGGGCTTTTCACGGATGTAACTCATCCGACAGGGATAAGCAGTATCGGCGTTAGCATGCTAGTACACAATCCATTTAATCCGTCCACACTTCCGGATTATGTATCTCCGGGAGGTTTCGAACCGAGCCGCCCTGACACTCAAGTGACCGCTGCGCCTCCAAGGACGGCATTGACTAGCAGCGTGCGTTATCGCGCATCAGACGCCGGCCTGCGAACGAACAAAATTACGGCGGACGTGGCCGCTGCGCTTCCAGAGACGGCAGCCGCGACCAGTGTGCATGATCGCGGATCGGAAGTCGCCGTGCGAACGAACAAGACTACAGCGAACGGGCCAGCGTCCATTCAGGGGTTTGTCAAATATGCGGAAGGCGAACCGATTAAAGGCGCAGACATTCGGATCGAATCGCGAGACACCAAACAGGTGTTCAGCACGGTTAAGACCGGTTCAAATGGCCGCTTTGTTTCACAGGGATTGCAACCGGGCGTTTACCGGGTAACATTGCTTGTGAATGGCGAGGTCAAGGCGTCGAGCATGAACACGCAGACCAAGGCGAATCAATCGACTCAGCTGAATTTCGATCTCAAACAAACGTCTCAAGCAGGTAACGGTGCAAAGGGCGGAAAGCACATTGTGTGGGTGCCAGGTCGTACCGGTAGCCATCTCGGCGGTAACTGGGTCGAAGTCGACGACAGGGGAAAGGCGCATTCCGCTTCCAATATTGATAGAGTTACCGTTCATAATTGGTAATTTTCAAGATAGCTACAACGAAGCGACGACCAACTAGGGTCGCACTTGGGACGTCGCTTTGAGAAAACGCTTGTAATCTATAGCACACGCCCTGCGGGCCGTGTGCGCGCGCTTCACAGAGGCACGGCTACAGCAACAGGCCACTCGCGGAAGCTTCGCTTTTTCCCTCATTCAGCAAAATTCTTGGGAACTTCGTCCGCCATTTCCTGTAGTAACCAATGAATCATTATGTTTTATTCATCTATGTTCATTAAATTACTGCGGATAGTCGGTATTGGGCTGATGCTTTGTGCTGCAACCGCCTGGGCGGGACCGGCAAGCATCCAAGGGATCGTGAAGGACGCAAAAGGACAACCGATTAAAGGCGCGAATGTTCAGGTTGCATCGAAAGATGGCAAACAGCTATACAATACGGTGAAAACGGATGCACAGGGTCGCTATATTTCGCAAGGTCTACAACCGGGCGTTTACCGGGTTTCACTGATAGTCAATGGCGCAACAAAAGCGTCGATCAGTAACACGAAAACCAGGTCCGATCAGTCGACGGTACTCAACTTCGATCTGAAACCGATGCCAACCGGACAAGCAAGCACACAGCAAAAGTCAGGAAAACACATGGTCTGGATCCCGGCGGAAACGGGGAGCCACATGGGTGGTCGTTGGGTGGAAGTTGACGACAACGCCGCTTCAAATGCCGGTGCCTTGAACGTAAAGAGAGCCAATGCTGAGCAATTGCAGCGGCAGATGCAAAGCATGGGCAACCCCAACACTGGAAATTGAGCCTCACGGCCAACGTCTCCGACAGCAGCTGTGCATCGCTAAAGCCCAACGTCCAATTTTAGCTCGGGGGCTGCATCGAAGCCGTGGGGAATAATTCCCTCACCGACTCGCGCGAAAGAGCGACAATCGTAAACGCTCCAAGAATAGTTCCAAACGGAACGAAGAGACATTCGATGCAGGCCATCACCAGCGCGAACGAATCGCCTTTGCGACGCGAGAGGCATCGTCCCGCGATCAGAATGCAGATCGCCATGGCTATCCCGACTAAAAACAAGAACGAACCGATACCGACAAAGATCCAGCCAAGGAATTCCGGCGCGATCGTTGTGTAAATCAGCGGAAACAACGAGAAGAACGCGGCCAGACCGGCAACGACGTAATGAAAAATCGCAAGTAACCGCAGGTGTTCCGTGTCCTGGTTCATTTGCTCTTAGACTCATTGCTCCTGCTCGCGTTCGTGATCGAAAACTGGGAACCAAACGGAAACACGAGCAAAGTCATGACGTGATGTACCCCTCTTCACCGTGTTGATTGATGTCCAGCCCCTGGCGCTCGATCTCCGGCGGAATGCGCAGACCGATTGCTCCCCGTACCAACGCGCCGATCACCGCGGTTCCTACGACTGCCACCACGATCGTTACCACGATTGCTTTTAGTTGCTCGATCCACAGCGTGTGACCAACAATTCGCGCGAGGCCGTTTTGCGTGGCGGGATTCAGCGGTGCGCCAGTGCTTAAAGAAAGGTTGGGATTGACACTCGCCGTGGCGAAGATGCCTGTGAGAAAGGCCCCGAGAGTTCCGCCCACTGCGTGGATCCCAAAGGTTTCGAGCGCGTCATCGTAGCCAAGCCACGATTTTAGCTTTGTACAGGCGAAGAACGGGAGGATTCCGGCAGCGATCCCGATGATGACTGCGCCGGTAGCAGCAATATATCCGCAAGCCGGCGTGATCACGACCAGCCCGGCTACGGCACCGGAACAAAAGCCGAGCACGCTCGGTTTTCCGCGCAGCATGTATTCCAGCATGGCCCATGTGAACGAAGCGACCGCCGTCGCAAGCGTAGTAGTCATAAAGGCGTTCGCGGCGATTCCATCTGGCGCAAGCGCGCTGCCGGCGTTAAAACCATACCACCCGACCCAGAGCAGACCCGTTCCGACCATACAAAGGACCATGCTGTGGGGAGCCATGATTTCTTTCCTGAATCCGAGCCGGTGCCAAGGAGAATGCACAACACGAGCGCCGACCATCCCGAGCTCAT
The DNA here is from genome assembly GCA_003218945.1 of Verrucomicrobiota bacterium. Lineage (GTDB taxonomy): Bacteria > Verrucomicrobiota > Verrucomicrobiia > Chthoniobacterales > UBA10450 > Udaeobacter. Next base: position 2,240 of record QHPE01000061.1, on the reverse strand, counting down.
GTGAACAACGGTTCCTCCGGCAAAATCGATTGCCGTGATTCTTGAGTTCGCATTCCAGACGCCGTTCATCCAACCGTCGATTCCCCACACCATATGTGCGATGGGGAAATAGACGGCAAACATCCATACGCCTACAAACACGAGCACGGCCGCAAATTTTACTCGTTCGGCCACAGCGCCGATGATCAACGCCGGCGCGATAATCGCGAACATCAGTTGGTACATTGCAAAGACATCCTGCGAAGCCCAATAGGAATAGTCCGAGTTCGGCCTCGCATCGACTCCGTGCAGAAACGCGAACTTTAATCCACCGATAAACGGAGAGCCGCGCGAAAATACGAGCGAATATCCTACCACCCACCAGACGATCGTGACCAGCCCGGCGATGCCCAGGCATTGCGCTAGTACGGAAAGGACGTTCTTTGCGCGAACCAGGCCGCCATAGAAAAGCGCCAGGCCGGGCAAAGTCATGAAAAGCACGAGCGCCGCGCATGTCATCATCCATGCGTTGTAGCTGGGGCCTGGCCCTGCAATATTCGAAGCCGTCGCCGATTTCGTATCAGCGCCACGCGGCGAATTGTTTATATATGCTTCAAGGTCAGCCACGCGCTGCTCCAGCGCCGGTGAAGCTGAGAGCGGCGGCGTTTGCGCGTGTGCTGAACAAAGCAACGCAATGGTCCCGACCAGCAACAGGAGCCGCATCCTCACGCGCAGTCTCTTATAGGCACGCGACTTTCTTGCAGCAAGAAAAATGGCGCCGGCGATTACACTTAAAAGCAGGCGGCTCAGCCGCATTTTTGCAGACGGCCGGCCTACGAGCCGCGGCGCGAGGGCGCTGCGGCTCCAAGTGTAACTCGGAGATCACAGCTCAATCTCCTCACACAGCAATCCGCAGGAAGAACGCGTTCCACCTTGATGGGTTGGCTTCTCCCTGGCACGCGTAGCTTCAGCAAAGGTAGCTCAAGATGATGCCCAACGACTCGCCGAAGGTGCAAAATGAAACTCCGCCGAGCGGCTGGCTAGACCAGGTTAAGGTGCTCGGCGGAGTTCCTCCTCTGCCCGTCAAAATGAGATTGAATTTGGAACCATCTCGCGGGGAGATGAGTTGAACGACACGTGCTGCGATGATGGTTCAGGGTTTTCTTCATCATCATCGTCATCCGCGTCCTCGGTATCGGCGTCATTTCCGGTATTATTATCGTGTCGCGGAGCAACCGCTCGCAGGTCGCTTTGCTGTAACTTCTCGTATCGCTCACGCACGTCGCCGGGCACTTTAGCTAGGTCTTCCTCCGTTTCGACTGGACCACTGAAAAGTAGTTTTCCCTGCCGATCCTTCGCGGTAAGGAGTTTTTTTCCATCCACGTTTTCCAACTTCAGCTCGCCCTTATCGTTGGAGAAAACGATCTGCGCCTTGCCAAGATCGATCCTACTGGCGTTCATCGCGCCGTTGTCTTCGAAAAAGATGCGAAGCTCATCCGCAGCGCGCCGGGCATCGTCCTTCGCGCGCCTTGCCGCTTCGTGAGCTTGCATAACCGCTCCACGGATGATGCCGTGTTGCGCATCGCCAAGCTGCTCTTTCAATTGTTCCTTTAGATCCTGCATTTGGTCGCCGAGATCGCCTGTCTCGTCGAAATCCCAATGCCAGTCATGGTTGCCTCCCGGAAAGAGATGATGCCTCTGTGGCACTTCTTTTTTGGCGAGCTTGGCAGTCAGCTTTTGCTCTTGTCCCTTGCGCAGAACAGTGAGCGTAACTTCCGTGCCGTCAGGGAAAGTCTGAAGCAGCTTTCGCAATTGACTCGGCTCAATGAGAATCTGGTCGTTCAACATTTTCAGGATGTCATTCTGCTGAACCCCACCAGCAGCGGCAGGGCTGTTCGGCTCGACGTAATCAACAACCAATCCCAGGCCTTTTCCCAACCCGAGCTGTTCACTCACGACAGGTGGCACCTGTGATGTCTCCACGCCAAGGTATGTCACTGGAACCTTGGGCCCTTTCTCGTGATGACTCGGCATTCCCGGCGGACCCGGTGGCTGTGGTGGAGCAGGCGGTGTTTGCGCAAATCCTGCCAGCGGCAGCAACGCGATGATTGTAATGGTGAATACGGATTTTATTTTCATGGTTTCGTTTTGTTAAATCATTGACCTGAAACTGGGATGAGGACGATTTCCTCGCTGGGATATGACACCCGAAGCGATGCGCCCGTTTCCGGGTTACGCCACCGCCAGCTTTGTTGCGTTTG
>QHPE01000060.1:17041-28270 GCA_003218945.1 Verrucomicrobiota bacterium | reverse complement strand
GTCACTCACTCTTGGCATATCGACCATTTAGCGTTACTAGACCGACTAGTCAACTAGTTTGTTCGAATTTTTTCACCCGCACCAAACACGGCTTTCAGAAATTGTGCTAGAACGATGACGTTTTTATTCATCGGTCGTGAACGATAACCGCGAAAAACTGCCCTTCCCTTCGTAAACCAATTGGCTTTTGAAACGAAAAGGAACGCTTGAAATCGACGATTTCGGCATCTTAAGTTTGGCGCTTAGCAAGCCCGGTGCGCTGTTGATGAAGACGGACTCGCAGCACCCGTGCCATCGCGGAGTTTTGGGACATTGGACACGCGAAGACTACTCAAATATTCAGCAAAGGTACAGTCGGCGCGCTGCGCGACAGGACGCCGCAGCGCCGCGTCGCTACCATTTTCGCGCGCTCGAAAAGTCCTTACCCCAGCGCTTCGAGGCGGTTGAGCAGATCCTTCTTGCTGGCAACCCCGATGACCTGATCCCGTAGCTGGCCGTTCTTGAAAAAGAGTAGAGCCGGGATCGCCCGGATATTGTACTTGGACGAGAGACTCTGATTCTCGTCCACGTTCACTTTCGCAATCTTGACTGCGCCTATCTTTTCGCGCGCTATCTCGTCCAGTAGCGGGGCGATCATTTTGCACGGACCACACCATTCGGCCCAAAAGTCGACGATCAGCGGTTTGTCGTCCTGCGTCAGTTCGCGGTCAAAATTGGATTCGTTCAGGTTAATGATGGCAGAATTTTCCATGGCTAAGAAAAGTAAGTCCAAATCTGGATAATCAAAATCAATGCGGAAAGGCCCAGAAGCAGCCAATACAGCACCATCGAGCTTTTCTCCTCCGCCGCCGCACCGATGGGCGGATTCTGTTGAGCGACCGGGGGCAAGGTAATCAGCGACTGAGTTTTCTGGTGAGAAGAGCGCAATGGCTCCGGAGTGAGAGGAATTCGAACGGTATCTCTTTTCGGTCCCGCAGGGGGCGAAGCTGGGGCAGGACGCACAGCAGCTGACAATGGCTTCGACGCAACTGGCGGACTCGGCGGTGGGAAAAGATTTGTGGGCGACATATCTTCAGGGGAAGACTGCAATGAAGACGGAGACCCGTCCGTCTCACGAACCGGCAGTTGAATGCGAACAGTTTCGCGCGGCTCAACGATTGGCTGGGGCGGATTAGTTAAAGGCGGAAGCGGCAACTCGATGCGAACCGTTTCTTTTTTCGGCTGGTCAGATTCGGCCATCAGTCAAACAGCAATCTGATCAGAATTCGCCGACTTGTCACCCTCCAATCTCGCGGCCGCGCAATTGGCATTACGCCAGCAGATCGTAGCCGCGGCTCCCTGTGATGCTCCGCCAAATGAACTCGCCAACAGGCGCACGCTTTGACAATACAACACGCGTGTCGATGTCGGGAGCGTCGCCTTCGGTGCGGGCGATATGCGGTTGATCCACCAGAAGTTTCAGTTCGGTTCCAATCTTCTGGCGAGCGAGATCGCACGCAATCCATTGCTGCACCGACATCGCTTGTCGGTAACGGGCATTCTTGATTTTTGCGGGAATATGTCCTGGCATGTTCGCCGCGCGGGATCCCTGTTCCCGAGAATATTTGAATATCCCGAGCCGTTCGAACCGGGTGCGCCGAACAAAATCAACCAATGTCTCGAATTCCGCATCCGTTTCGCCGGGAAACCCAACGATGAAAGTCGTCCGCAGAGTTACGCCAGGAATTCCGGCCCGCAGTCTGTCGATCAAATGTTCGATGTGCGCGCGCGATGTTTCACGGCGCATACTACTTAGCATCGAGTCGTCAATGTGTTGTAGCGGGATGTCTATGTAGCGCGCAACCTTGTCGCATTCCGCGATGGTCTCAATCAGTTCATCGCTCCAATGCGCCGGATGCGTGTAAAGCAGGCGCACCCAAAATTCGCCTTCGATTTTCTGAATCTCGCGAAGCAGCGCGGCTAACGTAGGCCCGCGATTGGAGTCGACCGGCTGTCGCGGTCCCGCTTTAGCCTGCCACAAATCCATCCCGTAATAGGTGGTGTCCTGACTGATTAAATTGATCTCGCGCACGCCTTCGTCGACGAGCGCGCGGATTTCAGCCAGCACCGAATCCGGTTTCCGACTCCGGTGTTTTCCCCGCATTTGCGGAATCACGCAAAAGCTGCACGGATGATTACAGCCTTCGGCAATCTTTACGTAAGCGAAATGCGCCGGTGTAAGCCTAAACCGTGGCGTCTCGTAATCGGGAATGTACGTCGGACGCGTGTCGGTGAATAGTAGCGCATGCGTCCCACTTGCGGTGGCTGCATCTCGCAACCGAGACGGTCGTGCTACAATCTTCTCCGCAATTTCGCCAAGCCGGCTGACTTGATCGAGCCCAATGAACGCATCCACCTCCGGCATCTCCAGCCGTAGTTCCTTCGCAAAACGCTGTGACATGCAGCCGCTTACAATCAGCTTTTGGCCAGGTCTTTTGGTTAGGCCGCGTTGCTGGTGCGCTTGGAGAATTGCTTCGATCGATTCTTCCTTGGCTGAATCGATAAACGCGCAGGTGTTCACAACCAGAACGTCAGCTTCTTCGGCGCGTGATGTGATTTCCATCCCACGCTGCAAAACACTTCCAAGCATGATTTCTGCATCGACGAGGTTCTTGGCACAACCGAGGCTGATCATGCCGATCTTCACGTTCTGTAGATCCAGGCCTGTCGCTTGCTTGTGGTCTTTTGCAGCGGACACGGCTGCCACTACAGATGATTTCATCGCGTGCGATCAGTTAACCGTCACGTCCTGATCGTTCTCTTGCAGCGCCTGGCCGTTTTTGGTGATGGCGACAGCTTCACGATCGAGAACTCGAATCGAGACGCGGTTACCGCGAAACTCAACCGGACCATCAGCCGGGGAAACCCATCGTTCAAACGCAGGTTTCCCATTATCGCCTACCGTTACCTTCACATACGTTCGTTTGAGCGGCCGTATGGCCACTCGATTCTGTTCGCCTGATTCCGCCGGCGGTGAATTGGTTGCGGAGCTCCCTTCTGCCAAGTCTTCTTTGGTTACCGGCTTCGCTTTGCGGACTTCCGGCTCGCCTGAAGCCGTGGAATCAACGGCCAGCGCCCTGCGCGTTGCGGGCGGTCCAGGTGTCTGAACAGGTGAAGCGATCGGCGCAGTGGTAGCGCCCGCGCCACCATTGTTCGCTACTGCCGGGCTCGATCCGCCTGAGGCAATAGCCGGTGTCGCAATTGGCGACCTTTGCGCGGTGGACTCCCCCCGCCCGGGTGCGAGCCGTTGCACATTGAGAAAAAATTTCATGGCCAAAAAACCGATCACTAAAACCAGAACCCCGAAAATGAGCGGCATTGGCGAAACGCGACTGTTTCCGCCGCTTGGAACGGCACGGCGCCGGACCACCGGCGCAGAAACCGGTTTCGCGCGCTCATTCTCCTGAAGGTATGAATAACCGTCCACCGTCACGCTCTCCGAATCCTCGAACACATCGAGGTAAGGCGTCACATCGACGTCCAAAAATTTTCCATAGATGAGCAGAAAACCTTTTGCGTAGGCCAGGCTCGGGAATTGGGAAAAATCCTCAGCCTCGATTTCCGCCAGCCGCTGGGGGCGAATCTTCGTCATCCGCGCCGCTTCATCGAGCGTGAGATTTCTCGCCTGTCTTGCCTCCTGAAATTTCTTACCGAGCCCTTCTATTGTCATGACGCGAATGACGGCTAAACGGCGGCATCGAGATCGACCAGAATCTCGCGTGGTTTCGCGCCTTCGCCTGGACCTAAAATACCGCGCTGCTCTAAAATATCAACGATTCGCGCCGCACGGGTGTAACCTAGACGAAGCCGGCGCTGAAGCAGCGAAGTAGAAGCGCGTTTTTCCTGTCGAATAATCTCGATGCATTTTTCGACCAGCTCTTCATCTTCGGCGGTCACTTCTTCCTCCGGCGCACTAGTCGATTGGAGTTTCTCATGCATGGCCGTATCAAACGCAGGCGGACTTTGTTTCGAAATAAATTCTACGAGCGCGTGAATCTCATTATCGGTGACCAGCACGCCTTGCGCACGTATGAGCCGTGACGCGCCCGGCGGCAGATAAAGCATGTCGCCCTGCCCGAGCAAACGCTCGGCGCCGTTTTCATCAAGAATGACGCGGCTGTCGATCTTGCTCGCGACTTGGAATGCGATGCGGCTGGGAATATTCGCTTTGATAACCCCGGTGATCACGTCCGCGCGCGGTGTTTGCGTTGCGACGATCACATGCATGCCGGCCGCACGGGCCATTTGCGTGATGCGCGCGATCGCCGTCTCGACATCCGCGGGCGCGGTTTGCATCAGATCGGCGAGCTCATCGACGATGACGACGACGTACGGAATTCTGTCGGGAACGTCTTCCTCGTCTTCGCGCGGCACTTTGATCGGTGTAGCGTCCGCTGTCTCAGCAGACCTGCGTGCCCGATCCAGTGAGACACCGGACTCTACAGCCTCAGCATCGAGTTCTTTTTGTGTTTTCTTCTTCGGCCGTGCATTAAACCCGACAATGTTCCGCACGCCGACGCGGGCAAACATTCTGTACCGGCGCTCCATCTCGTCGATCAACCATCGCAAGGCCAGCAGAACTTTTTTCGGATCCGTGACGATCGGGAATGCAAGATGCGGCAACGATTGATACGCCTGCATTTCCACCATTTTTGGATCGATGATGACGAGACGCATCTCCTCCGGCGTGAAGCGATAGAGCATGCTGGCAATTAGCGCATTGATACAAACGCTCTTTCCGCTGCCAGTGGTGCCGGCCACGAGCAGGTGCGGCATTTGCGCCAGGTCGGCAATGATTGTCTTGCCATAAACGTCCTTGCCGAGCGCCAGCGGAATCTTTGCGTGCTCCTTCGCCGAGTCCCAATCGGACGATTGGAAAAGCTCGCGCAGTTTCACCGTTACCTTGCGGGTATTGGCAAGCTCAATTCCAACGGTGTCTTTCCCGGGAATAGGCGCGAGGATGTTGATTCGTTCGGCGCTCGTTGCTCGTGCAAGGTCGCGCTCGAGGCTCACGATTTTGTCCACCCGGACGCCTTTGGCCGGATAGACTTCATACCGCGTGATAGTTGGACCTTTCGTGATGTCGCCCGGCCCAACGGCAATGCCAAATTGCGCCAAAGTCTCGATCAGGATTTGCTGGACTTCTTGTAGCTCGGAAGGGTCGGTGGCGGTGCGAGCTTCAAAACTGTGCTCCTCCAGCAGATCGAGTCCAGGCAAAACATAATCTTCCCACTTCGACACGGCGCTTGTCGGACTGGAACTGGCCTTCGCTTTTTCCTCGGTTGCGCGCAGCTCGGCAAGAGAGAGTCTGCGTCGAGTCATCACCGGTTGAGTCGACGGCGCCGTCGTATCAACGACCTTTGGCGCCGGTCGATTTGCCACCTCCTCCGGTAAAATCATTGTGCCTACCGCTTCAGGAACAGGAACGCCTTTCTTCTTAAGTTGCTTCTGTAGCGCTTCGAGCGCTCGTCGCCCCTGTTCAGTCTTCAGTTTTTCTTTCAGATCCGATTGCCGAATTCTCCGGCGCAGTCGCCATTCGTGCTGCTTTGCCATGCTGCGACGCGTAAGATTGACCATCTCACGAACAAGATGAATCGGACGCAGACCCGTAACCAGAATCAGCGTGGTCAAATAAACTCCGACGACAAGAAGAACCGAGCCTACCGGGCCGAGAGCAGCGGGCAGTAGCCCGTGGCGTTCATTGGACAAGCCGTAACCAACGAGACCGCCGGGGCCCCGAATATCCACGGGCACCTTTCTGCCAAGCAAATAGCTAATACCCCAGGCTTCATCGAGGCAGGCACCAGACATGAGGAACAAAACGATCCACGGAATCCGGAGAGCCACCCGGAACCGCGGATAAAATAATTTAGCCGCCCCGAAACCCAGCAACACGGCTGCTAACAACAGCGAAGCGAAAACGCCGATCAACTGGTAACAAATGCCCGCTACAATTGCCCCAAGCGGCCCGATGAAATTTTGTGCAGGATGATTTGCAGGCGAAACATGGCTAAACCATAGCCAAGACGGGATATCCTTCGGCGTGTAGGAAATCAGCGCGAAAAAGAGCAGTGTGCCCGCAAAAAGCAGAACGAGAGCGAATACTTCGTTCCAAGCGCTGACTCTTTCTGTGCGGCCCACCGCGTGTGATAGTAATGCTGTGGCGGCGTCTTTCAATCATAAGTAGCACAGGCAATCTTGCCTGTGTGCCGGCGAGCTTCCACTGTGCCGAAGATTTGCAACGAAGTGTCCAGGCGAGACGCCCAAACGCCCCAACAGGCAAGATGCCTGTGCTACCAATTCGCTTTCGCCTTGCATGCGCACCGAGAGACTGATAACTGTGCCAACGCATTATGGCTTCTTTCCTTCGCGTGGGTGTCGTGGCTATTGCGCTGTGCATTCTCCTGTTTTCCACGTCTTGCGAAAAACATCCCATCGGGCAGTTGCCAGACGTTCAGCGGGAGCAGCCGGATCCGGCAAAAGAATGGCCGGAGGCATCAAAAAAGAGTTCTTACGAGTCTTCCTCTCGTCCTCACCCCGCTGAATCTGCACAAGAAGCTCGTTAGGCAAAAATTACATGGCTAGAGACAAGTATTTGACTTCGCCACCGAACCTCAGCGGCATGCCGCCCGGCGTGCCGTACATTATCGGCAACGAAGCGGCCGAGCGTTTCTCCTACTACGGGATGAAGTCGGTGCTGACCGTCTTCATGGCGCACTACCTTCTGAATCAGTCGGGCGTTCTAGCGCCGATGAATGACAACCAAGCGTACATGTACAGCCATGTTTTCGTGCTAGGCGTATATGCTCTCCCAGTGCTCGGCGCGATCCTCGCCGATGGTTTTTTCGGGAAATATCGGACGATTCTGTCGCTCTCGATTGTTTACTGCTTGGGAAACCTCACGCTCGCCTGCATGGCTACAACGTGGGGAATCGCCATCGGACAACGCACAATGCTCGCGATCGGATTGTTCCTGATTTGTCTGGGCGCCGGCGGCATCAAACCGTGCGTCTCAGCAAACGTCGGTGATCAGTTCGGTGAATCGAATAAGCATCTGCTCTCGAAAATGTTTGGCTGGTTTTATTTCTCGATAAACGCGGGCTCGTTTATCTCCTCCATTCTTTGCCCTTGGCTTCTTGCAAATCCCAAATGGGGACCCGGCTGGGCGTTCGGAATTCCCGGAATAGCGATGTTGATCGCCACTTTGTTCTTCTGGGGTGGTCGCAACAAAATGGTGCACGTGCCGCCAGCAGGCCTCAGCTATTTGAAAGAAACTTTCAGCAAGGAAGGTCTGATCACGCTTGGCCGCATTGCGATGGTTTATGTTTTCATTTTGGTTTTTTGGGCGCTTTGGGGAATGAGCAATGGCGTCGAATGGACATTACAGGCCGAGAAAATGGATTTGCACTGGATGGGCATGAATTTGATCGCAGCCCAGGTCCAGACCGCTAACCCCATTCTTATTTTAATTTTCATTCCGATTGTGAATTACTTGATCTATCCGGCGATCGACAAAATTTTTCCACTTACACCATTGCGGAAAATCGGGATCGGTCTCTTCATCACGGCCTTGTCATTCGTCGTGATCGTTTGGATTCAAAGCCAAATCGACGCTGGAATGAAACCGAGCATCAATTGGCAATTGTTGGCCTATGTCATCCTCACGCTAGGTGAGGCGATGGTGTCGATCACCGGCCTGGAGTTCTCCTACACGCAGGCGCCGAATTCGATGAAGAGTTCGGTGATGGCGCTGTGGCTCCTCACCGTTGCCTCAGGCGAGGGCTTCGTCGCTCTGGTCAATAAATGGATCCTAGGCGGCGGGCATAAACTCAGCGCTTATCAGTACTTTAGCTTTTTCACCTGGTTGATGTTTGGCGCTGCCATCGTCTTCGTAATTGTCGCCTGCTTCTATAAGGGCCGAACCTACCTGCAAACTCAGCTCACGCCGGACGAAATCGCCACCGAGCCGATTCTTCACAGCGGCACGCCGAGTTAAGGTCGGATGAAAATCGTCATCAGAGCGGGCGTCTTGTTGTCACTGGCAACGTTGAACGCAGCCGCCACGTCGCAGGACGAAGCGTTCCAAAAAATCGCGGGCGATTACGTCGAGCAATATCTCCGAGCCAATCCCGAACAGGCGACCGACCTTGGTGACCACCGTTTTGATGGCGAGTTGACCGATTACTCGGCTGAAGCGCAAGCCAAAGACCTCGCCACGCAAAAAGAATTTCGGGAGAAGCTAACTGCCATTGACGGATCGCAGCTTACCGGCGCGAACGGTGTCGATTTCCGCATCCTGAAGGAAAACATCGATTACCAAATCTTCCGGGCCGAAGATCTGAAGGAGCCGGATTGGAATCCGCTGGTCTATATGCAAAGCCTGGCTAACAGCCTTTATCTGTTGGTCGCGCGCGATTTTGCGCCAGCAGAAAAACGGCTCCCGAATTTGCGCCAACGCATGGAGAAAATTCCGCGCGTGATTGCTCAAGCGAAGACCAATCTGCAACATCCGCCGCGCATTCACACCGAGACGGCGATTGAGCAAACGCAGGGCGCAATTAATCTCGTGCGTCAGGAAATGGCGCCACTTCTCGATCAGGCCCCACAGAAAGACCTCGCGCCTTTGCAGGAGAAAACCGCAACCGCGCTGGAGGAATACAAGAGATGGCTCCAGAACGATCTGCTCGCCCGCTCCAACGGCAATTTCCGCCTCGGCGCGGAGAAGTATCGAAAGAAACTGCACTTTGCGCTCGCGTCCGACTTGTCGATGGAAGAAATCATGAAGCGCGCGCAGACCAACCTGCAACAGACGCAAATCGCCATCTACGAGACCGCCCTGCCTCTCTACAAGAAACATTTTCCAAATACCGACGCAGCGACGTTGGCAGACAAGCACAAAGTCACAGCCGCTGTGCTCGACAAGCTTGCGGAGCAGCATCCCAATGACGCGACGGTTGTCGATTTCGCGAAAACGGTAGTCACAGAGGCGACGTCCTTCGTCAAGCAACATGAACTGGTTACCGTCCCAAATGTGTCCCTGGACGTAATTCCGATGCCGGAATTCAAACGCGGTGTCGCGATTGCATATTGCGATGCGCCGGGACCGCTCGAGAAGAACGGGAAAACATTTTTTGCCGTCGCACCCACGCCCAAGGACTGGTCAAAAGAACGAAAGGAATCGTTCTTTCGCGAATACAACAACTACATGATTCGCGATTTGACCGTGCACGAAGCGATGCCCGGGCATTACTTGCAACTCGCGCACGCCAACGAATTTCGAGCGCCTACTCTGGTCCGCGCAATTTTTCGAAGCGGACCATTTATCGAGGGCTGGGCCGTCTATTGCGAGCAGATGATGGCAGAACAGGGATACGGAGGACCCGAAGTGAAAATGCAGCAGTTGAAGATGCGACTCCGGGCGATTTGCAACGCTATTCTCGATCAAAGCATTCACGCCGGAAACATGACCGAAAAGGAAGCAATGGATCTGATGACGAAAGAAGGTTACCAGCAGGAGGGCGAAGCGGTAGCGAAATGGAAACGCGTTCGCCTCACTTCTGCACAACTCTCCACCTACTTCGTTGGCGCGACGGAGCACCTCGATCTGCGCGCTGCCGAACAAGAGAAACTAGGCGGTGATTTCAATCTCAAAAAATACAACGACCAAGTGATCTCGTACGGCAGCCCGCCAGTGAAATACGTCCGGGAGTTGATGGGCTTATAGGCGGAACCCGATCTCCGAGCGCGTCGGCGATACTAGCGACTTTGCCGCCTGATGTACTGCGCCTTGAGCGACTATCTCGCATCGTCTTCGGAGAAGCCGATCCACCTTTGCCTTAGATGCTACGTTTTCTCCCAGACTTCGGTTTGCGTGACCTTGTGGTAGTAAACTTTTTTCCATCCGACAACTGCACCAGTTCATCGAGGTTGAACGTGCGGCGGTGTTTCGTCCCCACTTCGCGAAACTCGACCACATACCATCCGTTCATCCTATCCACCTGATAACGTTTTTGCCCGATTCGTATCGGTTCGCGCGCGATCAGGCGATGGATGATTTTTTCGTATTTGGACCGCGGCCAGCGTCGCATTCGGCGGCGACCCCAATCAACGGCATGCCCAACGTCGTCATATGCATCGGGGCGCTTCTCAAAGTCGAGAAGTGAGCGCGCGTCTCCGGCGAAAACCGCGCCGATGTGTTCCAGGGTGCTCGAATCACTGATTTGCCGAATTCGCCGGTGAAACGGCCGCAAGGTTTCTGCCGCGATTGCACGCAGACTTAAACTCCGGCCATCGCGCAACTTCCAAAGCGTTTTATTCATGTCGGCCGCAAAGGGATCCTGGCCTAACGAATCAGCCGTCACTCGCCAACCGCGGCGCGACGAATGTTTTCGTAGACGAAATCGCGCCATCCGGGGAATTTCATGACGCGCCAGTTGTCTCAAGCCAAAATCCTGCCAGCGGAGGACCGTTTCCACGACACCCGCGATGAAGGCGCACGTCGCCAGCATCAACGCGGGGTCGGGCGTAAAATCAACTGTGACTTCGATCCGGCCTCGGCGCGGCCGCACTCCGACTGCGCTGCTCAGCCGGTTTGTTGCCAGCAAAATCACCGGCGCAGGCAGAATGTGCGCGAGCAGATAAGCGAGCTTCGTGGCATTGCGAAGCTTTGATCTCCGCGTGTTCGGAAAAGAGAAATTGTAGTGCGCGCTAAAGCCTTGCAGCCGGCAGTGGCGCTTATGTCGCTTTCCCCAATGATCTAGCTCCACTCGAAGGTAGCGGATTTGCTCCCACAACAAGCGCGTCGCGCGATAACAGCAGCCCGGTTCGAGCTCAACAATCGGTGTCGCCACTTCGATGACGCCGGTGTCGAAATAAATTGCACCACCCGCCGGTAGTTGAAATGATTTGCCGATACGCGGAATCATGCGGCGTCGCACCAACCGACTGGGATCGCCGAATACTTTTTCCGGACGCTGTCTGCGTCCGTTGATGAGAAGATTGAATTCCGCCTCCAAGCCAATTACGGCGCACCTTGGCATTGCACCGGGCGCACCAAAGCGACGAACATGGGCGTCGTGGTCTCGTCGGCGGTGCTTCATCTGCCCAATGCAAGGTCAACTCGCCTCGCTGCATTCGCGCGGAGTTAAGCTCGCGTACCCTAAATCGATGTGAAGGTGGTCGTCGGTTTTT
>QHPE01000060.1:0-17034 GCA_003218945.1 Verrucomicrobiota bacterium | reverse complement strand
CAAGCGATGCAACAATCACGCGGTATTTCTCAATCGACTTCGCGTCGGAAAGAAAAGTGTCTCCCACGCGATAGATGTTTGCCGCCGTGCCCCAGGCATGAATGCTCTTTGCGCCGCCAATCTGATGCGCCGGCGAACGGTAGCCGCCATTTGCGCTGATGAATACGGGTGCACCAACTTCATGACGGAATTCCTCTAGCAATCTCGCGAGCAGAACGATTGCGCAGGGCACGTAATGAGGGAATTGGCTAAGGAGGAGCCTCGCCTCACGACAATCGACGAGCATTAATTCCGCGAGCGTGAAGTGTGGCGCCAGGCGAATCTCATGCGCTTCCTCCCAAGTGCCAATTTCATAGAAGAAACGCGGCAGACGATGAACATTGCCAGTGGCACCAGTTTCGCTTTCGCCCGGTCGCAATAGCGCGCGGTACTCTTCAGCCAAACACAACCCATCAATCGGCCGCAAGAAGTCAGTCCTCATTGGGTTTTCTTTCGGTTCCCAGCAGCGATCGATAGATCGCTTTCGAAATCGCCGCGACCGCCTCGCGCCGTCCCTCTTGATCTGGATCGAATTCAGTCAAAATCGCGGTGATATACGGTTCGCGTTCGGGCAAATACACGATGCCGATATCGTGGGAAACAGTTGAAATCTCACCGGTCTTATGCGCCACCATCGCGTGTGATGGAAGACCGGCAGGAATCATCGAATTGAATCGTTGTTCCAGTAGGATCCGGATCACTTGTTGTTTGCTTTCGTTGCTTAGAAAGTCGCTTCGAATCGCGGACAACAAACTCAACAACCCATCGGCCGTCGCTTGATTGTTGATTCCCTGCTCGTGCGCAGCGTGATCTTCAACGCCTCGCCGAAGTTCCACGCCTTCCACCCGCGCATCCCGCAGAGCCGTCCGGGCACATTCCACACCCAGAAAGTCCAGGAGCAAATTCGTCGCCAGATTGCTGCTCCCGGAAATCATTGCGTGGGCGAGCACTGAGATCTTCGCGGTCCGTCCAATGGATTGATACAGCTCGGGCGTGGCGTCCCGATCGGCGGCGACGTGAAAAACAGTGCCGCCTGCTGCGCTGAAAAAACGATTTCGCACGTGTAACGAATCATTCAACCGAAGCCGGCCCCCGTCTGCGGCGCGGAACACCGCAAGAAGCACTGCAACTTTAATGGTGCTGGCAGCATGAAACCAGCGGTCGCCCCGCAAAGAAAATCGGAAATCCGTTTCGAGATCGTGCACCGCTACGGCGATTGTCTTGGCCTTGCGTTCGGCAGCCAGTCTGTCCAATTCCTTAGCTAACGTACTCGACACGTCCACGCGCGACATGGAAGTGCTCTTTACATGGCGATGGGGAAGTCGCAAATTCGCCAATGCCAAATCTGGCGACCTGGATCCGCCCCAAGGACGCAAAGAGCTTTCGCGCAATTTTCTCAAAGCACCCCGAGGTCAAGGTGTGGAACGCGCGAAATCGGCAGGTGCGCCTTGACCAAATGGGTGGGCTCCTGCTCACGGGCGGCTCGGATATTTCACCGGAATTTTTGCGTCAGGACGTTCCCGATCCTTCGGTGCTGGACAAGGACATCGATCCGGAACGCGACCGCTGGGAATTTCAGGCCGTGCAGGAAGCGCTTTCGCGCGGGCTGCCGATTCTGGCAATTTGCAAAGGGCTCCAGGTATTCAATGTCGCGCTCGGCGGCACGCTGAAGCTCGACATCAGAGGACATAATTTGCCCGAGCAAAAGCATCGCGACGTTCAGCCGTTGCGCAGTGCGCGGCGCGCCTCGCATCGTTTCGAAAAAGTGAACAGCGCACATCACCAGGCAATCGATCAATTGGGCGACGATTTGGAAGTGGAAGCCTGGGCCGCGCACGACGGAATTATTGAGCAAATGCGCCTGCGGAAATATCCGTTCGGGCTCGCAGTGCAATATCATCCCGAGCGAAGCCGACTTTATGATTCGCTCTTTGACGACTTCCTCGCACGATTGCAAACGGGAAAGCGTTGAATAGAGGTCATTCCGAGCGAAGTCGAGGTTGCAACGCAGCCCCGAACGCTTTCGGGGCGAGGCCAGGCTTTCAATCCCGTAGCAAAACTTAAAGTTATTCTGCGGGATCCTTCGACTTCGCTCCGCTCAGGATGACGATGTTTACAATGCTCTGACTCGGCGTAGTCTCAAGGCGAGCAGCGCCGCCGCGGTTGCACACGCGGCCAGCAAAAAGAACGCAGGACCGTACCCCTCAAAGCGATCCTTCATCACGCCTATGACTGTAGGACCGACAAACCCGCCCACATTCGCAATCGTTACCACAAGCGCAATCCCCGCCGCGGCCGGTGCTCCCGTGAGAAACCGCATCGGCACGGAATAAAAAGGACCATAGGCCGAGCAATGTCCGATCGGAACGAGCGCCAAAGAGAACAAAGCCCAAATCGGTTGCCGAAAAAGAGCGCAACCGAAAAATCCGGCGCCGGAAATTAACAATGGAATTGCGACGTGCAGAGGGCGCTCCCGTGTGCGATCTGAATGGGCACTATTGAAAACCATAAAGCCGATCGTCACCGCACTGATCGCGCCAAGGATGAGCCCTACGCCAAGATCGCTGCTCTTTGTGAGTGACTGGATTACTAAGGGCGCCCAAAACGAGTAACCATAGAATCCAACCGCGGCCAGGAGAAAGATAATCCCGAGCTGCCAGATCGTCGGATTGGTCAACGCAGCCGTTATTCCGGAAGCTTGTGCCGTATCGCGGCCAACTCGCTCGTCCGCGAGTTTCTTGACCAACCAGTCCCGCTCGAGCGGGGCCAGCCAGCCGGCTACCTCAGGCCGTTCGGTAAGATAAACCAGCACGATCGCCCCGAGCAAAATCGCGGGCACTCCCTCAACCAAAAACAGCCACTGCCATCCCGCGAGCCCGAATACTCCGTTCAGTTTTAGCAGCGCACCGGACAAAGGCCCACCAATAACACCACTTACCGGAACCGCTGTCATAAACGCCGCGATCGCGCGCGCGCGTTGTGCCTCCGGATACCAGTGACTCAAGTAATAAACGACTCCAGGGAAGAAACCTGCCTCGGCGGCGCCCAATAAAAATCTCAAAGTGTAAAAAGCTGACGTGCTCTGAATGAACATCATTGCAACTGAAATGGCGCCCCAACTCATCATGATCCGCGCGATCCAGCGACGCGCTCCGACGCGATGCAAAATAAGATTGCTAGCGAATCCAAACGCAGCGGAGCTGAATCCGAGTTTGGAATTCATCCGCAGCGCCGCAAACCCGACGTTCACCCGGTCAAGCCATGCCACGATGTAAAGGAGAAACAAAAAGGGAATTAGCCGCAGCGTGACTTTGCGAAGAGTTATCGTCGCAACATCTGGATTGGGTGATGATACGGACAAGAATGACAAAGCACGAATCACTAATGCCAAATGAAGCACGAATGGGTAAAGGACGAACGAACAATAACCGCCCGCTTTTCAAACTTCGGATTTCGTCATTCCATGAAATTCCACGACTCGAGCAACTGTAGATCAAAACACCAGAATAAAGACACCGGTGATCATCAGCGCGAGCATCCAAATCAAATCGATGTTGAACCATGCCCGGCGCAGTATTTTCACGCCAAGTTTTTCGTAAACCAAAATCGCGATGATCGCAGTCATCAAAAGATAGCCTGATGTATGAACTGCAACGGAAGCTGCGAGCAGAGAAGGCGCGCTAAAATTCGCGATCGCCCACGCATGCATTTCGTGACCGTCGTGGTGATGCATAGTTGCAGCAGTTGGCGACGGCAAAAAAAACGGGACGAGCATCAATCCTGCGCCGTGTGCAGACGCCATGACAAACGACCAAAGCGTCAAATCGGCGAAACCGACTCGCATTCCGACCCAGGTCGGATGCCGCGTGCGCAAGAGACGATAGAAGCCGAAGGCAAACAGGAACACGGCAGCAGCAATTTTCAGGGTGCGATGCGGCAGGTTCATACGCGCCATGAGGACCGCGCCGATGATGATTCCAATCGAAAGCGCGTGCCCCAGCACGATCGGCGGCAGCGCACCGAATACGGCCGCGCGCTTTTGCTCCTGCAACCCGAGCGCCACGGCAAATAGCCATCCCATCGCGGGATTGATTCCATGAAACATGCCCAGCCCAAAGACCGCCAGCCACGGCCAGAGGTCGCTCACGGAAAACAAAAAGAATCGCTCGAGGAATCGCCTCCTTCGAGGCGAACTTGATGAACCCGGTAATCCTTGCTTTCGAGGAAAAAGTTCTCGTCAAACGTGATGCCGCCATCGCGGTCTGCATCAAGTTTTACCATCCAGCTGCCGACGTCGTCGGGATAAAATTGCTCGTCCCAGGAGGCATAAAGCGAGTTGGTGAAATAGATCCGCTTGCCATCGCGGCTGACTTCCACCATTTGTGGTCCGCCCGCCAGCGGCTGATCGGGTTTACTCGGGTGGGCCGTTCTATTGGCAATGCCACCGATGCGAACGGAGCCGGTCTTCCTCGGATTGAATGGATCCGATACGTCGTACTGCAAAAACTCGCCCGTTCCCCAGCACGACACGTAAAGGAATTTATCGTCCAGCGACAAATTAATGTCCGTCACCAGTGGGGGCACCGCTTTAAAATCTTTGAGCATCGCAGGGAGCTTCTCCGGGTCGGCAGGTTCGGCCGGAATTTCGATCACTTTCTTCACCTCCCATGCGCCGTTATTCCGGTGCCAGAGCCAAACCGAGGCTGACAAATCCTTGAGCGAAATGACCACGCCGACAAAGCCGTAAGCTTTGGTGGGGTCATGCGCGGGCCGCATCTCGAGAACCATTTGTTGTTGCTCCCCCAAATCGAGCGTCTGAAGATGTCGCCGCCGACGCAGATCCCAGACGTGCATTTGACGTCCGTATTTGCCGCCTAACAAGAGATCGGGTTGCACGCCACTCTCGATCATGTTTGGCGTTCCCCATTCGCTGCTCAGCAAGGTGTCGAAACCCAGGTGCCACCAGAAATCGTAATGTAAAAATTGCGGACCGCGGTTCATTTCCCACTGCCCGAGAACCTCGAACGTTTCGCAATCGAGCAAGAAAATGCCGCCAGGGCCCTCGCCGTTGGGATCTCCGAGCGCGCTAACGTAAATGGCTTCCGGACCGCAGTGAATAGTATGCGGACGTGAATAATTGGTCCGCGCAAAAATTTCCTCTGGCTCGATCACCTTAACCACCTCCGGTCTCCGCGGATCGGGCTTCGTGTCGATGATGTGAATGCGCGACGAACGGATCCCGGGCACAACCAGGTAACGCCGTTCGACGTGCGGGTGTGGCGCATATGGACAAAGCGCTGAGCTACACGCATTCCAACCGAAATGATGCAGCTCATCGCCAAACTTTGGCATCTTCACTTCGCCAACGCGCTGGCCGTATGTGGCCGATTCGGGATTAACATCAACAACCAGCAGCGCATCGTTCAACTTGCTGCCGGGCGGATTTAACGCAGCGACAAATGCGTGCTTTTCCGGAGGAGCCTGCATCGCGAGTCTAGGCGAAGGATAAAACGTGGGATCTGGCTTCAGCAGCGGCATAAATGCAGGGGTTTTTGGTGGTTCAGTGCATTACGCCCCCAAGCCGAAGTTTCAAGACAATTCGAAACTGACAAAAGAAAACGCGACGTAAGATTCACTCCAGCCAAATTGCCTGGCGCGCGAACCGGAATTTCTCGTGGTCAAAATTTTCCCAGCCGACTCGGATTGCGAGCTGGCGCATTTCGGAAAATGAAAACGCGCGTTGGGCAGAAAGGCGTGCGTCGAAGCGTGTCATCGGTTCTCGGAAAATTAGCGCGGTCAAAACATGCACTCCGGCCCGGAGAAGAAATCCCCGCCGCAGGTCCGACACCAGAACAAATCTCTTCGACAATGCGCGGCACCGTTGCAGGATTTTTGCGGCGTCGTCATCGCTGAAATGATGAAGAACTAACGAACAAAGCGCGATGTCGTAACTTTCGGCGCCACCCCATTCCAGAATGTCTGCTTCGTGAAAGAAAATTTCTGGATATCGCGCGCTCAATTTTCTGGCGATTTGTAGTGTCGCAGATTGCCGATCGACAGCATCGACCTCGATGTGCGCGCCAATTTTTCTCGCGAAATCGACAAGCAACCGCGCAATGTCCCCCGAGCCTGTTGCAAGATCGATCATGCGCAGTGGCGTGCCGGGTTTTATCCAGCGCCGCATGATCTTCAAAACAAGACGATAACTGCCGAACCAGCGATTAAGCTGCCGAAGGCGTTGCAAGTCGCGCTCCAGTTCCAGGGAGACCGGCTGCGGCCGATCCATCATTTCCAAGACAGCCGGATCAAAGCTTCGCTTCATGAAGAAAGTGACCAGTGACAGGTGACTAGTGACGAGCAAAAATGCGCGACACCGACTCTACTTGTCACTCGTCACTCATTACTCGCCATTGAGGAATTCCTGCCAGGCCTCGGGCAGCGGCGCATTCTCGATCTCGCTCACGATGCGTCCCTCGAATTCAGGATGAAAGATCGTGCTGGTTCCATAAACCATGATTACGTCTTCCCCGCCTTCAACGCGAATGGCGTGCGCCACCCCTGGCGGAATCACAACGCCTGCGTTGTTGTTACTGCGATGATTGTCACCGTCGATAAAGAAGCGCATCACGCGCCGCGGCAAGCCTGCCCGGATGTCGCACAAAATCATTTCAACCCGCCCCTGCAAAAAGAACATCACATCCCATTGCTCATCATCGTAGCGGCGAAGCGAATATTGTTCCAGTTCATCAACGAATAAGCGGCGCAACCAATCCGCCGCAGCGCTGCCCTCGGGAACGCTGGGTGGATGCACGTGAAAACCTTTCGCAGTGTGCGCAAACATTCGCGCAGCCGACCATTGCTTCGGCCACAGCCCAATACGCGCAAGAATCCCTTCGTCGCGCCGTACAAATTCGCCGAAGAACCCTCGATGATGCTGCGGGTGAACCTTTCGCGCGAAGACTTCCACGCCTGGGATCGATGCTTCCTTGATCCGGCGTTGCGTCCTGTCCGCGGCCAATAGTTCGCCGGCGTCCACCCCTCGCTGCGAAATCTCCTGCGCAAAAGATGCACTGCGATAATCGCGAGCGGTCAGCGCGCCGCTGGCGCTCGGATCAATGCCTTGCCAAAGATCTTTTTCGCGCTTGGTCATTCTACACTGCTTGTCATGTCGAGCGAAGTCGAGGCATCCCGTTGTGACGCGGCCGGCCATTTCCACGGGATTCCTCGACTACGCTACGCTTCGCTCGGAATGACATTTCAACTGAGTTGTAGCGAGAAATCGGCGCGCTCGCGAGAAAGATTTGGGTTGTAATAGGAATCGCGCTCAAGAACGTCCGCCCAGCGTTGGCGCATGATCGCTTTGCTGTTGTCATCTAATTTGTCAGCCAGCGTTTCATGCCAGTAAAATTTTGCAAACGGAGTGTAAATAATCAGGTAACCGTCGCGTCGCATCTTAAGGCAAAGATCAACATCGGCGAGCGTGCCTGACAGCCTTTCATCGAATCCACTAACTTGGTTGAAGACTTCGCGCCGCGCGAGCATGCACGCACTCGACACAGCGCTGCAATTACGGGTCACCTGCAACTGGCGATTCGTCCGATGATGTTCCGCTGCGCAACCCCGAAAAGCCGGTTGCGCAGTTCCGTTGACACCCATCACAATTCCTGCGTGCTCAACAGAGCCGCTCCGGTTCAACAAACATGCGCCGACTGCCCCGACTTCCGGTCGCTGGACGTGCTCCGCCATGATCGTAAGCCAGTCTGCATCGATCGCTTCAATACTGCCGTCGAGGAAAAGAAGCCATGGAGCATCAATTTGAGAGGCTGCGTAGTTTTTGGCTGCTGAATCATTGGCGCCCCGAGCGAAATTCAGCAAACGATATGGGAAACGCGAAAGGCAGACCGACGCCCCCGGAGATGTGTCGTTCTGAACGACAAGAATCTCATAATTCGGGTAGTCTGTTTTAGTCGTTAGACTTTCAAGACACTGCTCGAGCGCTTTGCCGCGCTGAAAATTCAAAAGGACCATCGCGATTTTTTTTGCTTCCGATAATTCGCGTCTGACGCGAAACGCGTGCGTCCGCCAGTCCACGGCCACATGCGCCGACTCGCTGCGCCGCTTCAGATGATCTTCAATGGCGCGTCGGGAAGCATCAAGCTGTTGTGGTTTTTGGCGGACACTGATCGAGCTGGAGCTTTCGCTGCGCCGCCAATGATACAGGATACGCGGAATGTGATGAATTCGATTCGTCAGCTCGATCACGCGGAAGAAAAGATCGTAATCCTGTGCGCTATCGAATTCTGAACGGAACCCACCTGCTTTCTGTACCAGATCGCGGCGCGCCGCGGTTAAATGACCGACATAATTGTAGGAGAGGAAGAAATCGGGCGACCAATCCGGCTTGAACACCGGCGCTTCGAACCCACCCTCGCCGAGCTTGTCTTCATCGGTGTAAATCAAATCGGCTTCAGGATGCGTCTGCAAAAGGTCCACAATTCTAAAGAGCGCATCCGGCTCGAGCACATCGTCGTGGTCAACAAACGTGACCCATTCCCCGCGCGCGAGTTCAAGTCCACGATTTGACGCAGCAGAGATGCCTTCATGCGTTCCGAGGCTTGCCGTTACGACCCGCCGGTCGCGCCTGGCAAGGTGAGGCAGGACGCGGAGCAAGTCAGGGTCGGTCGATCCATCGTCAATCAGCAGGAGCTCCCAATTTTCATACGCTTGCGCCAAAACAGATTGGATGGCTTCTTCGAGCCGTTTCACAGGCGTATCGAACACGGGCGTGAGGACGCTGATCAGTGGCCGCGAAGCGAACGTGCGCGCCTCATCGCGCATCCGCTGCAAATCCTGTGCGCTTGCGCGGTGTTGCTCGAACCACTTCTGGTATTCGGTTGTCGGGCGCCTTCGTTGCTCTCCACGAAATTTTCTCCAGACCTTTTTCGCGAAAGCCGCCGGGAGACGATAAGGCGCGAGCAATACCTGACCAACCCTGCGCTCCGGGGACTTGCGCAGCCGTCGCCTTTCCTCTCTTAACGACTTCAGTTCACGCCGGTATTCTTTGAGCTTCAAAAGCTTCTCTTCCAGTTCAGCGATGTGACGGTGCGCGTCTTCCAGCTCCGCACCGTGCATGTCAAGAGTACGCTGTGAAGCGCGCAGCCTGGCGTTGAGTTCAGCCACGGTGTTGGAGTCGAAAGAATCAGGAGAAGGCGGCGACACCGCGACATTATATTGGTTGAAGCAAGCTTCAGGCAAATCTACCCTGCCGCGCCACCCGGGACACCGCCCGCTCCGCAATGCTCGATTTTGTCGTTTACCTTCTTTATCGCGCCGGCTCAGCCCTGGTTGCCGTGCTTCCGTTACCGTTTCTCTTCGCTTTAGGACAGTGGCTCGGGCTTGGGGCATGGGTTGTTTCTGGAAAATACCGGCGTCTGGCAACGCGCAACCTTGAGATTGCGTTTGCGAATGAAAAGTCTCCGCGCGAATTGCGTGAACTTGTGCGCTGCCATTTCCAGCGGCTCGGCGCCAACCTGCTTTGCAGCGCAAAGCTCACCCAGATGGCGCCAGAGAAAATCCTCGAACGCGTCGAGGTGGAAAATATCGAATCGATGGCGCGCGAATTTCGCGCAGGCGTTCCGGTGGTGCTCGTTCTGAGCCACCTCGGAACGTGGGAGGTATTCGCACAATTGATGCCGAAGTTCGTAGGGTTTGTCCGAAACGCCAGCGTGTACCAGGGGCTGGGCAACCGTTTCATTGACGAGCATGTGCGGCGGACACGCAGCCAGACCGGCTTGGAGTTGTTCGATCGCCACGACGGATTTGATCCGGTGATCGAATTGCTACGCTCCGGCGGAGGCGTCGGTGTTTTGTCGGACCAACACGCGGGCGATCACGGCGTGTGGACGCCGTTTTTCCGGAGGCTTGCGTCCACTTCACCCTTGCCGGCTCTGCTAGCCAAGCGTACACGGGCGGCCCTAATTGCGGCTGGAGTTTACACGATCGGATGGGCGCGCTGGCGCATCGTGTTCACGGAGCGGTTCGATCAAACTGGCGTTTCTCTAGGAGCGCTCACCTCGAAAATCAATGAAGTGATCGAGCGACAAATTCGGCGCGCGCCAGAAGACTGGTTTTGGGTGCACAACCGTTGGAAAACGCCTGAGCCGAATTTTCTTCTCGGACACTACAAACGCGGCGTCTATTTGCCGCCCGGATTTGAGGTTCATGATCTGAAGCCATTCCGAATTCTCATCCGGTCAAGCAATTGGCTGGGCGACGCCGTCATGAGCGTGCCAGCAGTCCGCTCGATCAAGGATGGGCGTCCAGATGCTAAAATCACAATCGCTGCCCCCGACAATATCGCAGCGATGTGGAACACCATTCCGGAAGTGGACGCGCTAGTTCCTTTGCCAAACGGTTCATTTTTCCCAGTTGTCCGCCTGCTCAAACAGCAAGTGCCTTTTGACGTCGGGATTCTTTTTCCGAATTCTTTACGTGTCGCTCTTGAAACATGGCTGAGCGGAATTCCGCGAAGAGTCGGCTACCGCGGTCACTGGCGAAGTTGGATAGTGAACCAAATCGTTCGTGAGCCGCGCAAGCCCGGTCCACCCGAACATCACTCGCTGCGTTTTCTTCGCATCGCCCACGAATGCGGGGCAGAGATGCTCAACGTCCAACGCTCAGCGCTCAACATTCCAACCCGCAGCGGTAATCAATTCTCAGCTATCAACCAACAACCCATGCGAATTGGCCTCTGTCCGGGCGCAGAATACGGTCCGACGAAGCGGTGGTTACCCGAGCGATTCGCTGAGGCAGCGGCAAAGATTAGCGCGCAATTATCTGCGCAATGGATTTTGTTTGGGACAAAAAACGACACAGCAATTGGTCAACAGATCGCGGCGACAATCGGGGATTGTTGCATGAATCGGATTGGGCAGACTACGCTTCAGCAACTCATCGAAGAACTGCAGCAGTGCCGTTTGCTACTCACCAACGACACGGGCACCATGCATCTGGCTGCGTTGCTGGGCGTACCAGTGGTCGCGATTTTCGGCTCGACCGAACCGCGTCTGACTGGGCCACTCGGCAACGGACACATTATTTTGCGTCACCACGTGGAATGCAGCCCCTGTTTTCTCCGCAAATGCCCAATTGATTTCCGCTGCATGAAAGCCGTCACCGCCGACGAGGTCGCGCGTGCGGCGCTGTCACTGCTCGCACAGTAAATTTCAACTTCGAACTTCGGTACGGCGATCGTTAACGACCCGTCGCTTTGCCTCCGCCAGATAGGTCTCATCGATTTCAAATCCGATGAACCTCTTCACCGGATAGAGCTGCGCTGCCACCGCGGAATTTCCGATGCCAAGGAACGGATCAAGCATCGTCTCAATGCGTCCCGCGCCTGCGGGACCGTGCAATTTGATGCACCACTCGGCCAGTTGAACCGGAAACGTCGCCGGATGCGGACGTTCTTTCTCCCGACTCTGAATTGTTTCGTAGGGGACGAACCACGTGTTCCCGCGGCAACGCAGATCTTTTCCCCGACTGTGCGACCAGCGCGCAATGTTGCTCTTGTCCTGATATGGCACGCCAAGGGCGAGTCGATTTAGTTCGACGCAACCCGACTTGGTGAAATGAAAAACATATTCGTGGCAATCGTTGAGAAATCGCTTGGAATTGATCGGCTTAAAATGACCAAACGAGCGTGAATTTGTAGCCACGGACCTGTGGCCCGCCTGCAGCGCGAAACCAGCCTGACCGATCACAGGCCGGTGGCTACAGAATTCCTCAATCGCGATGGATTTGATCCAGTGAATCGTGTTTTGCAGCACGAATAGACCGCGCAAGTTCATCACGATTTCATGCGGCAGCATCGGGTTCGACGGCGCACTGCCGATGTTAAGAAAAAAAGAACCGTCCGGCTTTAGGACGCGCCGGATTTGTGTTGCCCATTCGCCGCACCATTGCAAATACGATTGTCGGTCCTGTGTGTCGGAATATTTGCCGTAGCAGATTCCGAGGTTGTACGGCGGCGAGGTCACCACAAGATCAACGCTTTCATCAGGCAGCCGCGACATTCCCGTCACGCAATCTTGCCGGCGCAAGTCAAACTTCGTCACGAAAACAATGTTGCGTCGCTAAATAAGACGCGCGTTCTGTTTCCGGGGAGCACAGGCTGCCAGCCTGTCCTTTTCGGCAGCTTTGCCGAAAAGCTCTTCGAACGTTCGATAACAGAAATCGTTGTACGGAGTAGGGAGCCGTCGGCAAGCTCCCGACGACAACAGGCTGCCAGCCTGTGCTCCCCGGAGATCGACATTCGCACGTTGCCGCTAATTCGTTTATTTTCTGAGCATGGCTGATAAGCCTTCGAAACTGAAGATCGCTGATCGCGAGTTCACCTCGCGCCTGCTGGTTGGGACCGGAAAATTCGCGTCTAATGAGCTGATGCGCGATGCGCTGATTAGCAGCGGCACCGAACTCGTCACCGTGGCGCTGCGTCGCGCTGATCTTTCAGGCAAACACGATCCGTTTGCGAACATTCTCGATTTTATCGACCCAAAACGTTTTCTCCTTCTGCCAAACACCAGTGGCGCGCGCAACGCAGCGGAGGCGGTGCGGCTGGCAAGGCTCGCCGCCAGTGCAGGCTTGCCGACATGGATCAAACTGGAGATTCATCCTGACCCGCGTTATTTGCTTCCCGATCCGGTTGAGACGCTGGCGGCAGCGGAAATCCTGGTGAAGGAAGGATTCACCGTGCTTCCGTACATCAACGCCGATCCCGTGCTCGCGAAACGCTTACAGGACATCGGCACGGCCACTGTCATGCCGCTCGGCTCACCCATCGGCAGCAACCGCGGCATCGAAACACGTGCGCAGATCATGATCATCATCGAACAGGCCACAGTGCCCGTCGTCGTGGACGCGGGACTCGGCGCGCCCAGTCATGCCACCGAAGCGATGGAAATGGGCGCCGATGCGGTTCTCGTTAACACAGCGATCGCCATTGCCCCTGATCCAGTTCGCATGGCGAAAGCGTTTAAAAAAGCGATTGAGGCAGGACGCGAAGCGCGCGAAATCGGAATAGCTGCAAAACTCGATGTGGCAGCGGCAACGAGTCCGCTGACTGGATTTCTCAATGAACCTCAACGGTATTAGCTCAACGAGCGCGCGTTTAAGGGCATAATATTCGGCCGAATTCCGGTTAGACGCGATGCACCTAGTCATGTTTGACATTGACGGCACTCTGACGGAGACCGGGAAAATTGATGAGGAGTGTTTTGTGCGCTCGCTGGCCGAGGTGTGCGGTTTCGCTGACGTTAGGGCCGATTGGTCGAGCTACAAGCACGCGACGGATTCCGGCATTTTTCACGAGATTTGTTTGGCTCGCACCGGACAGTCTCCGTCGGTGGCCGAGATTTCACGGTTTCGACAGCACTTCATTGATTTACTTACCGCAGTTTCAAGCCAAGGTGCATTTGCACCCATCGCAGGAGCGCGTCAGTTGCTCTGTGACCTCGCTGGGGGTGTCGAGCATCGGGTTTCTCTTGCTACCGGAGGTTGGCGGGATTCTGCCCGGCTCAAAATGGCCAGCGCCGGGATGTGTTTTGACGACCATCCGGCAGCATCGGCAGATGATGCACACGATAGAGAGTCCATTATGAGACTTTCCATGCAGAGAGCCGTCGAACGACATCGAGGGTCATTTGCCAGCACTGTTTATATAGGAGATGGAGTTTGGGACGCTCGCGCGTGTCGCGCTCTCGGCATTCCTTTCATCGGCATTGGATCGGGCGTTCGAGCAACGCGACTCACTTCAGAAGGTGCAGTTCGCGTATTCCAAGACTATTCCGACGCAGATTTATTTTGGGAGAGTTTAGATGAGCTCACACAAGCGGCCTAACAAATCGCGGCAGGCAACGCGGGATGGCGCCTTCAGTTCCGCTCCGCGGTGCATGTCTTTTGGTCCCGCGTGCTCGAGTTCTACTCGTTAGGCCGATAATACTCAAGATGAAGGACCTTCTGCTGGATATTCGTTATGCGCTGCGCGTGCTTTGGAAGTCTCCCGTCTTCACGCTCGTGGCTTTAGTCACGCTGATGCTTGGCATTGGAGCGAATGTCGTCGTCTTCGGAGTAGTCAATTCAGTGCTGCTGCGCCCGTTGGATGTGAGTGACCCGCAGAACCTCTACCAGCTTCGCCTCAAGCCGTGGACGAGCTTTAAGGAGCTCACTACGTCCTATCCTGCGTTCGAAGACATTCGGCAGCGAAACACCACCTTCAGCGATATCGCGGGTTTCTACGGATTTTGTCAGGCGAGACTGCGTTGGGGTAACGTCATGAGGAGTGTCGACGGCCATGCAGTCACCGGCAACTATTTCGATCTGCTGGGAGTGCAGCCGCAGCTGGGACGATTAATCCATGCGGAGGACGAGCATGGCCCGAATTCAGCGCCTTACATCGTGTTGAG
Source organism: Verrucomicrobiota bacterium (assembly GCA_003218945.1). GTDB lineage: Bacteria > Verrucomicrobiota > Verrucomicrobiia > Chthoniobacterales > UBA10450 > Udaeobacter. The sequence continues at coordinate 2,533 of QHPE01000060.1, read as the reverse complement.
CGATAGTCTTTGGCGAAGCGTGTTCAACGCTGATCCGCGCGTACTCGGCACGACGGTGACGCTCGGCAAAGATCCCTTCACGGTGATTGGCGTTGCCCCAGCGCGCTTTCACGGCACGGACCGATTTGTCTGGCCCGACTACTGGATACCCATTTTGAACTACTTCGAGCGGGATTACCTGGAGGACCGGACGGGCCGACCTTTGGCAGTGCTTGGCCGGCTGAAGCCAGGGGTGACGACCGAGCAGGCTGCGGAAAATCTGAGTGCAATCGCGACCCAGTTGGCAAAGGAGCATCCGAACACAGACACGGGAACGCCGCTGCGGCTGGTCCGTCCAGGATTGTTTGCAGACACCGGTGACGTTATCCGCGGATTTCTTTGGAGCGTGACCGGACTCGCTCTGCTGGTGCTGGCGGCGGCGTGCGCTAATCTGGCCAGCCTGTTTGCGGCGCGCGCGGCGGATCGCAGCCGGGAACTGGCGCTTCGTGTCGCTTTGGGAGCGAGCCGTTGGCGACTCGTTAGGCAACTGTTAACCGAGGCGATGGTGTTGTCGATGCTAGGGGGAGCGGCGGGGCTGGTGATCGCGGGTCTGCTGCTGCGTGTCCTGAACCAATGGGCATCGCCCTACGGCCATGTGGCAGTCAGCGCGGATGCGCGTGTCTACCTGGCAGCTCTGATCTTGACCTTGGTAAGCGCACTGCTGTTTGGGATGATTCCGGCGCGGCAGGTGTCGCAGAGCAGTCTGTTGCAGGCGATGAAGAGTGGACCGGTAGATTCAACGCCGCTGCGCCGATTTACTCTGCGGGATCTGTTGCTCGGCGCACAAATTGCGATCTGCACGTTGCTGGTGACGGCCTCGCTGGTTGCCGTCCGCGGCATGGTTCGCATGTTGCACGCTCCGCTGGGTTTTCAGCCGCAAGGCGCGATGCTGGCCGACATAGACCGTGACGCGGCGGCGGTCAACGTGCCGCTTGAGAAACAGAAAGCCATGCTCGAGGCGGTACAGAGGATTCCAGGCGTGACGACAGCGGGTGCGGTGAACCGCGTACCGTTTACCGGCGGGCTGCGCGGCGTTCCGATTTTCCCGCCAGGAACGACAGAGTTCAATCTGAACAATTCTGTGCTAGCGCCATACGTGTATACGATGTCGCCGGGTTACCTTGAGGCTGCGGGCACCAGGCTACTAAGTGGGAGGGATGTCTCATGGCATGACACCAAAACGACGCCGTATGTCGCGATTGTGAACGAGACCTTCGCGCGGAAGATGTGGGGCGAAAATCCCGCGATTGGACAACGCTTTATTTTACTGGGTCACTTAAGAGGAGTGGTGGGTGTGGTGGAGGACGGTAAGTATAACAACATGCAAGAGCCGCCACAGCCGGTGGTCTATCTGCCTTTGACACAAAACGAACAAGGCGGCGGGCTGGTCTTCGTGGTACGATCGCCGCGCGCGCACAACGAGATCGCGCCAGCGCTAGAGCGCATGCTGAGCGGCCTCGAGCCGAACACGCTGATCAAGGTGCAGAGCTGGCACGATGTGCTGGGCGGCGTGAACGCGCTATTCCCCGCACGAGCATCGACAGCAGCACTGGGCGTCATGGGCGTTCTGGCGGCGATGCTCGCGCTGACCGGCATCTTCGGCATGGCGGCTTACAACGTGAGCCGCCGGATGAAGGAACTCGGTATCCGCGTGGCCTTGGGCGCGCGCACGAAGCACGTGATGAGCGCAGCAGTCGGGCGCCCAATAGTGCTCCTTGGAATCGGATCATTCGTGGGCCTTTTGTTAGGCATATTCGCCAGTCGCCTGCTGGGGCACATCGTGTATCAGGCGAATCCGCAGGATCCCGCCGTCGTGGTCGGCGCGGTGCTAATAATGCTGTTGCTGGGCGTTACAGCGTCGGCCATTCCAGCCATGCGAGCGCTTGCCGTCGATCCATCCAAACTCCTGCGGGAAGAGTGAGACAGAGCCGGCCCTTAGCTACTGCGCAACCCTAGCTGGACGCTGATCAGCTACAACGTCGTCTCGCTTACCAGCGGGTCGCGATGCCGAATGCCGCGCTTGGTTTCCTTTTGCAAGCGTTTCAGCCGACTCGACAACACAGCTTTTGCTGCGGAATTCATCCGGTCGATGAACAGAATTCCATGGAGATGATCGTGCTCATGTTGGATCGCGCGCGCCAGAAGTCCGCTCGCCTCGATTTGAAACAACTCGCCTTCCAAACTTTGCGCGCGCACGAGGACCGATTGCGCTCGCTCAATGTCGCCGGTGATCTCGGGAAAACTTAAGCACCCTTCCACGCCCAATTCGGTTTCGCCGCGCAATTCGACTTCCGGATTGATCAGCACGATCGGCATCGCGCTCTTTGGATCGACATCTTTGCCACTTAGTTTCAGTGTGCTTGGCCGGTCTTCGACTGCTGACACGTCGAGTACAGTGAGCTGCCACGGCTGACCGATCTGCTGCCCTGCCAGCCCTACACCATGCGCCGCGTGCATTGTCTCAATCATGTCTGCCGCGAGTTCCCGGACTCGA
>QHPE01000059.1:2946-13765 GCA_003218945.1 Verrucomicrobiota bacterium | reverse complement strand
TCTGAATGAGGGCGCGGCGTTTGTTGGCGGCGAGGGATTTCTCGAGGTTGCGGATGGCTTCGATCTGGGCGGACCACAGATTACTCTCGGGCATTTGATCGGCGGTCGGAAGATTAGCGAGGCGAGCGTTGAGGTTGGCGTTGGGTTCGAGGTATTCGAGCAACGTCTCTGGTTTGTGCAAGGCGAAGACGTTCCGGCTTGTCGGAGCTGGATCGAGTCGGTTTGTGAATCGCGTTTCTGTTCCGGTTGATTCGTAGGCGAAAGGCAGTGGCTCCACCACTTGGGGTAAATATCGAGCAGACCTTTTCCGTATTTGCCGGATTGTTCTTCGACGCCGGTTAGTGTGTAGCCTTCGGGCTTCGCTTCGACCGTTCCTATCGCTTTGCCGCCGACGAAAAGTAGGTAATCGGCTTCATCGCGATTTTTCAAAAGAGCTTCGCGGATCGCAATCCCGCGGCCTGCCGAGAGATTGATGGCGCTGCGGTTCTGAATGATCCAGCCGCATTCAGTGAGCAGCTTGTCGATCTTCTCGCGCGCCAGCTCCTCGGGGGATTGCATGAGGGCGTGCAGAATACCAGAGACTTAGCTCTGTGAGAAACGGAAAAACAAGCGGCGATGATAACTCAACCGCCGGCGTAATTTGGATATCGCTCGCGCAGCTCGTGCGAGAGGCGGTCGGCTTCTTCGGTGTTGCCGGCCTGGCGAAATGCCACCGCGGCTTTGTCCAGCGCGCGCGGAGTGATGGCTGGATCGTCGTAAAGGAGTGCGACGCCTTTGAATGCTTTGCCGGCATCAGCGAAATTGCCGCGCTCGAGCTGGACTTCGCCGGCGAGCAGGCGCGCTTCGGCGTTTACGCGGCCCTCGGGTTGGAGCGTGATGATTTCCTCGGCGATCTTCTGCGCCTCATCGGGTTTATGGGCGCTGATTTTAACGGCACCGAGCGTCAGTAATACTTTCGCTTTTCCTGCAGGGTCGTTGGCAGTTTGCAAATACTTCGCGAACGCTTCCTCGGCTTCGGGCAGGTTTTTTAGTTTCGTCGCCGCGTCGCCGAGATAAAACAGGTAATCGGGTTTAACCTTGCCTGCGGTATCGATCTTTCGCAGCGCGCTCAGATATTTCTCCGCGGCCTGGAAATTTTTCTCGTTGTAATACTCGATTCCGAGCCACTCCAGAACTTCTGAAGGCGCGCTCGTGTTTGGACTGTTCGCCATGAACGCGTTCACCTCTTTGGTGAGCGCAGGCCTATCTTTCAAATAAAATTGACAGAGAATGATCCTAACCGTCGCGAGGTTGTAATATTCCTCTTTATTCAGTTGCCGGGCAGTGTTCAGCGCGGTCAATGCCGTCTTGTAATCCTTTGCTTCGAACGCGGTTTTCCCGATGTAGTATTGCGCCTGCGCTGCGACAGGACTCCTGGGGAATTCTTTCAGCAGTTGGCGAAAAGTGTCGCCCATCCCCTTGGTATTGTCCTGTTGCCCGAGAATCAACGCCTTCAATTGCAATGCGGCTTCGCGCTCGTGCGTCTTCGGATATTTGGCCAGGATGATGTTTAAATCGGTGAGCGCGGCATTGTAGTTTTTGTCTTGTTCGTATGCCAAAGCACGTTGAGCCAACGCGGCAGGGATTTCTGGGCTGTCCGGAAACGTCTGCGTGTAATACGTGAAAGCTTCGATCGCGCCGGGAACGTTTTTAGCCTGGACATGGCACAACCCAAGTTTGTACGCCGCTTCGGCGCGCAGTCGCGGTGAAAGCTCGGACGCGCGCAGTTCGCCGTACATCGAGGCCGCCTCGGTATAATTCTGTTGTTTGTAGAGCGCTTCAGCCTTCAACAGCTTGGCGTGATCAGCGCGCTCGTTCGTAGGATTCGTCGCCAGGAACGTGTCCACTGCAGAGGACAACGCCGATGGATCGGAGTTATAGACGTTGATCAACTGCTGGTAAGCAGCGTCCTTTGCTTCTTCGCGATCCGGATACCTGTCGATGATCTGCCGATAAACTGCCTCGGCTTGTGTCGGATGGTTTAGTTGTCGTTGGCTGTTTGCTGCAAGCAACAACACTTCCGCCTGCGCAGGTTCAGGCAGCTTGTCCAAGTCCTTTTTATAATCGGCGATCAATTGCGTGTATTGGCCGGTCTGGTATTGCAGCCGGCGAAAACCAACCTGCGCAATCGCACGAAACTTCCCTGCATCAGGCGAAGTGCGGCCTTTTTGAAACAGCGCCGCGGCCCGTTGCGCCATGGCGTTATCGATCTTGTCTTTGTCCGCCTGAACAAGCTCGAGCGCGATCAATCCCCCGCGCACAGCGCACTCTGCTTTCAATGCGGGCTTCTGAGCTTCGTTCGCAAGCGCTTCGTATTGCTTCAGCGCCTCGAGTTTTTTTCCGCGCGCCGCGAAGATGGATGCTGCCGTGACACGCGCATCCTCGCGGTATGGGTTTGGACTTCCGCCTTCCGCAACCTCGGCGTAAATATTTGCCGCTTCGTCTTTACGGCTGAGAGCCTCAAGGCAGCGCGCCTCGAAATATCGCGCCGCGAGCGCAACCGCGGGCTCCTTGGATTTCCCAGCAGACCGATGAAAAAACGGCAGCGCAGTGGCGTAGTCTTTGTCGGTGAACGCCATCTCTGCGAGCGCGAAAGCCGCAGGCCCGGCGAACTCGCTATCGCCGTAATCGTTCAGCACCTTTTGCAAGTTGGTGCGAGCGTTCGAATCTCGATGAAGATTTCGATAACATTCGCCTAACGAGAAATACGCGTTGGCCCGGCCCGCGCGCCCGGGGTAATCATCAAGATATTTTTGATATTCCGGTATCGCCAGATCGTACAGCTTGCGAGCGAACAAGCCGTTGGCATAATCAAGTTGTCGCTGATCTGCACCTTCCGCTTCGCGCGCCGGCGACTCCGTGTCCTGGTTTTTTAAGGACCGCAGAACTTTGTCGATGGAGTCATCTGCGGGCAACGCGCGCTTGACCGGCGCCTGATCTAGCGGAACCGCCCGGCGCACTTCCGGTTCAGATTGGGCGCTGGCGACGCTGACAGTGCAAAGCAGCATCGCCAGTCCCGAAAGACTGGCCGCGCCGCGTGTAATGTTCATTTCGCAGTGGCGAAAGCCACGTTGGTTATCCCTGCGTCGGTGCAAATATTCAGCACGCCGACGATGTTTTTATAGGCGCCAGCTTCATCGCCACGAATCACTACTGCCTGTTCCGGATTCAATTGAACCAGATTTTTCAGCAATTCCTCCAGCTCGGGACCGCTCAACGTGCGGCGGTTCACAACGACGTTGCCATCCGCTTTAACATTGACGATCACATCTCCGATCGGCGCTGTCTTCTCCTTGGCAGCTGATGCCTTTGGCACCTTCACATCAAGCTCGTTTTCGGTGCGCGCTGCATTCCACGTCAGCAGAAAAAAAATCAAAAGCAGCAGCAACACATCGACCAGCGGCGCCAGCTGGATGCCCGGATGATGCAGAGGGGCGTGACCACGAAGGTTCATGAAGCGAGATGCGCGAGCAGGGATTCGGGATTTGGAATATCTCTGCGATCGACACGATGCGAACGTTCCACGCTATCGATGAAAACGTTCAGCTTTCGTCCGAGCAGATCAAGTTGGGTACTTAACTCGCGATACACGACTTCGTTCGTTAGCGATTTCGTGTCAAAGAGCATTTCTAAATGATCAATGGTTTCATCACAGGACGCATGAGCGAATACAAGGAACCGAATGAACTCCTGCTTGTAACGTCGCCGGCCGTAGCCCTCGACGATGTTGGCAGCTACGGATTTAGCGGAGCGTCGAATCTGGCTACCTTCCTCATACATCTCGAACTTTGGCAAGTTTTGGAGCGTCATGCGATGCACAGCAATCGCTACTTGTCGCGCCAGCTTCCAAATTTCAAGATCTCGATAGCTCATCGCGTATCCCGTATCCCGCATCTCGCATTCCGCATCACAATTCGTCTTCGAGCAAAATCCCGGCGGGAGCTCGTTCTGTTCGCTTGCCGTATTGCAATGAAAGTAAGGCCAGAACGTGTGTTGAAGCTGCCTCGAGTTCCGAGATTAATTTCTGCGCCCTGCCGCGAAAGAACGCGTAAAAGATCATTGCCGGAATGCCAACAGCCAGGCCCGTAGCGGTATTGACCAGCGCTTCGCTAATCCCGCGCGAGAGCGCCACGTATCGTGCCGATCCGACATCGGCTCCAAGCGCGCCGAAGGAATGAATGATTCCAAAAACAGTCCCGAGCAGCCCAAGTAGCGGCGCAATCATCCCGATATCTGCGAGGTAAATCACGCGATTGTTCAAACTCGCCGCGACGCGCGTTCCCTCTGTCTCGGCAATTTCGCGGACCTGCTGGAAATCGGCATGCGGATTTTTGGTGGTAAAATCCAACATTTTCTGCACCACCCGGGCGATCGCTTCTCCATGCCGGTTGGAAACAGCGAGCAATCCCAGATAATCGCGTTTACGCAGAAGGGCATCGGCCGTCGCCATGTAACCGCTCGAAACCACCGCACCACGACGAATCGTCAGGAAATAAACGACCACAAGGGCGACGAAAAAAATCGATAGCAAAAACAGCGGGATGATCACGGGACCCGCCTTGACAAGCGTGTCCAATACCGTCTGCGAACGCTGGGGTACCAGCGCTGGTGTCGGTTCCTGTGCAAGCAGAGGCGACGCGGTCCCCACCGCGGCAAAGAGCGCAACCCATATCTTCATGCCGGAAATTTCGTAATGATATGCGGAGCGATTCATCGATGCAAATGCGTGACCGACACGCACGGGTAGCGACGCCGTGCTGCGGCGTCCGGACAGCGCAGCGCGCAGTCTCTATCAGTCTTTACCGGCGTACTAAAAAAACATGTGCCGGTTGAATTTCCGGATCGAGCTCGACGTAGTTCTGTCCGCCTCGCCAAATGTAACGGGCGTCGCTTAATAAATCGTGGACCTGATATTCGTTGCTCTCCATCTGCCCAAATTCCTCGATCGGCACGTGGACAAATGAATTCTGCTTTCGAAACGGATCGAGATTTACGACCACAAGAATGATGTTGTCCCGCGCAGGCGTCATTTTGCCGTAGCATAAAATCGCGTCGTTGTCGGCGCGATAAAACCGCAGATTGGTGTACATTTGTAGTGCGCGATTCTCCCTTCGGATTTTGTTGATGCGCGTGATCCAGTGCTTGATGTTTCCCGGCGCGTTCCAATCGCGCTCCTTGAACTGATACTTCTCGGAATCGAGATATTCCTCGCGACCCGGCAACGGCTTGTTCTCACACAGCTCATATCCGCTGTAGATTCCGTAAAGCGGCGAGAGCGTAGCCGCCATAAGCACCCGGATCATGAACGCCGGACGTCCACCCTCCTGAAGCAGAAATGGCAGAATGTCGGGGGTGTTTGGCCACAGATTCGGCCGAAAATATTCGCTCATCTCCGTTTGAGTTAGCTCGGTAAAATATTCCATCAGCTCCTGTTTCGAATTCCGCCACGTGAAATAGGTGTAACTCTGGTTAAACCCGACTCTGGCTAATGCTTTCATCATCTTCGGCCGCGTGAACGCCTCGGAGAGAAAAATTGCGTCGGGGTACTTTTCGCGGACGCCGCCGATCAGATACTCCCAAAATGCCACCGGCTTGGTGTGCGGGTTGTCCACACGGAAAATGCGCACACCGTGTTCGGCCCAAAACAGCACGACACTCATCATCTCGGCCCAGAGCTCGCGCCAGTTTTCGCATCGAAAGTTTAGCGGATAAATGTCCTCATACTTTTTCGGTGGGTTCTCTGCGTACTTAATCGTGCCATCGGGGCGTTTGTAGAACCAATCGGGATGCTCCTTAACGTAGGGATGATCGGGCGAGCAATTGATCGCGAAATCGAGCGCGATTTCCATCCCGCGTTTGCGGACCTCTTTTTGCAGCCAGTCAAAATCCTGGAGCGTGCCTAACGCGGGCTCGATTGCTTTGTGTCCGCCGGTCTCGCTGCCGATCACCCAAGGCACCCCTGGATCGCCGGGCTCTGACGTGATCGCATTATTTCTTCCCTTCCGCTTGGTATGACCGATGGGATGAATCGGCGGAAAATAGATGACGTCGAACCCCATCCCTCTGGCATCATCCACTCGTGGCAAACAATCACGGAAAGTCGATCCGCGGTCGCCGCGGCCCTCTGCCGACCGCGGAAAAAATTCATACCAGGCGCCGAACAACGCCGCCGTGCGATCGACCACAACGCGGGGAGCAGGCTCGTATTGCGCCGCATCGGCACGGTCGGGGTAGGTTGCCATCAGCACTTCCAGCTCGCCAGACCGGGCCGTGGAATAAATCGCTGAATTCGCGCCCCTGCCTATCTGCTCGGCAAATTCGCGTAATCTTGCCGCGTCCGCTCTATCACGCGCGCGCCCGGCGGCGGCCTCCACGATCGCCGCGCCTGCCAGCGCTTCGCTCTGCAGATCAGAGATCCCGGCTTCAAATTTCTTGGCAAACTCTTGCTGCCAACTGCGGAACGTATCGGTCCAGGCTTCGACGGTGTATTCGTGAATGGCCTCGTCGTAAAAGGTACAAACACCGCGCCAGCGATCGTTATCAACAAACATCATTGGCGTTTGCCGCCATCCGCGCTTCCCGACGCGCCATTTCAGAATCGCCGCAACCACGTCGTGACCGTCTTTGAAAATGTCCGCCTCAACAACGAGGTCTTCGCCCACGATTCGCTTGATCGGATAGCGGCCGCAATCGATCAGCGGCTGCACGTTCTCGATCGTAACCGATGAAAACGCCCGGGCCATGAGGCATCAATCAACCGAGATTCACGTGGGGCGAAAGGACAAATCCGATTTCGTAGAGACATCGCGCCGCGATGTGTCGCCGCTGCGACCCCAACGCGCCGCCCCTACCAAGAAGACCGGAAAGAGAATCTGAAATCGATCCTATGCCGCGAATCGAAAGGCGCACTCGTACAGCCCGGAGTTACGAATAACCTCCCGGCGGACACGGGTGCCCAAAACGGCTTCGAACATGTCCTGCTCGAACCGTCCAACGATGGGGTAACGCTCCAGCACGTTCAGGATCGGGGAGTGACACTCCAAGATGTGAGGACCACCATCTTTGTTGTTGTTGACGAATTCCGCCATATAGCCTTCGCCATCTCGCATATGGGCAAGCCATTTCGCGCGGTCGGCGACGGTATCTCCCTTCGCCTTGGCTTTCAAAGCCGCGGTCTTCTTTTTGCAAGCGTTATAAAGCAACTTCTCCGGCGCGTTCGGCCCGTAGATCTCCTCAGCCGCCTTCAACAAATCCAACGTAAACTGATGACTCTCGGCCTGAAAAAGATCGTGCGTGCGGCGGGTAAGACGATAAACCATCTCCGGCCTGCCCATTCTTTGCGGGCGTCGCCAGGTGTCGAGATAACCGTCCCGATGAAGTGTGATGCAATGCTGTTTGATCCCCATGTAGCTCATCCCCATTTTTTCTACGAGCTCATTAACAGACATGCCTTTAGTGCGTTTGAGGGAATTAATAATGTCGAGACGTTGCGTGCGGCCGATTTCCGAAATTAAACGTTGATTCATAAGCTTGAAGGGTTGGAGAAGAACGAAAGTGCGGGACTTTACACGCCCCGATATTTAATACGCAAGTCTAAAATTTACACAACGCTCGAGAGGAAAGGAAATTACAAAAGCGCGCATTCGGATCCAGCGGCAAGAGCGGCAGAGATCGGGCGATTGCAATTGAATGTGAACTGCCGCAAATGAAGCGCTATTTCGCGATGACAATGTCGCCGCTTTGAATGGGGCGTGGCAGGTCAGCCCATTGGATCGTGACGTTGCTGAAGTTCATGGGAATGCCGGCGCACATCAATGGGTCAGGCTTATCGCAGACGTGGAAGTGCAGATGCGGCTCGGTCGAATTGCCAGACGAACCAAGCTTCCCAATCACCTCGCCGGCTTTCACCTGGTCACCGACATGAACGCGCACACTGCCCGGCTGCAAATGCGCGTAAAGCGAGTACTCATTCTTTCCGTGATCAATCATTACGTAATTGCCGGTGATCGCTGTCAGGCCTTTGGCTAGTCGTTCTCCCTGCTCTTTCTGCAGCCGCGCGAAGTACGCCTCCTGAGTCTCGCCAGGGCGCTGCATGGCAGACGGATCTTCCGGTTGATCGTTTGCAGCCTTGATCACGCGGCCATCGGACGCGGTGAGCACCTCCGCGCCGTAAGCGTAATAATCTTCGAACTTTGTGCCGTCGCCGCGATGGGTCAGCCCATCGCCGCCGAGTTTTGCGATGTCGAGCGCGAACTCTTCTGGAGCCCCCCAGCGATGACCGGTGTGAAACGACGCCCCCCAACCCGCGAACCAAATGCCCCGTAGCGGAAAGATGTATTTATTTTTTGCGAATTCGGACTTGATCGGAATTGAACCCGGGAATTCCGCCGCATGGCCACTGACGTTGCCGTGCACGCGAACTCGCAGCGTGTCGCGCGCCCCACTGAACGCAAATACCTGCTCAAGTATGAGCAGCGCTCGATCTCGGTCGAGAATTGGGCCGGCCAATTTTATGTCCGACCCAATCAAATCATTCCCGCAAAATTGAAAGGCGACCTGCTCAAGAACGCCTGCCGCCTGCAATTTCGCGCCGCGATCAGCGATGCGCTGCACGGCTTCTCGATCCAGCCTGCGCGACTCAACAACGCGGTCCGATTGCAGTAACTCGATGTCGACGCTGTCAACCTTGAACGGCCTGTCGCCACGATTGATCACGGCGACATTCTGCAACAACAGACCTTGCAGCTCGCGTCGGCTTTCCAATGGATAGGTTCGAACTGCCGACGCCGGACAGAAACGAATTTCAACAGATTGAGGCTTCCCAGCAAAAGCGCTCAACGACCAGGTTACGAAAAACGCAACGGTGAAATATTTCATGATTGATTTCCTTTCTCGGAGCAAGGTTGAGATGCAACGACAAGCTCCTCTGGATTCAACAGATCAGCTCGATTTGGCTTATCCGCGTCCTCGGCGCTTAAGCACTAAGCGCTTCGGTTTGTCGTGTCCATCGAAGCGGAGACATCTCTGGGATGTCAGGAAACGCAAACAGTCAGAGATTGCTCCCGGCTTCGCCCGCAGTCGGCGGGGCTGCGGCGTAGTTAGGGACTCCGTTCTAAAGCGTAGCCGTGTTTACGAGTAAAGGTACTCGTCGTGGTAGTGACTCGCTCGCGCCCGCTCGCTCGGCCTAAAGGCTGGCCCATCTATGTCGCCGGACTCCCGCCCGCCCCACTCACGCTGCGGCGCAACGCCGTCTCAGAAACCGAAGCGTATCACGAATAAAGATATTCATCGTGATATTCACGTTGAGGAGCGAATTGGACATTCTCGTTTCCCGTTTCCGGGTACTCGAAGATTTTCCCTTCGTAATTTCGAATCACGATCTTTTCGTTGTCATGATAGAGAACGTAACCAGGGTTAATCGGCACTTTTCCGCCGCCACCGGGAGCGTCGATCACAAATTGCGGTACTGCGTAACCGGTGGTATGCCCGCGCAAGCTCTCGATAATCTCGATTCCCCTCGCCACCGATGTCCGCAGGTGTGACGAGCCATTGATCAGGTCGCACTGGTAAATGTAATATGGGCGGACCCTGCACATTAGCAGCTTGTGCACGAGAGTTTTCATCGTCTCGACATCGTCATTCACTCCCGCCAGCAACACACTTTGGTTGCCAAGCGGTACCCCGGCGTTGGCAAGGCGTTCCAGCGCGCGTTTCACCTCAATTGTCAGTTCGCGCGGATGATTAACGTGCACACTCATCCAGAGCGGATGATATTTGGCCAGCATTGCGCACAACTCAGGCGTGATCCGCTGCGGTAGGAAAATCGGGACCCGTGTGCCGATGCGAAGAAACTCAATGTGCGGAATGGCGCGCAATCGCGAAAGCACCTTCTCGAGCCGATCGTCGCTAAAAATCAAAGCGTCGCCGCCGCTCAAAAGCACGTCGCGCACTTCCGTGTGCATCTCAAGATAACGGAACGCCTCTTCAAAATTCGTGTGCAATTCCTGTTCGCCAACTCCGCTAACGACGCGACTCCGTGTGCAGTAGCGGCAGTAACTTGCGCAACGGTCCGTCACCAAAAACAGGACACGGTCGGGATACCGATGCACCAATCCCGGTACCGGCATATGCGAATCTTCGCCGCAGGGATCGGCCATGTCGTACGGAGAGCCCCAGGTTTCTTCGATTCGCGGGATAACCTGACGCCGTATGGGGTCGTCCGGCTCGTTGGCCGGCAGCAGGTTAAAAAAATGCGGCGTCACGGCCAGCGCGAGTTTGTCGCCGGACAGCAAAACGCCGCTGCGTTCTTGATCACTCAATTCCAAATGTCTCTCGAGCTGGCCCAAGGTAGTGATCCGGTTCTTGAGCTGCCATTTCCAATCATTCCAGAGTTCCTGTGTCGCGTCCGACCAATAACCTGGCGCGTGCGAGACAAACTCTTTTCCGTCCCCGTTCTCAGAGGCAAAAGCGTTCATTTTGTAGTGGACGAAAAAGTTAAGACCCTGAAATATCGTGTCAACGGAGGCACCTGGCCGTGCGCTACGCACGTCAGCGAACCGTTAGAAGATGTCCGCAGACGCGGCTAGAACTTGTTCAGCTGCAGAGTTGTTTTTCGATTATCTTCGCCACTTCTAACAAGAAGTCGTCCTGTCCATGTCGCGCGAGTAAAGACAATCCAACCGGGATGCCGCCCACATCGACGATTGGGAGCGACACTTGCGGCAAACGGGCGATGCCTGCGAGGCTCGTGAGTGCCAACGTGCGAGGGTAATAGCCGCTG
>QHPE01000059.1:0-2898 GCA_003218945.1 Verrucomicrobiota bacterium | reverse complement strand
AGAGCAGGCCGTTCGATTCCAAAACTTCGTGTAAACGTCGAAAATGTTCTTCGCGTTGTTGCCATGCGTCCGCGACGCGTCGCCGATCGAGTTGGCTCGTCAGTTCGAAACTGCCAACTATTTCGGGGCCAAATTCCGGCTTGGCGTCGGCAATCCATGCGCCGAGGCAACTGTTGATCTCCGCCCACTGAATCACGCAGAAGGTCTCGGCCCAGTTCGCGAGGTCTTTGTCATCAGCAGCCAGGTCGCGCAGAGAGGTTTCCCGCACCCGCTCGCCGAACAAATTGCGCACACAGCGAACCGATTCTAACAATCCTTGCCGAACGTCTGGATCCGCAAGCTCAAAAGCCTCTTGGATCACATGAATCGTCTTTGGTTCACTCGCGGACACGCAGATGGCCAACAAAACCCGTACCGTCCGCGCCAGCACATCGGCGCTGTGGGCGAGGACGCCGACAGTGTCGAACGACGGTGCTAATGGATTAACGCCCGCCAGCGAGATAAAGCCGTGTGACGGTCGAAAACCCCAGATCCCGCAATTGCTCGCAGGAATCCGGCTCGAGCCGGCCGTCTCGGTGCCGAGCGCGAAATCCACAAGTCCGCATGCCACCGCGGAAGCAGATCCGCTCGACGAACCACCCGGCACGCGATCGGGTGCGCGTGGGTTAAGAGGCGTGCCGTCAAAGTAATTCTCGCCTAGAAGACTGAAGGCCAGTTCGTCGCAAATCGCTTTGCCGACGCAGCTGGCGCCGGCGCGCAGAAGTTGCTCCACGCATACAGCATGCGCCACTGCTGTCGGATGCGAATCGCGCCACGTCGGATTACCACAACCGGTTTTGCAGCCAGCCACATCGATTACATCTTTAACAGCGAAGCACAATCCATCCAGCGAACCACTTCCGGTAGGCGGCAGATCAAATGTCGTTACGAAAGCATTGCTTTCATTGACAGTAATCGTGGACCTCTTCATTGCAGGCTAACGTGTGTGCAAGCTGGGTTATACGCGCTCGCTCTTCAAGGACTGACGACGTCCGAGCCGTCAACGGAAAAAGGTGCCGACTCGAAGCCGACACTTCTTACATCTTTACTCTCCGCCAAGCACGCTAAGCTCCCAGCGGTAACCGTCGGGATCATGGAACCACAGGCCCATGTTTTTCGAACCCGGTGCCTCCGGACCGATTTCGTTGCCCGGATCTTCAATATCGACTTCGACGGCTTTCAAATGCGCGAGCGCCTTTCGCAAAGTCGTCATGTCCGGGAGATGAAACGACATGTGATCGATCGTTTCAGGCGACGGTTTGCCTTTAAATAACGCAATCGTGACGTGGCGATTCCCGACCGCGACGCCATTGTCGAATTCGAATTCTTTTCGCAACCCAAGTGCGCGCTCGAACCATTTTGCGCTCTTCTTCGGGTCGCGCACAGCCAGACCAAAGTGGCCGACTTCTCCGAGCGTGAACGGAACTTTCATAGTCTATTGAGTCCTAACCTGCGAATCCGCGCCTAATCCGGTTCAGAACCGTTTCGAGAAATGAGTGGTTCCATGAAGTGCCGGTTGAAATCTTCGAGCGCGTCGAGAGGCGTCGGTCCCAAGCCGCTGGCGCCTGGTCGCAGTTTCGGCCCGATAAAAGCCAACCAGATGTCGTCAACCATTCCCATTCTGGGGCGCAGCTGTGCGGCCGGGCTGCGTGGATGTTTCTCGAGGTAGTCCTCAACATCCTTTTTTATGACAACAGGAAGCTCTTCGATTGCAATGGAGACCACAGTTAGGAAACGTGCGCCATCGACATCATGGACGCACGAGTCTGCGCGGAGATGACGTGACGCAGGCACTTCTGTCTGCGAGTTGCGGTTATACGTTGGGCTGGCGGTATAGCGTCAACCGCGCCCCCAGACCATGGCCACTGAAGTCGTTAGGCTGCCGCCCATGTTAAAGGTCAGGAAGCGTCTCGCGTTTTCGATCTGACGCGCGCCCGCTTTTTCCGAAAGTTGTTGATACGCTTCGAAAACCTGACGAACTCCGGTCGCCCCGACAGGATGACCGTCACCGATCAGACCGCCGCCTGCGTTTACCGGAATCTGGAACGGCGCTTTGGATTTTTCCGGACGCACTTGGGGCAGCGTGGTCGCGCCGCTTTTTACCAGCTCGACGCCTTTACCGGGCTCGGCGAGCCCGAGAATTTCGTAGGCGACAATTTCTGTGATGGAAAAACAATCGTGGACGTCCGCGCCGTGCAGATCGCGCGGCGTGAGATTGGCCATGCGGAAAGCTTTCTCCGCAGCTTTACGTGCGATCGCAAACGTAGGCGCATCTTTTTTGTCGAGCGGCAGATAATCAGTCGTATGGCCGTAGCCAAGCAACTGAACGGTGTTGTTTTTGTCCCGACCGATTTTGTCCAGGTACTTTCCGGAAACCAGAACAAGCGATGCGGCTCCATCGGTGATCTGCGAGCAATCGGACACCTTCAGTGGCTGCGCCACATGCGGATTCTTGTCCGACACCTGCGATGCCGAATCCAGAGTCAGATCGGCGTCGCGCATTTGTGCCATCGGATTCAGCTTAGCATGCGCGTAATTTTTCCACGCTACCAGCGCCAGGTCCGCTTCGGTCGCACCGTATTTGTCGATATAAATCTGCGCGATGCGGCCGAACAATTTCGGGAACATGAAATCGCCATACTCCGGTTTTTCATTGTGATAATCGGCAGCTGCGCCAAGCACGTCGGAGCCATCAAGCGCCGACATCGTCTTTTGCTGTTCCGCGCCAACAACTAGCACGATGTCATGCAACCCGCCCATGATCCATTCCGCGCCCAACAGCACTGACAACGCCCCGGACGCGCACGCCGCCTCGGTGTGCATCGTCGGGATGCCGCGCAATTTCGGATCGATCTCCGG
>QHPE01000147.1 GCA_003218945.1 Verrucomicrobiota bacterium | reverse complement strand
TGCTTCAGTGATTTTCCGGTCCGGCGATAAGCTCACCGCCGTCGCGAGCATCGGTCGCGACCGCGAAAATCTCCGCGCAGAGACGGCGATGGAACACGGCGAAGAATTTCACCCGGCATAGGATGTGCGGTTTAGAGCTGGGCGGATTGGATGAGTTCAACGTGCGCCGATGGAGACGGCTCGCCCTCGAGCCGTTAGGCTCCTACGGCCTGAGGGCAGGCCGTCTCCAATAGTTTGTTCTGACCTCGCCCAAGGGCCGGCGATGAGGAACTTGTGTTCGACGTGGCCGCTCTCAATCACGTCAAAAGTTCTCGCAATCGTTCGACGCTCCCGTCACACTCACGAATTCGTGAATCTGCGACTGGCGAGCGCGACACTCTTGAGCGTGGATGCGATCAAAGCTCTCAATCCACAATCCCCGCAGGCGCGCGCAATTTTCAATTTGGGCATCGTGACTGCCATTGTGATGACAGTCATTTTCGCGGTCGTCGTCGGTATCGTTGTGTATGCGCTGTTGCGTTTCCCGCGTTGGCGCGAAGGCGAACGCGACCCGGAACAAGGGCGGGGGAACAAAACGATCGAGATTGTGTGGACGGCGATACCGCTTGCGATCGTCGCGGTGCTATTCGTGCTCGCGGCGCGAACGATGGGCATCTCGGATCCGCGGCCACCGCCGAAGCCGGACATTGTGGTGATCGGCCATCAATGGTGGTGGGAAGCGCGCTACACGAACTCGGGCATCGTCGTAGCGAATGAGATTCACATTCCAGTGGGAAAACCGCTCGCGCTGCGACTCGACGCCGCAGACGTCCTGCACGAGTTCTGGGTGCCGGAGTTGGCGCGAAAAATCAAGACTGTGCCCGGTCATCCAAATCACATCTGGATTCAAGCCGATAAACCCGGAACATATCTCGGCTTTTGCTGGGAATTTTGCGGGACACAGCACGCATGGATGCATTTTCTGCTCGTAACGGACCCGCAGGCTGAATTTCAACAATGGGAGCAGGCGCAACGAGCGGTTCTATTTCGAAGTTTACGTCGTGGCGCCGGAATTGTGGTGCAGAATGTTAGCGAAAGCAGCGCCACACTTATCGCGGGTTTTTCTTGACTGCCGCAGCACAAAAAAGATAGCAATGAAACAGCAGTTACCGAGGAGTTCACAAGATGAAATCGCGGATTGGCACGCGCGAACTCTTAGTTGCTGCAGCGTGCGGTCAGTCCGCGGCAGGGGGCCGAGAAGGAAAAGCAAGGATGTAAGATTCCTACGATGCAGACGTCAAATGCTCTGGATCCGCAATCGCCACAGGCGCGCGCGATTTACGATTTGGCTATCCCTTTGACGATTATCTTCGCGCTGATTTTCGTCATCGTTACGGGCGCGATCATCTATGCGATTCTGCGCTTTCGCGGGCGCGCGGGGGAGCCCGACCCGAAGCAAATTCCGGGTAACAGGAATGTGGAAATCGCGTGGACGATCATTCCGTTCCTGATCGTCATTCTTCTTTTAGCCATGACAATTAGCGCGATGAATCGCGCTGATCCGCCGCCGGCGCCTTCGCCCGACTTGGTGGTAACCGGACATCAATTCTGGTGGCAAGCGGATTACCCGGCCTCAGGAGTTATCACGGCTAACGAAATCCACATTCCGACGGGAAAGCCTTTGTCAGTGCGGCTCGAGTCAAAGGATGTCCTACACGAATTCTGGGTGCCGGAGTTGACCCGTAAGATGACAAATGTGCCGGGCCAACCTAACCACATCTGGTTACAAGCCGACAAACCAGGCACTTATATCGGCCAGTGCTCGGAATTTTGCGGCACGCAACATGCCTGGATGCGCATCCTGGTCGTGGCTGACGAGCCGTCAAAGTTTGAAGAATGGCAACGTGCTCAGTTACAACCAGGCCAGGCGGCGACAAGTGATGCTACGGCAAAAGGACTGGTGCTGTTTCAAACATCAACCTGCATCAACTGTCATGCTATCCGCGGGGTAACTGGAGCGGACTTGCGGGTCGCGCCGGATCTGACACACGTTGGCAGCCGGAAACAACTTGGTGCCGGGATTCTGGAGAATACGCCGGCGAACATGCGCCTTTGGCTCAAAAGCCCGCAGCACATCAAGCCAGGCGCGCTCATGCCGGACTTTAATTTCACCGACGAGCAGCTCGATCAACTGGCGGAGTATCTCTCGACCCTACAATGAACGGCACCACTACTATCGCAGAGTTCCGAGAGGCAGTCCTCGATCCGGCCAAGCGCCGACACTATCAGCTCGCATGGCTTTCCACCGTTGATCACAAGCGCATCGCCATTCTCTACATGTTGACCGCTCTGGTCTTTTTCATCATCGGCGGAGTCGAAGCGCTTTTCATTCGCCTGCAGCTGGCAGTTCCTAACAACCATTTTCTCCAGCCCGACACGTTCAACCAATTATTTACCATGCACGGCACGACGATGATCTTTCTCGTCGTGATGCCGGTGTTATTTGGTTTGGTCAATTACGTGCTACCTCTGCAGATCGGCGCGCGCGACATGGCTTTCCCGCGTCTCAACGCCTTTGGTTTCTGGTGTGTGCCGTTAGGTGGAATTCTTTTGCACTTTAGCGTGCTCGCTGGCGGCGCTCCCGCGGTCGGCTGGTTCTCCTATGCACCTTTGAGTGAGACGCCCTATTCCTCATCTCCGGGGGTTGATTATTGGGCGGTAGCTCTCTTCGTCCTGGGTATTGGTTCAATTAGTTTTGCCATCAACACCATCGCGACAGTTATTGCGCTGCGCGGTCCAGGAATGACGATGCGTCGCCTTCCGCTCTTTACCTGGATCAATTTCGTTAACGCGTTCATTATTATTTTCGCTCTTCCAGTCTTAAACGCCAACCTGGCGATGATCCTGATCGATCGTCAGCTACAGGGTCATTTCTTTCTACCCATTGGCGGAGGTTCGCCCGTTCTGTGGCAGCACATTTTTTGGGCATTTGGCCATCCGGAAGTCTACATCATGGCCCTCCCCGCCTTCGCCATCGTCTCCGAAATCATTCCGGTTTTCTCGCGCAAACCAATTTTCGGTTACGAATTTGTCGCCGCTTCGAGTGTTGCCATCGCAGTCCTAAGCCTGGGTGTCTGGGGACACCACATGTTCACGGTGGGAATGGGTCGGCCACTCGATGTGTTTTTCGCCATTTCCTCGATGCTCATTGCAATTCCA
>QHPE01000058.1:10182-10667 GCA_003218945.1 Verrucomicrobiota bacterium | reverse complement strand
GAGGCGTCGCCTTCGATGCAGCTGGAAATGCCTATAGCACCTCCTACGGGGGCGGCAACCTGAGCGGCTGCGATGAGGGTTGCGGAATGGTGTTTCAGGTGAAGCCGTAGAATCGGCTTTCTCTGCTGAAATCGGCGGCGCCAGCGAAACTATGCCCGAGTAGCGGCACCATCGCTCAGGAAAACACGAACGCAGGAACAATGCCCGTCTGGAACTCAGAATTTAATTCCTGATTTCCTGTTTTCCTTAGATTCGGCCTGCTGGCTGGTCACAGGTCATTGAAGTCAGGAATCGAGGAACGGGATTTCCGAGATAGAAGGTAAAACTGCGAGGGTAGCAGCGAGCGAGAGCGGGAGCCGAGCGAGTTTCAATCGAGGAACGGGATTTCCGAGATAGAAGGTAAAGCTGCGAAGGTAGCAGCGAAGGAGAGAGGGCAGCGACTGAGCTTCAAAACATGAAAGCAGGGACTCGCAACCTGTCGGCGA
>QHPE01000058.1:0-10132 GCA_003218945.1 Verrucomicrobiota bacterium | reverse complement strand
CAGGTAAGACGAAAACGAACGTCAGGAACATCGCGCTAGCGCGACTTGTAGCAGCTTGTTCGCGCCGCGTGGGGGCATGTCGTAAGCCCAGCGTCGCTCAAGAGTGCTGTAACCGTATCGTTCATAAGCTTCGCTTTCCTGGGTATAGAAATTCATCCACTGTTTCTGACCATCGGGCATCGAAACAAGCCACCTGTTTGAGCCCACATCGATGACACGCCATTCTGTCTTTGGACTAACGATCCAGCCACTACTTACAAACGACCCGACCCAGCCTGGCCATGTTCCGCGCGGTATCAATTGCGCGAATGCGTCAAATACATGCTTGCAACAGCGCGAAAGATGGCCGGCAGGCAGGTCGCAGCGATATGCTCGCCAGTCGGCACAGGTGCAAGCGAGACCGGCCAAGTTGACGTTGTAAACCACGCCTTTCTGAGTGTGAGATTTAATTGGCAGAGTGATGCTGATCTCCGGCAACTGCGGCTCGGGTGGTGGCAGTCTCGCCACCAGTGCCTCGACCTGCGAGCGCGCTCGCACCATCGATTCATCAAACTGAATCTTCGTCCATTCCTTGTGGATCGCTCGCAACAAAACTGCCAAACGGCGCAATTCCGTTTGAGTCACTTTTTTGTCCGCCCAAATCTGTTGAAGCAATTGAACTAAATCCTCGCCTGGCCACTTCAGACAGGCTTCGTCGTGCTTATTCAGCCAATCTGCCAAATCGTACGCGTCGGTGTCGGTCAGCTCCCCGGATTCGAGCAGCGAATCACAATGCCTAACCAATTGAAGACGGAAGCCGTCCATTCCGACCATTTCTCAGATCACGGTTTCTGTGGGTTTGATTTCTATTTGATACTTTTTGAGAAAGCGAGCTCGCCATTCGGCGCGATATTTTCGGGCGAAATTTTCTTCTTCGCCGGAACGAAACTCCTTAAGCACGAGCGTATACACCCGAAGCGTCATTGTTACCGCAAGCTGCACACTGCTCGGGATGTGCTGTGGTTCGCGGATGGGCGCGACGGCGAGCTTGCCCGTACCAAAGAAAATGCTCCTCCAAATGTCGCTTCCGTGTGTGACACCTGATAGAGATAAATAGATGCCATCATACTCGGAGAGTTTACCGATATCCTTGCTTACTTGGCGAATAGAGCGCGCACCGTAGATTTTATACCACGGCTCATCGAAATGATGCTTCCGATAGTGACTTTCGAAGTTCTGATTGATCGGTGCGAATTGCGGGTCTGCGAGCAAGCTGTCAATTCTTATCAACTCATTCCAAACTTCCGTCTGTTGTTCGACCGAGAGAATTAACTTTGGTCCCTTTGCAGCGTAACGGATCGCTTCGACCGTACCGGGTATCGCGACACGATTCCAATTACGTCGTCGACGAAGATTCGCTACGTACAAATGATGGATCTTCGAGAGCGTGTCAGACTGCAATGTCCATTCCAGGGTATGCGCAATTTCTAAAACCCCACGCAGCTGCAAATTCGATATCGCACAAGCTCCTTGGGCGAGCAGTAGCGCCATACCATCGAGTTGGCTCACGAACTGTCTGAGCTGAACCAGAATTAGGCAGATCGCTTTTAAATCGCGCTCGCTGCTCGCGTACGCGCGAGGAATCAAATTGCTTCCGTAGTCTACCAGCTCACAAACAAGCTCGATGATATCTGCGAAGTTGCTCGACATCTCCGCCGCACCTTCGCGATCGAGGATCGGCTTGTACGATTGGTCGATGTGCTGAACCATGACGCAAAACAGCCGGACCCTTTCGAGTCCGGCTGTTCGAATTCATACTGTCATTCGACTTAGTAGTCCATGCCGCCCATGCCGCCCGGAGGCATTGGAGGAGTTTTTTCCTTTTCAGGAATCTCGGTGACCAATGCTTCGGTGGTGAGCAACAGGCCCGCGATTGACGCTGCGTTTTGCAACGCGCTGCGCGTGACCTTGGTTGGATCGACGATGCCGGCCTTCACCAGGTCGGTGTATTCGCCGCTGGCAACGTCGTAACCTTCGTTGCCTTTGCGCTTCTTGACTTCCTCGACAACGAGCGCGCCTTCTGCGCCTCCGTTATTGGCAAGTTGACGCGTCGGTTCCTCAATGGCGCGGCGCACGATCTGCACGCCGATTTTCTCGTCGGCCTCAAGGTTCTTCACGTTATCGAGCGCTTTCTGCGCGCGCAAGAATGCGACACCGCCGCCTGGGACGATGCCTTCCTCAACCGCCGCACGCGTGGCGTGCAACGCATCTTCGACGCGAGCTTTCTTCTCTTTCATCTCGGTCTCAGTCGCAGCGCCGACGTTGACGACCGCAACACCGCCGGCGAGTTTCGCCAGGCGCTCCTGCAGTTTCTCGCGATCGTAATCACTGGTCGTCTCTTCAATCTGACGACGGATTTGTGCGACGCGGCCCTGGATATCGGCTTTTTTGCCTTCGCCTTCGACAATGGTGGTATTTTCCTTGTCGATGGTGACACGCTTGGCTCTGCCCATGTCTTCGAGCTTGATGTTCTCAAGCTTGATACCGAGGTCTTCGCTGATCAGTCTGCCGCCGGTCAGCACCGCGATGTCTTCCAGCATCGCCTTGCGACGATCGCCGAATCCCGGAGCTTTGACCGCGCAGACCTGCAATGTGCCGCGCAATTTGTTCACGACCAAAGTCGCCAGCGCTTCGCCTTCCACGTCCTCGGAAATAATGAGGAGCGGACGGCCCGCTTTCGCGACTTTCTCGAGCAACGGAAGCAGGTCCTTCAAGCTCGAGATTTTTTTCTCGTAAATGAGGATGTAAGCGTTTTCGAGAATGGCTTCCATCGCCTCCGCGTTAGTCACGAAGTAGGGCGAAAGATAACCTTTGTCGAACTGCATGCCCTCGACCACCTCAAGCGTGGTCTCGATCGATTTCGCTTCCTCGACCGTGATCGTGCCGTCCTTGCCGACTTTGTCCATGGCGTCGGCAATGATCTCGCCGATCGTCTTGTCCCAGTTGGCTGAAACGGTTGCGACCTGCGCGATCTCGGTACGATCGCTGACTTTCTTCGAGAGCTTCTTCAGCTCCTCGACGATTGCATCGACACCTTTCATGATGCCGCGCTGCAACGAAGTCGGGTTCGCACCGGCAGTGACGTTGCGCAGACCTTCGCGGTAAATGGATTCCGCGAGGATCGTCGCCGTAGTCGTGCCGTCGCCCGCCACGTCGGAGGTTTTGGAAGCGACCTCGCGCACGAGCTGGGCGCCCATATTTTCATACGGGTCCTCGAGCTCGATCTCTTTCGCGACCGTCACACCGTCCTTGGTGATCGTGGGGCTGCCGAATTTCTTGTCGAGAATGACGTTGCGACCGCTCGGGCCGAGTGTGGCCTTCACGGCTTTCGCCAGTTTCTCGATACCGCGCAGCAAGGTGTGCCGCGCATTTTCATCGAATTGTAATTGTTTAGCTGCCATAAGATTTATTGATAGGTGTTGGTTGATTGTTGAGAGATGAATCTGGAATCCAGGAACAGAAAACCGGTTAGAGTTTCGTAATTAAAAACTCTTCCTGGTTTCATGGCTTCCTGATTAGTTCCTTTCTCCATCTTCGTGACTTCATTATCCGATGATGCCGAGGATGTCGTCCTCGCGCATGATCAGGTAATTTTCGTCGTCGATTTTGATTTCGGTGCCGCCGTATTTCGAGATCAGCACCTTGTCGCCCTTCTTCACGGTGAAATCGACTTTCTTTCCGTTGTCATCGATTTTGCCGGTGCCTAAAGCGACCACTTTCCCCTCTTGTGGTTTTTCCTTGGCGGTATCGGGGATGATGATCCCGCCTTTTTTCACTTCCTGCTCTTCGAGCGGCTGCACCAGCACCCGGTCTCCAAGAGGCTTTACATTAACTGTTGCCATAAGTTGTTGTTATCACTCCTTTGGTTTGTTGTTATGCCGGCAGCGCCGAAAATTTCCGGAGCCGTCGGCAAATTGATTTCGGTTCTTTGTAGGCCGTCTCCGCGAGACGGCATGGCGTCTGACACAGACGCCCTACAATCCTTTTGGTCCCGATTCACGATTCTCGAGTCACGATTCACCGCTTATTTTTTCTTGTTCTCGTCCACGACTTCGAACTCCGCATCGACGACGTCGCCTTCGCGCTTACCTGCACCTTCTTCCGTGCCGCCTTGTGGTTGCGCTTCAGGCCCGGGCTGCGGACCTGGACGCGGACCGGCCTGCGCTGAAGCTTGCTTGTAAAGGTCGGCGCTGATGTCCTGGAATTTGCTTTGCAGATCGTCGTAACCCCGCTTGATCGCATCGGCGTCGTTGCGATTGATCGCGTCGCGCACCGCAGCAATGGCGTCTTCGACCTGCTTTTTCTTATCGCCCGAGATTTTGTCGCCCAATTCCTTGAGTTGTTTCTCGCATTGATAAGCCAGCATGTCGGCGTTGTTCTTGATCTCGATGGCTTCCTTCGCCTTCTTGTCCTCTTCGGCGTGCGATTCGGCTTCGCGCTGCATCTTTTCCACTTCGTCCTTAGAAAGACCGGAGCTGCCGGTGATCGAGATTTTCTGTTCTCTACCGGTGCCGAGATCCTTGGCGCTAACGTTGAGGATGCCGTTCGCGTCGGTATCGAACGTCACTTCGATTTGCGGAACGCCGCGCGGAGCGGGTGGAATTCCGTCGAGATGGAAAACGCCGAGCTGTTTGTTATCGCGCGACAATGGCCGCTCACCCTGCAGCACTTTGATCTCCACGCCTGGCTGATTGTCGCTGTAAGTCGAAAAAATCTGTGACTTGCGAGTCGGAATTGTGGTGTTCCGCGGAATCATCGGTGTAGCCACGCCGCCGGCTGTTTCTATCGACAGCGTAAGCGGTGTAACATCGAGAAGCAGCACATCTTTGACGTCGCCTTTAAGAACGCCTCCCTGAATGCCAGCACCGATCGCGACCACTTCGTCAGGGTTTACCCCCTTATGCGGTTCCTTGCCGATAAGATCGCGTGCGACCTGCTGTACTTTGGGCATGCGTGTCATACCTCCCACCAGCACGAGCTCATTGATGTCACGTTCGGTAACTTGTGCGTCTTTCAAGCATGCTTTGACCGGTGGAACAGTGCGCTGGACCAAATCATCGCAAAGCTGTTCCATCTTCGAACGAGTGAGTTTCTTCTGGATATGCTTCGGCCCGCTCGCGTCCGCTGTGATGAACGGCAAATTGATTTCGTATTCCTGCGTGGACGAAAGCGCGATCTTGGCTTTTTCAGCTTCCTCCTTGATCCGCTGAACCGCGTCCGGCTGCTTGCTCAGATCGATGCCGGTTTCTTTTTTAAATTCGTTAATGATCCAATCCATGATGCGCGCGTCCCAGTCATCACCGCCCAAATGCGTGTCGCCATTTGTGGCTTTCACTTCAAACACGCCATCGCCGATTTCGAGAACGGAAATGTCGAACGTGCCGCCGCCGAGGTCGTACACCGCGATCTTCTCATCCTTTTTCTTATCGAGACCGTACGCGAGCGATGCCGCGGTCGGTTCATTGATGATGCGCAGAACTTCGAGGCCGGCGATCTTGCCTGCATCCTTCGTCGCGTTGCGCTGTGAATCGTTGAAATACGCGGGCACAGTGATTACTGCCTGCGTGATTTTTTCGCCGAGCTTCGCTTCCGCATCGGCGCGCAGCTTCGACAGAATCATCGCCGAAATTTCCGGCGGAGAGAACGTCTTTAGTTGGCCATTCACTTCCACCTGCACATGCGCGTCGCCGTTGGCGGCTTTGACAATTTTGTAAGGAACGCGCTTTTGTTCCTCGAATACCTCGTCGAATTTGCGGCCCATGAAGCGCTTGATCGAGAAGATCGTGTTCTTCGCATTGGTGATGGCCTGACGTTTCGCGGCCTGGCCTACCAGCCGCTCGCCACTCTTTGTAAATGCAACAACTGAAGGCGTCGTGCGCGCGCCTTCGCTATTTTCCAAAACTACTGGGTCGCCGCCCTCCATCACAGCCATGCAGGAGTTGGTGGTGCCCAAATCGATACCTAAAACTTTTGCCATAAATTGAAAAATTTCCTTTCTAGTGAAATCTCTCGTTGAGTGCAGAACTCTGTTTGAGAGATTAACCCAAGTCGAAGACGAGCAAGGGTTGGGCCAACCCAGAGCCTCTCACGTAAACACCTCATGCCGAGAGTCTAACCGAAATGCAGCCTCAAACTCTATATCGTGAAGCGCGACAATTCGGCTCGGAAATACTTCAGCTCCTGAGGGCAATCGTGCCATCGCGGCACTCTCCTTCTTCCGGGGAGCACAGGCCGCTGGCCTGTAGTTCGCGGCAGCTTGCCGCGAACATTAAACAATAAACGCAGCCGCGATTCCGCACAGATTTCGACAGGCTGCCGAGACGAACAGGCTAGCAGCCTGTGCTCCCCAGAAACCAGTCGCTGCAGGAAACTCGCGCAACCGACATAAACGAAATTTTCGTCGCGCGTCTGCAATTCGCTGAATAAAATTCATGCGTGAGACAATATCACGATCTGCTGCGGCTCGTGCTTGAGGAAGGTCGCCCCCGCACAGACCGCACAGGCACTGGCACGTTATCGGTGTTCGGCGCGCAGACTCGATTCGATTTGCGCGAGCACGGGCCGGGTTTTCCGCTGCTCACAACGAAAAAGTTGCACATCAAATCGATCATTTACGAGCTGCTATGGTTTCTGCGCGGTGACACCAACGTTCGTTACCTGAACGAGCACGGCGTCACGATCTGGGACGAATGGGCCGATGAAAACGGCGACCTCGGCCGCGTCTATGGCGCGCAATGGCGCGATTGGCGAGGCGCACATGGTGTGCGCGTCGATCAGATCGTCAAGTTGATTGCAGACATCAAATCCAACCCGCAAAACCGACGGCTCATAGTAAATGCCTGGAATCCAGCTGAAATCGGCAAGATGGCGTTGCCGCCATGCCATGTGCTGTTCCAGTTTTACGCGCAAGACGGCGAGTTAAGTTGCCAATTATATCAACGCAGCGCAGATCTGTTTCTCGGTGTGCCGTTCAACATCGCGTCTTATTCGCTGCTCACGCTAATGGTGGCGCAAGTCGTCGATCTGGCGCCTGGTGATTTTGTTCACACATTTGGCGATTTGCATCTTTACAAAAACCACCTCGACCAGGCGCATGAGCAACTCTCCCGCGAATTCAGGCCATTGCCTCGAATGAAACTGAATCCTGCGGTCAACAACATTCACAACTTCACATTCGAAGATTTCGAGCTTGTTGGCTACGATCCACACCCGTCCATCAAAGCTCCAATCGCGGTGTAGATAAGACTGTAGAGGCAGGCGTGTCGCCTGCGGGAAGCGAAAGCAGCCGACACGGTTCTCACTACAGAAAACCTGAGTAATCTCGCCCTGCGACTTTCGCGCATCGCGTCGGTTTAACGCTGTGTGAGGGTTATTCTCGGGGCCGCAATATTCTTCTGCGCAGTGGTGTTATTGCGCGCGGAAATTTCGGTGGAGATCGACTTGCAGGAACAGAGGGCATACCTCCTGCAAAATGGCCGTCCAGTTCTCGCGTCGCCCATCTCGAGTGGACGTTACGGACACCTGACCAGGACGGGCTCGTTCACGGTCCTCGAGAAGGAGCGCAGTCATTACTCGAGCATGTATGGGAAGATTGTTGATGCTAACGGAAACACCGTCGTGGCGGACGCAGACGCCGACATGCAGGTTCCGCGTGGCGGAAGGTTTATTCCCGCGCCGATGCATTATTTCATGCGATTTAACGGCGCGGACGGAATGCACGCTGGATATTTACCGGGTTATCCTGCGTCGCACGGCTGTGTCCGAATGCCAGAGCAATACGCGATTGCATTCTTTAATGCCGTACAAGTCGGCACTCCGGTGACTGTCTTTGGCCGAACGCCCGTGAACCGCTATTACTCCGGACAGCCGCAACGTGCCTGGCCTCCACGGTTCGGCCCGTTTACCGATCCGCGATTTCTGCCTCCACCTCCTGCACCATGGTCGCGGTGAAAGGGCACGCGTAGCAGTCGCATGCTGTAGCCATGGCTCTGTGAGCCGTTATCGCGGTGGGCGCCAAATGCAACGAACGACCGGCCACAGGCCGGTGGCTACAAGGCCCGTTTAGTGATTCGTGCTGGCTGTCTTGGGCCTGTTCGAAAGCTGCACAAGGTCAGCCAGAATATTAAGCGACTCGTCGCGCTCGGGATCGATCGCCGGATCCTTGCTGTCGCCGTCTCCAGTGGCACCGTCAACTAGCTCCGAATCTGCATCCGCAGCGGCGTCCGAATCCACTTTGGGAACAACGCCGTTCTTTTTCGCCTCCGCCAGTTTCCCCGGATACATGATCAATTGCAGATTAGGTTTATCGACCGTGTCGAGCGTGACACGATAAATTTGTGGCTCTTCCTGGTTCCGCGCCAGGCGATCCTTCGAGCGCGTCTCTTTACGAAGCTTATCGTCCGCAAGCTCTTTCTTACGCACGTCTTCGTTCAGCGTAATCCGGTTTTCGTCGATCTTATGACGCAAACGATCCATGTCCTCCATCACGTAGTGAAATTCGGGATCGTTCTTCACACGCTCCTCCGAACGTCGCCTAAGTTCGTCAACAAAGAGAGAATGGCTGTCCGACCATTTTGTATATTTCGCCTTGGTGACTTCGTCGTAAGCCAGCGCATTTTTGAGCGCGCCTTCCCCGTACTCAGGCAGGTCGCTCAAGCTCGGCAGCACAATGTCGGACGCCACGCCGTGAAGTTGCGTAGAGCCGCCCGCGACGCGATAAAATTTCTGGATCGTCAACTTTAACGCGCCGTCGTCATCGGAATGATTGCCGAGCAGCGAAGCAAATCGGCCGATTGGTAGAATGGTTTGCACCGTTCCTTTGCCGAACGTGTTCTTGTCCCCTACGATCACCGCGCGGCCATAATCTTGGAGCGCAGCGGCGAAAATTTCGCTCGCTGACGCGCTTTGTCGGCTGGTGAGAACCACCATTGGCCCAGAGTAGGCGATACCGGAATCGGGATCCGACGAAATTCTGGTAGTCCCGTTATAATCCTTGGTCTGAACAATCGGGCCGGACTTCAAAAACAAGCCTGTGAGCGAGAGCGCTTCTTCCAAGGAACCGCCGCCATTTTTGCGCAGGTCCACAACAAGCCCGGCAATGTTCTCTCTTTTCAGCCGCTTAAGCAATGCCAGCACGTCGCGTGTCGTGCTCTTCTGATGCTTGTCCATGTCGGCATAGAAAGAAGGCAGCGTCAGCCAGCCGAGTTTTATCGGCTCGCCGTTCTCGTCTTTCCTGATGATGATGTCGGCGTGGGCTTCCATATCTTTCAGCTTAATTTCATCACGCACCAGCTCGACGTTCTTCCGGCGCGAGGGATCGGTCGCGTCGGACGGAATCACCAACAGACGGACGCGCGTGCCTTTTTTTCCGCGGATCAGTTCGACAACCTTGTCCAGTCGCATCTCGCGGACATCGACATAATCCGCCTGGCCTTGCCCCACGGCAGTGATCCGATCGCCTACCTTGAGTTTGCCATCCGTTTGAGCTGGTCCGCCGGGCACGAGGCTCTCAATCTTCGCGTAACCGTCTTCGGAGCGAAGCATCGCGCCGATGCCCACCAGCGAGAGGCCCATGTTGATGCTGAAATTCTTCATGTCCGCTTTGCTCAAATATTCCGAGTGCGGGTCGTAAGCCTGGGCCAGCGCGTCGAGATAGAGCTTCATCTGCTCGTCCTTATCTTGCTCGTGAATGTTGCGGGCCAGCCGCTCATAGCGGCGTGAGACCAGCTGAGCAGGCGGCTCGATTGGGTGCTCACTCAGATGCTCCTGGAGCAGCTCGTTTGCAATGCGCCCGCGCCAGAGCTGGTCGGCTTCAGCCTCATTTTTCGGCCACGGCGATTTTTGGCGGCTCAACTCGACCGTCGCGTTGCTTTTGAAATCGATCGGCTGTTTCAATTGCTCTTTGATTTTCCCAACCCGTTCATCAACGCGCTTCGTATACAAAGCGTAAATCTCGTAGGCGGGCTTCATCGTCCCCAAAAGAATGTCTCCGGCCATGGAGTTGCCATACTTTGCAGTGACCGCATCAACGTCTTCCTGCGTAAAAAAGAGATGGCTGAAATCCAGCATCTCAAGATATGTCTGCAGGAATTTT
>QHPE01000192.1 GCA_003218945.1 Verrucomicrobiota bacterium | reverse complement strand
TGATGCAAAACAACCGATTTTTTTTGCTTGATCTCAAAACCCTTCAAACGAAACGCACCTTACGACCGTTATCCAACTGCACGAAATTTCGCCGAAGAATGAGCCGTTTTCGAGCCCGTCGTTGCATTAAGGAGTATAAAACCATTCTATTTCGCAAAAAGAAAACTCCATCCGGCGGCAACTATCCTGGTGGCCCTGGCAATTTCCATCCCAATATCTGCGCAAACCATTACCACCTTTGACGCGCCGGGCACGGGCCCCGGCCAGGTCTGGAGCATTGCTCCAAACGGCGCGGTGACCGGATTTTTCTTCGACCCCAACAACGTGGTTCACGGCTTCGTGCGAGAAGCGGATGCGGGCGCGTTGGGCTTACGCAAATTTTACCGGACAGTAACTCCTGGCCGACCGATGCCGCTACGTAAGCGCCATAGTCTTCCTGAAATCATCGCCCACGAGAGATTGAGGCCGGCACTGACCCCGGTGGAGGTGTAAAACCGGCCATCTTGGATGAGCGGTTCTGTCCAAACAGCGCACAAAGAAAAAAATTCCAGTATCAATCCGGTTGTGGTGCGAAGCGCTGTAGGGGTGCGACAAGACATCGACACGCGGGGCGATGAGCTGTGGCTGGACGTCTCGCCACGAGATGCGTTAGGCTCTGCCGTTATGGCAAGGGTACGCACCGAGGGGCCCGTGCCGTCCGCCGCGGCGCCGTTGACTCCACCTTTCGTGCGTGATGTGAATCATGCTGAGCGCAATGATGCTTCCGCCATTAGCGAGATGATGCCGGAGGTTTACGAAGACTTGCGTCGTCTGGCCGAGACCTTTCTGCGGGGCGAACGGACCTCTCATACTCTTCAGCGGACTGCGCTCGTGCATGAGGCTTTCCTTCGCCTGATTGGCGAGAAGAATCTTGTCTGGCAAAATCGTAGTCACTTTATCGGAATCGGCAGACGCTGATAAACTACGCGGTCGCACGACACCGTTTGAAACGCGGCGGCTCAGATCCTCTGAGACTTACTCTCGAATTTTACGATAGCCGCAAAATTGATGTGACTGCCCTCGACCAGGCGTTGCAGGCGCTGGAAACTCTGGACGCGCGACAGGCGCGCATCGTCGAACTGAGGTTTTTCGCCGGGCTGACGGTCGAGGAAACAGCCGAGTTACTGGAAATTTCGCCGGCCACAGTGAAGCGGGACTGGACCGTGGCGAAAATTTGGCTTCGGCGAGAACTATCTGCGAATTAGGGATTCAAATTCTCCGTGAGCACAAAAACTACCCGATTCGGGCAAGGGAACATCGATCCGCGACGCTGGGATCGCTTGAAAATCATTCTGGGCGAAGCGTTGGAACAAAACTCTTCAGCGGCCCGTATTGCCTTGGTGGAGAGACGCTGCGGTGAAGATACGGATTTGCTCGAAGAGGCCGAGTCGCTCCTGGTCGAAGCGGAGGCGCTTCTTACCGAGCGTACCGACAGCTTCGAGGATTGCGCCCAGAACGCAGCTTCCACTTTCTGGCAGGAGGGGCCGCCGCGCAGCGGAGAGCGCGTGGGCGCGTATGTGATCGTACGTGAACTCGGCCGCGGCGGGATGGGCACAGTTTTCCTGGCAGAGCGCGCTGATGGTCAGTTTGAGAAACAAGTTGCGATCAAGATACTAAATCGAGGCGCTGACACGGCTGAGATCCTGCACCGCTTCCGAGCGGAACGCCAGATCCTGGCCAGGCTCGATCACCCAAATATCGCGCGGCTGCTCGATGCAGGCACGACCAACGATGGTCTGCCCTACTTCATTATGGACTACATTGTCGGCGCACCGGTGACTCGATTTGCAGTCGCGCAAACGCTGTCGACGCGTCAACGACTGGAGCTCTTTTTGAAGATCTGCGACGCGGTGGAATTTGCGCATCGGAATCTGGTTGTTCATCGCGACATCAAGCCCAGTAACATTCTGGCGAACGCAGAAGGGGAGCCGAAGCTGCTCGATTTCGGGATTGCCAAGATTCTGGCGAAAGACGAAGACGCGTCGCAATCGACTACCAAGGCACAGCGCCATCTGACGCCCATCTGCGCTTCGCCAGAACAGGCGAAAGGAGATCCGATAACAGTCGCGACTGACATTTACTCGTTAGGTGCGCTGCTCTATGAAATGTTAAGCAACCAAAAGCCGCACCGGTTCTCCACGGCCCGTCCCACGCGTGAGGAACTGGCCCTGGTGGTAGGCGAGCAAGTTCCGCCGCCGCCCAGCGCGGTTGCTTCTGATGCGGAAACCGCGCGGCACTTGCGCGGTGATCTCGACGCGATCGTCCTGTTGGCGATGCGCAAGGAACCCAAGATGCGTTATCCGACAGTAGCGGATCTCGCGGCTGATATTCGCCGCCAACTGGCGCGAGAGCCGGTTGTCGCGCGTCACCCTACTCTTGGTTATCGCGCGAAGTGTCTGGTCAAGCGGAATGGATCACGTCTCGTGACGAGCGCGGCTGTTGTGATTGTGCTGGCCGGAGTTCTGTTCGCGTTTTGGTCTCGATCTCAAAATGCCGGTGAGGCGGCGGCAATCACGCGAAAAAGTATTGCCGTGCTGCCGTTTGAAAATCTGAGTAGCGATCCGGATAATGCATATTTCGCGGAGGCCATTCAGGATGAAATCTTGGCCCGGCTGTCCAAGATTGCGGACCTGAAAGTGATCTCACGCACTTCCACCCAGAAATACAAAAGCGCACCAGACAATCTGCGCGAGATCGCGAAACAACTCGGGGTTGGAAATGTTCTGGAGGGCAGCGTGCAAAAGAGCGGTGACGCTGTGCGGGTCAACGTGCAATTGATCAACGCGCTGAACGACGCCCATCTCTGGGGGGACGTTTATGAGCGGAAGCTGACCGATATTTTTGCGGTAGAAAGCGACATTGCCAAGACGATCGCTGACACGCTGCAGGCGAAGCTGACCGGCGCGGAGAAGCAGCTGATAGCAGCCCAGCCGACGACTGACTTGACCGCCTACGAGCTTTATCTCAAAGGCCGTTCGCTCTGGAGCAAACGTGGCGGCGAAAATCTCCGACAGGCCATCGGATTTTATGAGCAGGCGATTGCGCGTGATCCGAAATATGCACTGGCTTACGCCGGGCTGGCGGAGGCTTACGTTCTCCTGCCAGGGTATACTGCGACGGCACCACAGGATGCCTACCCTACGGCGAAAGCTGCCGCGCTAAAAGCGCTTCAACTGGATGAGAAACTGGCGGAGGCACACACCGCGCTCGGATTGTTGCTGTGTGAGGGCGACCTCGATATGGCTGGTTCAATATCGGAATTTCAACGGGCGATCGCGCTAAACCCAAACTATGCGACCGCGCACCATTGGTATGGAAACGGCCCGCTCCTCGCCCTCGGCCGGTTCGAGGAAGCGATCGCCGAGGGCAAACGCGCCATCGAACTTGATCCACTCTCGCCCATTATTAATGCAGACCTGGGAAAGAATCTGTACAATGCGCGTCGATACGATGAGGCGATCGCACAGTTGCGCAAGACGCTGGAGATTGATCCGACGTTTTATTACACACATTATAATCTGGGCATCGCTCTTCAGCTAAAAGGCGACGTGTCGGCTGCGATTGCTGAATACACAAAGGCGCAGCAGTTGAGCGACGATCTGGTTGTTCAGGTGTTGCTTGCAGCTGCCAAAGCGCAGTCCGGCGATAAAGACGCAGCTATCCAAATGCTGGCCGAACAGGAAGAGCTCAGCCAGCACCGCCACGTGCGCGCATGCTGCCGCACTGTGCTCTACCTAAGTCTGGGAAATCGCGACGAAGCAATTCGACAATTGGAGCAAGGTATCGCTGATCATGATAGTCTAACCGTCAGCTTGATTAAAGTTGATCCGACGCTCGATCCTCTCCGTGGCGATCCGCGCTTCCAAGCTTTAGTGCAAAAGGTAGTTGGGGCGAAACACAAGTAATGAGCGTGAATCCCAAAG
>QHPE01000057.1 GCA_003218945.1 Verrucomicrobiota bacterium | reverse complement strand
TTGGAATCAACGTGCGCACAGCCATCGCTGCACTTTTTCTCTATGGATTACTGCCGATCGTGCGCAACACTGCGACCGGTCTGCAGGACATCCCGCGAGCATTGCGCGAATCCGCGGTCGCGCTGGGACTCAGCCCAATCGCGCGCCTTTGGGAAGTTTATCTGCCGATGGCATCGCGATCCATTCTCTCCGGAATCAAAACCAGCGCTGTGATTAATATTGGAACTGCCACGCTCGCCGCGTTGATCGGGGCTGGCGGTTTAGGCGAACCGATCATAAGCGGCCTTAACTTGAACGATCACGTGACCATTCTCGAGGGTGCGATTCCCGCGGCGGTGCTGGCGCTGCTCGTGCAATGGTGTTTCGATTTACTCGATCGCGTTCTGATTCCAAAAGGTTTGCGTTTGTAAAAGCACAATTCTCTGGATGTTGAATGTTGGGTCTTCGAGCCTTTAATCAACGTTATGCCAATTGCGTCGATAAATCCGGCCACAGGTGAAAAGCTGAAGGAGTTTTCTCCCTTCGGCGATGCAGAAATCGAGAAGCGCTTGAGCCGCGCCGAAAAAGAGTTCAGCAAATATCGCCGAACCACGTTTATCGAGCGCTCCGAACTGTTGCACGCCGCGACCGAGTTGCTGTTCCAGGAAAAGGAAAAGTTTGCGGAGATCATCACGATGGAGATGGGCAAACTGTTTCGCGATTCGGTCGCAGAAATCGAGAAATGCGCGCGCGGTTGCCGGTTTTACGCGGAGAACGGAGCGCGCTTTCTCGAGGAGGAACCGGCGCAGACCGACGCCGCCGAAAGTTACGTCGAGTATCAGCCGCTCGGGCCTGTGCTGGCGATCATGCCCTGGAATTTTCCTTTCTGGCAGGTGTTTCGATTTGCCGCGCCTGCGCTGATGGCCGGTAACATCGGATTGTTGAAACACGCATCGAATGTTCCGCAGTGTGCGCATGCGATTGAGGAAATCTTTTGCCGCGCCGGATTCGAAGAAGGCACGTTCCAAACTCTGCTTATTGAGCCCGAGCAAGTGGAAAAATTGATTGTAGATCCGCGTGTTAAGGCCGTGACGGTGACGGGCAGCGAAAAGGCCGGAGTGGCGGTGGCGAGCGCGGCCGCGCGTGAAATCAAGAAAAGTGTCCTCGAGTTGGGCGGCAGCGATGCGTTTATCGTTATGCCGAGCTCAGACTTCGACTCGGCGTTGAACACCGCAGTCAAAGCCCGCACAATCAACACCGGCCAGTCTTGTATCGCTGCGAAGCGATTCATTGTTGCCGATGAGATCTACGAGCGGTTTCTCGAACAGTTCATCGATAGAATGCGGGCGCTCAAGGTTGGCGACCCTATGGATCCGGAGACTGAGCTCGGCCCACTCGCAACCGAACAAATTCTGCAAGGCGTACACGACCAGGTTCAGAAAACGGTGGCCGCAGGCGCAAAATTACTGACCGGCGGCAACCGAATTCATGGTCCCGGATTTTTCTACGAGCCAACGGTACTGGTCGATGTGCCGAAAGACTCGCCAGCGTATGCGCAAGAAGTGTTTGGCCCGGTTGCCGCTTTTTTTAGGGTGCCCGATGCCCATAACGCTGTTGAGCTAGCGAACGATACCACTTTCGGCCTCGGCTCGAGCGCGTGGACCAAAGATCGCGAGGAACAAAAACTTTTCGCTTCCGAGTTGGACGCCGGAATGGTGTTCATTAACGCGATGGTCGCCTCCGATCCACGTCTGCCATTCGGTGGCGTAAAGCGTTCCGGGTTCGGCCGCGAGCTCGGCGTGGCCGGAATCCGCGAATTTACCAATACGAAAACGATCTGGATTTCGTAAACCCCAACTTTACACTGACACGCTCGCCATGACCCTTGAAGAGAATAAAGCTCTGGCACGACGCGCTATCGACGAAATATGGAGTAAAGGGAACCTAGCAGTGGGGCCGGACATTTACAGTCCCCAACTTCGTCAGCCACCAGGACAGCCATCCTGATATAGGGGACGTGCGGGGCCTCTCAGCGCTCATCGAGTTCGTCCGCGAGTTCCGTGAAGCATTCCCGGATTTCCACGACACGATCGATGACCAGGTGGCCGAAGGAGACAAGGTAGTCACCCGGTTCGATTGTCGCCGTAAACAGCGTTCTGATCGAAATGGAAATCGAGTGCCATCAATCGCTCACCGAAAGTTGCTTCACAAATCGCCACCCATTTCGTTCGTAACCGAGCGATTCATAAAACTGGTGCGCGTCTTTTCGCGTAAGCCGCGTGTCCAACGAAACGCGTGTGACCGCTTTCTGCGCGAAAGCCTTTTCTGCAGAAGCGATCAGGGCGCGACCAATTCCGCGGCGGCGCGCGTTAGCCAATGTCACAAGGGCAAGGATTCGCCCGGACGGATCATTATGTTCGTAGCTTGCATATGCGAGCGTCCCGATCATCCCGCAAACTTTCCCATCTACCTCGGCAACAAGCGTACGATAGTTGACGTCGTCCAAAATCGATTTTAGGCGCCGACGCATTTCGGCGGGAGTTGTCTTGTAGCCAAGCTCGCACACGAGCGCGGCAAGCGCGGACGCATCGGTCAACTTAGCGTCACGAATTATAAACACTTCTGCGGCTCAGTCGTTCGCTGCGAATGGATTAAGAATTTAGCCACAGATGAAGACAGATTTATACGGGTCATTTTAGAGCGGCTCGATGTGTTCTTTTCGTAGTTTGCGTTTCATCCGTATCAATCTGTAGCGTGTTTTTCTGTTGCGCCTACTCAGCGCAATCCTAGTTTTGTTACAATGGCAGAGACACACGCCGCAGCGTACGACTCCAAAATCGAAGGCAACGTTATTTTTACGCGCCTGGATGCGGCACTCAATTGGGTTCGCAAGAATTCGCTTTGGCCGATGCCCATGGGCCTGGCCTGTTGCGCGATTGAATTAATGGCCGCAGCTGCATCGCGATTCGACATTGCGCGGTTCGGCGCCGAGGTGATGCGTTTTTCGCCGCGACAATGCGACGTGATGATCGTCGCCGGCACTGTCACCTATAAAATGGCGCTGGCAGTGAAACGAATTTACGAGCAGATGCCGGAACCGAAATGGGTGATTGCCATGGGCGCATGCGCGTCCACGGGCGGGATGTATCGCTCCTACGCCGTGCTACAAGGTATTGATCAGCTTCTACCGGTTGATGTCTACATTTCCGGGTGTCCGCCGCGTCCCGAAGCGTTACTGGCTGGCTTGATGAAATTGCAGGAAAAAATTTCCCGCGAACGCGCGTTCAGAAATCAGAAGCCGGAACTGGTGGAAAAACTCGAGGAAATGCTGGCATGATTATATGCTCTGCAAATTGGAATTGTAAGGCAAGCGCATCGCTTGCCTCGTGTCATGGTGCCCGGCAGGCGGAGCCCTACAATGTCATAAGCAGATGAATAGCCAGGAAGCGATTGAGTCACTGAACAAATCCTTTGAAGGAAAACTTCAGGATAAAACCGAATTTCGCGGAGAGACGACCTGCACGATTTCGGCGATCGATCTCCGCGACATCGCAAGATTCTGCCGTGACCAACTTTCATTTGATTATTTGCTCGACATCACCAGCATCGACAACTTCGGTGAAGAGCCGCGCTTCGAAGTCATTTATCACTTGTACTCAATGCCACATGCTGCCTACCTTCGATTGAAACTGAAAATTTCAGAGGAACTCGGCGCAATCGAGACCGTTTCAGATATCTGGCCGACCGCGAATTGGCACGAACGCGAGATTTACGACATGATGGGAATCAAGTTCGATGGTCATCCCGATTTGCGTCGGATTCTAATGTGGGACGGTTACCCGTACTTCCCTTTACGAAAAGATTTCCCGCTCGCAGGTTTGCCAAGCGAAATGCCCGACGTCGCGTTTACCAAAATCACGCCGCTCGAGGGCGGCCCATTCGTCACCATTCCAAGCACCGCCGGCTCGAAAGACCGCGAACCACGCGCGCGGGAATTGTAGTTCGCCTGTGCCAGACGTCTTGTAGAAGTGGTCAGCGTTATGCCGCGGAGACCGGTGGCGCCGTTTCGGGTTTGCGCGTGGCGACCATCACGTCTGGGCGCAAACTTTCGCCGCGTGGCATCGCCGGCTTCTGTCCCGGCTTCGGATAGGCGATCCTGCTGTGCAACATCGATGAAAGCGTGAATCGAAACCGGTCGGCGATTGTTTTCAGCTCGCCGAGTGTCAGAGCGCACTCGTCCAGTTGGCGGTCGCTGATGCGTTCGTCAATGATCTCATTCACCAGCGTCTCAATTTTTTGCGGCGTTGGTTTCTCCAGACTGCGCGAAGCGCTTTCGATTGCGTCAGCCAGACTAACCACTGCACTCTCCTTGGTTTGCGGTTTTGGTCCGCTGTAACGAAAACTTTCTTCGTGCACCTCAGGGACGTCATCTTCGCGCAGCCTCATGATCTTGCCGCCTGCCAGCGCGTCTTCGTGTTGCTGAAGCGCGCGCTGATAAAAATAGCGCACAAGTGATGTGCCGTGGTGCTCCTGAATAATGTCGATAATGCGCTGATTCAACCGATGCTTGAGCGCGAGATCTACACCTTCCTTTACATGCGCGATGATGATCAACGCGCTCATTGTCGGCGCGAGATCGTCATGCGGATTTCGCTCGAAGCTCATGTTTTCAGTGAAATATTCCGGCTTCACCAGCTTACCGACATCGTGAAAGTAAGAACAGACGCGGCAGAGCGTCCCGTTTGCACCGATCGCTTCGGCGGCAGCTTCGGCCAAATTAGCTACCACGAGGCTATGGTGATAGGTGCCCGGCGCTTCGATGGTCATGCGGCGCAGCAACGGGTGGTTGAGATCGGAGGCTTCTAGCCAGGAAATGTCGGTGGTGATTCCAAAGAGATGCTCGAGCATCGGCAGCGCGCCGCCCACTAGTGTCGCGGTGACAATCCCGTTGCCAATTGCGAGCGCGCTTTGCACTCCGAGCATTCCCCAGTCATTAGCGGCCGGATAGAACCAGTTGATCGGTCCGATCAATCCAAATGTGAGCGACAACAACCAGATGGCGAGCCCGACATAGAACCCAGCACGTATCAATTTGCTGCGCCGTCGCACCTGCAACGTCAGGGACACAGCGGTGAAGCCGCTGATCAGACTGGTTATCAAGAGTGGCGCATCAATGGGACCAAACAACATACTGCTCCACAGGCTCACGAAAAAAGCGGCGTAGAGACCATGCTGTCGGCCCAATAACACGCTCAGCACCAGCGGCGCAAAAGCGTAGGGCGTAATCAATCCGCCCATTTCCGGTCTCAGAAACCAATAGTTGCCGCTATTGCAGACAATCAGCAACAACTTGGTGACGGTTAACTGGACAAAAATAACAGAAAAGACCAGAAGAATTCGAGAATTTTGTTCGAAACTCTTTGGCTGGTTGATCCAAAGCTGCGTGATCGCAGTAGTTAACACGAGCAGCGCAATGACATAATTCTTCGTCGGCTCAGGTTGTTGACCACTGAAGACGAGAAACGCGAGACCACCGGCAAACAGCGCAAAGATGAATACTTTGACATACAACGAACTTTCCAAGTTGCGCATCAGTTCACTTTGCGGCCGGCGACGGCGCTTCTTCCGGGAAGCAAGGCCTCGTTTAACGAGACGGCCGCGTTTGAGGAAATCGAACATACGACTTACTTCCGAGAGTCGGGTGCGGGGGCGCGGTACGCCTGATAAGCCCCAATAATGGCGCGCACCAGTTCATGCCGGACAACATCGCGATCGGTGAAATACACCGTGGCGATTCCGGGCACGTCCTTCAAAGCCTGCAACGCCTCGAGCACGCCGGAACGTTTGTTTGCCGGCAAATCAATCTGTGTAATGTCACCGGTTACTACGCACTTGGAATTCAAGCCGATACGCGTCAGCAACATGAACATCTGCTCAGTCGTAGTGTTTTGTGACTCATCGAGAATTACAAAGGCGTTATTCAAAGTGCGGCCGCGCATGTAAGCAAGCGGAGCCACCTCGATAGTTTGCCGTGCGATTGCTCGTTCCATTTCGTCCGGCTCAAGCATCTCACGCAGCGCGTCGTAAAGCGGACGAAGATACGGAAGGATCTTTTGTTCGAGGTCGCCTGGCAAGAACCCAAGCGCTTCGCCCGCCTCCACCGCAGGTCGGGTCAAAACGATGCGCGCCACCTGTTCTTTTTTTAGCGCCGCTACTGCCATGGCGACTGCTAGATAAGTTTTGCCAGTGCCCGCGGGTCCAATCCCGAAAACCAAGTCCTGTTTTTGAATCGCCTCCACGTATGCACGCTGATTGGCGCTTCGTGCTGCAACAGGCGGTTTGCGGGAAGACGTCACAACTTTGGTCGCGAAAATATCGCTGAGAGCCTCCTCGCGTTCTTCGGTCACGGCCTTTAATGTGTAGTTGAACTCGTGTTTTTGAATGTCCACGCCTTGTTGTCGGGCTTGCTCAAGCTGCTGAAATACCTGTTGGGCCTTATCGATACGACTCGGGTCGCCCTCCAGCTTCACCCATCCTTCGCGCGTGGTCACCTTGACGCCTAACGAGTCTTCAAGATTCTTCAAGAGTTTGAGATCATTAGCATAGAGCGACTGCAAAGCGCGTGGGCTTTCAAACTGCAAAGTCCGCGATTCAGTCATAATCGTGGCATACCGCTGCCACGAATTCTAAAGTTATCGGAAACCATACACCAGCGCCCAATGCGTACGTTCCTCTGGCGATTGCTCCACGCTCACGATAATGAAATAACTGCCCGTCGCCTTGGGGATAACGTGTGCCGCCGCGAAATGGCCTTTTTCCCAGCTATCGGGCTCCTCTGCGAGCTTGCCGTCCGAGTCATAGACGTGAACAGAAATCTTCGCCCGATCAACTTCCGTTCCCAGCCAGAACCAGTATTCGTTGCCTTTAAACAACTGCTGTCGCACGGCTTTCTTTTCTCCAGAACCGAGATCCCCGCCCCAATAATCCTCGCGCACCTGGAAGCCTTGTTTCACATAGGGTTCGGCCGCTTGGAGAGCGAAGGATTGAGCATCGTCCACTGAGCCGAAAACGGCCGGCAGCAGTGCGATCGTCACCAGCAGCAGAAAACTCGCGCGCAAAAAGAATTTCACGAGATCGAAGGTCTAATCCTTGGTGACGATTCCCTGGCCGAGCCGTGTCGTAATCTCGTTGATCTTTTTTACTGTTTCAGGCGGAATACGCCGATCACCGACGTCAATCAACGGTTTCACTTCGACCAGAGCATCCAGAATTTGATGGATAATTGGAAGGTCAAACTCTGGCATTGCCTGGAGTCGTTTTTGAAAATAAGAGAGAAGGTCAGGCTGGTGCAGCAACTCGGCACCGTCACTCGAAAAATGGTCGTTCACGACTGAAGTCAATACTTCCGTCCCACGCAGCCATCCACCTAGGCTCACCAACTGCGATAGTTTTTCATCGTGCACTTCGTTCATCGCCTGTTGCACACTGTTCTGGGTGCGATCCAATTCCCTCCGCACGTTATTCCAGTTGCGCTTGTCTGCCGCCTCGATGATCGCCTTGGCATGCGGCGTGATTGAATTGCCCACCCCGACCCCTTTCGCCAGACTCAGCACCCGCTGCCCAATCTCCTTCACGGTTTCTGCGTCCTCCGCCTGCACCGCGATGAAGCCGTCCGCGATCACTGTCCCAAGCAAAAGGGCAATACGCGGACGCTCGGTGAAGTTGGGTCCCTTGTCGGTACGGACGTGCGCCCGCCAGTTCACTGCGCCCAGTTTGTTCAGCGCGCCGAAGATTTCGTTCGGCAACGGCACGACAACGTCTTCCACAGTCGTGGACAGTTGGTTAATGTTGATGCGCTGCGGGGCTTGGGCACCGTCTGCGCAAAGTGCAAGCCCACAAAGCACACCTATGCTCAACTTCAAATCTCTTATAAACAGCATCATTGGCAGTTTCGACTGTTGATTTCGACTAGGTATTCGGGATTTAATGGAGCGAACTTTAACCGGAACTGTCGCCGTACACAACTCATGACACGATCGATTTCATCGGCCCGTTCAAATCAGGAGCGGCCAGAGGATTTGAGACCTCAATCGCCAGATTTCAAGTTACAATGAATCTGAATCGCCTGGAGCAGATCCTTAATCACGCGGCTTCAAGACGGATCACCGTTATCGGGGATCTGATGCTGGACGAATTTGTCTGGGGAAAGGTCGGTCGCATCTCGCCAGAGGCACCCGTTCCGGTCGTGGAGGTGACGGGAGAATCCTTTTATCCCGGAGGCGCGGCCAACGTTGCCCGCAACCTGCGTGAATTTATCGATCACGTTTCAGTTATCGGAATGCTCGGTAAAGATCGCAGCGGCCGCCACCTGCGAGAACTGCTAACGGCACAAAGCATCGATACATCAAATGCGGTCGAGGAAGGAAACTTTTGCACAATCGTCAAAACCCGTATCATCGCTCTTCACCAACAGGTCGTTCGCGTAGACCGCGAAAGGATCGTCGCCCCGTCGCCAGCACAGATTCCAAAGATAATTGCTGCGGTTCGAAACAGTATTCGAGAAACCGACGCAATCATTTTTGAAGATTATGGCAAAGGATTTGTGACGTCCGAATTAGTTGCCCAAATTGCACGCGAGGCGCGCATGGCTGGGAAGATAGTGGCGGCCGATCCCAATCCGCGACATTCGGTTGACTGGCGCGGTGTCACTGTTGTGAAACCAAACCGGGCTGAAGCATTCCTCGCTGCGGGGGTCCCCTGGCGTGATCCCGATGAAACTCCGACGAAAGATCCTCATCTTGAGCGAACAGGCAAAGCGCTCCTGAAGAAATGGGAAACAAACTACGTCCTCATCACGCTCGGCGAACATGGCATGATGCTTTTTCAGCAGAACGACGCTCCGCACTACGTTCCCACAAGAGCGCGTCAGGTCTTCGACGTCTCCGGCGCGGGCGACACCGCGATCGCGCTATTCACTTTGGGGCTCGTCTGCGGCGCGACTCCCATCGAGGCGGCGGAGATTGCCAACCATGGGAGCGCCGTCGTAGTGAGTAAGCTTGGGACCGCAACAGTGACGCGAACTGAACTCATCGCCAGTTTCCGAGAGGATACCGCACGTGAGTAATGCGTTGTCGCCGGCCATCTTTATCGATCGCGACGGCACGATCATGCAAGACTGCGTTTACTGTTCCGATCCGAAGAAGGTAAGGATTTTTCCAGGCGTGCCAGAGGCCCTGCGGCGCCTGAAATCGAATGGGTTCAAACTCATCATCATCACGAACCAGAGCGGCATCGGCCGTGGGCTGTTTACAGTGGAGCAATACCTTGCCGTTGAAGCGGAGCTTTTGCGCCAGCTTGGAGATGGTTTGATCCACGCGACTTATTTCTGTCCAGATGTTCCCGGCCAGCATTCCACCCACCGCAAGCCCGCGCCCGGGATGATCGTGGACGCCACGCGAGAACACCAAATCGATGTTTCCCGTTCGTTTCTGATTGGTGACGCCGAGATCGATGTCGAGTGCGCTCATAAGGCAGGTGTGCGCGCCATCCGGGTGCGAACGGGACTTCAACGTGATCTCACCGCGAGTATGGCACATTGGCGGGCCGATGACCTGCCAGCAGCGGCAGAGATAATTTTGGCAACGAAGGCATGATATCACAGTCAGTCCGAGCGAAGTGGACGCTGCAGTGCGGTCGCGGAAGGCAACAACACCAGGCTTTCTATCGCGTGGCTAAACCAATAGCTCGTGCAACGGGATCCTTCCGCGTCGTTGGGCTTAGGTCAGGAAGCGCCTCGTGAACAGGGCCGTGGGCATTATTCCAGCGCGCTGGAGTTCTACTCGTTTTCCAGGAAAAGCGTTGCATGTAATTGATGGGAAACCTCTTCTGCGACGAGTATGGGAACGGTCAATGCGAGCCAAAAATTTGGACTTAGTCATCATCGCGACCGACGATATGCGGATTGCTGAGACCGCGTTTAGGTGGGGTGCCGAGGTCGCACTGACTTCGCCAAAACATCGCAGCGGGACCGATCGCGTGGCCGAAGTTGCACGCCATGCGAAAGAGTTCGCATTCGTCGTTAACATCCAAGGCGATGAACCATTGATCGATCCTCGCCTGATTGATCAGCTTGTCGAAAAACTCCGCTCGGATTGCAGCACAAACATCGTCACTGCTGCGCATCCATTCGCCGATCCCGCCGAAGCAAAATCTCCCCACCAGAACAAGGTTGTCCTGGATCGGAATAATTGCGCTCTCTACTTCTCAAGAAGTCTCATCCCTTATGCCGCCAACTCTTCCCGTGTTCGTTATCTCCGTCATCAGGGCATCTACGGTTTTCGGCGCGACGCGCTCTTGCAATTTGTAGAATGGAAACCGAGTCCTTTGGAACGCGCAGAGTCGTTGGAGCAATTGCGCGCATTGGAAAATGGTGTAAAGGTTCATGTGCTCATCACTGCCAAGGGATCTCCCGGCATAGATACGCCGGCCGATGCAAAAGCGCTGGAGCAGAAGCTCGCTCGCGCGAAACGAAGGATCCGCTGATGAAATACATTTTTGTCACGGGCGGCGTCGTTAGCT
Organism: Verrucomicrobiota bacterium; assembly: GCA_003218945.1. Taxonomy (GTDB): domain Bacteria; phylum Verrucomicrobiota; class Verrucomicrobiia; order Chthoniobacterales; family UBA10450; genus Udaeobacter. Next base: position 12,089 of record QHPE01000057.1, on the reverse strand, counting down.
CGTTAGGCAAAGGCCTGACTGCGGCAGCCTTGGGAACATTGCTCGAAGCTCGCCTACTGCGTGTTATTCTTCAGAAGTTCGATCCATATCTCAATGTTGACCCCGGAACGATGAATCCATTCCAGCACGGAGAAGTCTATGTGCTGAACGACGGTGCGGAAACCGACCTCGACCTTGGTCATTACGAGCGATTCACTAACTGCGTTCTCACCAGACACAATAATCTTACCAGTGGGCAGGTCTACGAAACCGTGATTCTCAAGGAACGCCGCGGCGATTATCTCGGCAAGACAGTGCAGGTCATTCCGCACGTCACAGACGTGATCAAAGAGCGCATCCGCCAATTATCAGACGAGAGCAAATATGATGTAGTCATCACAGAAATCGGAGGCACGACGGGAGATATTGAAGGGCTCCCGTTTCTTGAAGCGATTCGTCAATTCATCCTGGAAGTCGAACCAGAAAACGTCGTGAACATGCACGTCACGCTTATTCCGTATATTAAGGCCGCGCACGAATTAAAAACCAAGCCGACTCAGCAAAGCGTGGCAAAGCTGCGAGAGATCGGCCTGCAGCCGCAGGTGCTGATTTGCCGCACCGAAAAACCGCTCGATCACGATATCCGTCGAAAGTTGTCGCTGTTCTGCAGCGTTGCGGAAAAAGCGGTGATCGAGGAGCGCGACGTTGAGCACACGATTTACGAGGTTCCTTTGACCCTGCATGCCGAGGGAGTCGACCAATTGGTATGTGATCTCCTGCATCTTGAAACGCCGAAACCTGAGCTGAATGACTGGCGAAAATTCGTCGAACGCGTCGTCAATCCGGGCAGACGCGTTAACATCGCGGTCGTCGGCAAATATATCGATGTTCGTGATGCGTATAAGAGCATCTACGAATCGCTGACGCACGGCGCCGCGAGTGAAGATTGCGGAATCGATCTCAAACTCATCGATGCTGAATCCCTCGTGGATGGCATCGATGAGCGGTTCGAAGATGTAACCGGCGTCCTGGTCCCTGGCGGATTCGGGGAGCGCGGCGTTGAAGGGAAAATTAACGCCGCGCGGTACGCACGCGAGCACAGGATTCCGTATCTCGGTCTCTGTCTCGGAATGCAAGTGGCCACGATTGAATTCGCCAGAAATGTCTGTGGAATCAAAAACGCAAACAGCACCGAGTTCGACAAAGACACGCCGAACCCGGTGATCTCGCTACTGGAAGAGCAACGGGGAGTGCGAAACAAAGGTGCGAGCATGCGACTGGGAACCTGGCCAACAAAAATCGTTCCAGGCACACTTGCCCAGAAACTCTACGGCGACACCGAAGTCACGGAGCGGCACCGGCACCGGTATGAGTTCAACATGAAATATCGCGACCAGATGAATGCCAAAGGCTTTGTGATCTCGGGAACATCACCCGACGGGACACTCGCCGAATTAATCGAGCTGCGCGACCATCCGTATTTTGTCGGCTGCCAGTTCCATCCTGAATTTCAAAGCAAACCGAACCATCCGCATCCCCTCTTCAGAGGATTCATTGCAGCTGCTCTTGGGTATGAGGCGGGCGTGGAGAAGCGTAGCGCGGCCATTGAGGAAACGCCAACCAGAGTATCAGACGCAGAGCTCGTCATGCAACGCTAGCGTACAAAAACGACGCGAAGACGCGGTCGCACTCCAAGCCGTGATGTCCTCCCTAGCCGCGAGATTTTCCCGGCAGGCCGAAGTGCGAGGGAGCGCGCCGAGCCGGAGTCGCGTGAGTAAAGTCGGTGCGGGGTTTTCTGGCGACGCCGAAGGCGACTCCATCACGATGCAAGTTCTTTCTGCTTACTGCAGCGTTAGGCGGGTTGGAAAAATTGTCACTGACGTGGAGAATGAAGCCGCTCCAAAACCACTGCGGCTTTTGCTCCTCACTTGAATGCCTGTCATCGGAATCAGCGGAGGGATTTCCACGGGTAAAACCACATTTTGCGAATGTCTGCGCCAGGTGCTTCCCACCGCCAAATTCTTCAATGCCGATGGGGCAGCGCACATGCTTCTCGAGCGTTCGGAAGTGAAGCGAGAAATTCATGCCGAGTTCGGGAGCTGCGTCTTTTCAAGCCACGGAGACTTGAACCGAGCCCGTCTCCGAGCGATAATATTTGGCGACGCAAACAAGAAGCGCGCGCTTGAGCGGATTTTGCATCCGCGGATTCGCCGCCAATGGAGAACAGAGGCGAAGAGCTATCGCAATTCCCCCAATTTTTTCGTTGCTGATATCCCACTTCTGTATGAAACGGCCGGTGAAAGCTTGTGCGACCGAGTGGTCGTGGTGGGCTGCTCGGAAAAAGTGCAGCTAGCTCGCTTAAAGAAACGGATGTCGATCACAGCTGCCGCAGCCAGAAAAATGATTGAATCACAACTGTCGCTCAAAGAAAAGATGAGACGCGCTGACCACATCATTTGGAACAATGGCGACCGCGCGGTCCTGATCGAGCAAGCGCGATTTTTGGTTGCATTGTGGCAAGGACAAACATGGACGAAAAAGTAGAGACAGTAGAATCTTCAGAGGAGGTTCTTCAAGAATCCGGCTCAGCGACTCCAGTGGCATTGCGCACGCTTGATTTGAACGAGTTACAGGAATTTCCAGATAAGAAGCTAAAAACGTTGGCGCGCGATTTGGACGTGTATTTACATCCCGCCCGTTCACGGCATCAGCACATTCTGGACATCGTGCGCGCGGCAATCTCGCTCGGCGCACCTGTTACTGCGGAAGGATTTCTCGATCAGGTGAGCGATTCCTTTGCGATGCTGCGCTGGCCTGCACTGAATTTTCTACCTGTTCCTGAAGACGTAGCGGTGCCGCGCACACTGGTCGAGCGACATGACCTGCGGCCCGGCCAAAAAGTTGCCGGCGCTGTCCGATTGCCGGTGCAGCGCGAAAAGTTCTTGTCACTCGACAAAGTTACAACAGTCGAGGGTCAACCTGCCGAGGAATGGAAACCACCAACGGCGTTTGACAAACTAACACCTCAGTTCCCGCAAGGAAGAATCATCCTGGAGAATCCGAAAACGAACTCAATCTGTGCGCGCGCTGTGGATTTGCTGACGCCCCTCGGTCGTGGTCAACGCGGCCTCATCGTTGCGCCGCCGCGAGTGGGCAAGACCATTTTGCTGAAGGAAATTGCCAAAGCGATTCGTGCAAATTATCCCGACATTGTCCTGATCCTGCTGTTGGTGGACGAGCGGCCGGAAGAGGTGACGGATTTGCAGCGCGAGATCGACTGTCAGATCTACCATTCAAACTTTGACGAAAGCGTGCAGCGTCACGTGCAGGTCGCTGAGATGGTGCTGGAGCGCGCCAAACGTGTCGTAGAAATAAAACACGACGTGGTGGTATTGCTCGACAGCCTAACGCGCCTTTCACGCGGATACAATAAGCTTGAGCCGGGCAAAGGCCGCATTATGTCAGGCGGCGTGGAAGCGAAGGCGCTCATTAAGCCGAAGAAATTCTTCGGCTCTGCGCGAAATGCCGAAGAAGGCGGAAGCCTCACTGTGCTGGCGACGGCGCTGACTGAAACCGGCAGCCGAATGGACGAATTGATTTTTGAAGAATTCAAAGGCACGGGCAACATGGAGTTGCATCTCGATCGCGCGCTGCAGGAAAAAAGGATGTATCCTGCCATCCATCCGCTGCTTTCGGCAACCAGACGTGAGGAATTGCTTTATCATCCTGATGAATGGGACCGGGTACTGATGCTGCGCAAAACCATGTCGGCGCTTCCGCCACTCGAGTCGATGGAAAAACTGATCGACAATCTGCACGCGACCAAAACGAACGCAGAATTGCTTTTGAGCGGATTGCGGTAATCGGATGACGAACGTTATTGCAAGCAATACCGGGTTGTCTGAGCTGCTGAAGAAGATCGACCCTGCCGATCGCGTCGCGCTCGATACCGAAGCCGACAGCCTGCATTCGTATAAGGAGAAACTTTGCCTGATTCAAATCAGTGTTCCGTCTGCCGTCACCCTGAGCGATGCCGAACGATCGCGGGGAACTGCCTCAAGCGCACTGCTACGGGATGGAAAGCCTGCGCTCCCCACCTGCGGCGGCTACGTTGCAGCCCCGACTTCGCTCGGAATTACGGTCCGGTCGGTTTGCGACTTCATCGTTGATCCGTTGGGGAATCTCGATTCCGAACCGCTGCGCCACGCGCTTCAGCCAAAAGAAATCGTTTTGCACGGAGCCGATTACGACCTGCGGATGCTTCGGCGTGGATTAAATTTTACGGCCGTCAGAATCTTCGACACAGTCATTGCAGCGCGACTTCTTGGGATCCGCGAGTTCAGTCTGGCTGCGCTTGTGAAGCGCTTTTTCGGTGTTGAGCTTCACAAACACTCGCAAAAAGCCGACTGGGCGGTGCGGCCTCTGCCGCCGCGCATGATTAAATACGCGCTTAATGATGTGCATTATCTGTTGCCGCTTGCCGCGAAACTGGAGGAGGATCTGGATCGACTTCACCGCCGCGAGTGGTTTCGGCAATCTTGCGAACGCGCCATCGAGGTGGCGAGCACCAGCCGTGAACGCAGTCAGGATGAACTCTGGCGCATCTCTGGAGCTGGGGCGCTCGAGCCGCGCACGGGAGCGGTTCTCCGCGCGCTATGGCAATGGCGGGAGAAAGAAGCGGAAATGGCCGATCGACCGCCATTTCACATTTTACAAAACCACGAGCTTCTGAAAGCGGCGGAAAGTTTCACTTCAGGAAATGTGCCTGATTACAGATATTTCTCGGCCCGACGCCGGGAGACCTTTTGCGAAGTCGCGAAGAGTGCGCTGCAGTTGCCGCAATCGGAGTGGCCGGTCATGCGCCGTCGCTCCGAAATTCGACCGACCGCCGATATCGTTAGGCGCGCGGAGCAGCTGCGAACCCGACGCGACAAATCGGCCGGGCAGCTTGAGCTGGAGCCACCCTTCGTCGCGTCGCGCGGCACGCTCGAGGCAATCGCTGCTGATCCCGAGCAGGCAACGAGATTGCTCGTTCCGTGGCAGCGCGAGTTGATCGGGATTGGCTAGATAACCTTACGGGATAATCAGCGTTTGGCCGACCGTCAGGTCTTTTGGATCGCGAATATTCTTTTTGTTCGCTTCGAGGATGTCTTTCCAATGCCTTGGCGATTTATACAGCTTTCGCGAGATGGAGAAAAGTGTGTCGCCGGACTGCACAACATAGGTTTGCGCTGCCTTCTTTGGCCCAGCCTTTTTCGCCTCGTTTGTCTGCGACTTCTCTGATCCGATTCGTGGCGACGCTACGCGCGTTTCAAGCTCTTTATGCAAAGTGAGATTTTCGTTGCGCAACCGTGCCGCTTCCGCCCGAGTGATGACGGAGTCCCCGGATAACGCGGTCAACGCGGCGATTTCGTCACGTTGAATTGACTCTTTCACGTCTTTCACGTGCGGGCCGTTTGGACTTAATGCGAGGCAACGTCTGAAATGGTGTAGAGCGCTCACGGGATCGTTGAGCTTGTCGTCATAAAGAAGAGCGAGTTTGTAGTGCAGCTCGGCCTTTCGAAGGCTTTCGGAATCCTCAAGCGCGGCTTCATACAGATCGACCGCTCGTGCGAAATCCCCCTGCGCTGATTTGCTGTCTGCGTCCTGAATCAATTGAGCGTAGCGGGAACCGCCAACCCGATCGCAGCCAGCTAAACCGCAAAGCAGCAAGATCGAGCAACAAACGCAGACCAGGTTCGCGCCTGACGCCGAGATGGAAATCGATCGGGATTCGTGCGGCCGAGGGTTGTCAGTGTAGCGCATTGTCGGCAATTTGCTTGGTTGTGAAGGTGCGCGCACTTCAAATTTTTTGGCTTTTCGGGATCATGCTCTTCCTTTCCGGTGCGCTTCTGCCCGGCGCCCTTTCAAACGCCGCGACTTATTCAATCAGCTTTGTGGATACTGAGGGAAACAAGCTTTCGACTGCCGATGGACACGTAACCATCGTCGTATTGACGACGACCGCAGATCACGAGAAGGCGCGCACGATTGCCGACCGTGTTCCTGATCTTTGTCTGGGCAATCCCGAGTACAGAATGATCACCGTCATTCATTTCACCAGAAGACACATGACCATCGAACGACGGGTCGCGACTGCGTTCATCCGACACCGTGTGCGTGAAGAGGCAAAACGGCTTCAGGCGCGCTACGACGCAAAAGGAATCTCGCGTAATGCGAGCCGCGACGTATTTGTTGTGACCGATTTTGACGGAACAGTGGCTTCGAGCTTGGGCCAACCGGCAGGAGCAAACGAATTCTGTGTCTTCGTGTTCGGGCGAACTGGTGAATTACTCGCGCAATGGCACGACGCTCCCAGCGCGGATCAACTCGCGAGCGCCTTAAAATGAATGCCTCAATATTTCGGGACACCCGAGTCGATGAGGTCCGACCACGCATCGATTCCGCCTTCGAGATTGTACACGTTGGCAAAACCACGTTGCTGAAGTAATCGCACCGCCTGCGCACTACGCCGGCCGCTGTGACAATGCACAACGACTGGCTGCTCGCGCTGCAGCTCGTCTGCGCGCTCGGCAATTTCGCCCAGCGGAATTAATTTCGCGCCATTGATTCGGGCGATCTCGAATTCAAACGGCTCGCGCACATCAATCAACTCAAAGTCTTCGATTGCATCCATTCTTCGTTTCAGTTCCTGCACGGATATCGAAGGAACCATTCCTTCTTCGCGCGCACCGCAAAACTGATCGTAGTCGATCGGCGCGGAAATCGTTGGGTTTTCACCGCAAACCGGACACTGCGAATCACGGCGCAGCTTTAGCTCGCGAAAGTGCACCTTGAGCGCGTCAAAGTGAAGCAGGCGTCCAATCAGCAGGTCGCCGATCCCCAGGATCAGCTTGATGGTCTCAATCGCCTGGAGCATTCCAATGATGCCAGGCAAAACCCCCAGCACACCAGCTTGCGCGCAGTTCGGCACTGACTCGGCTGGCGGCGGCTCGGGAAAAAGACAGCGATAACATGGGCCGCCCAAATGAGGAGCGAACACGGTCGCTTGACCCTCGAAGCGAAAGACCGAGCCATAGACGTTTGGCTTCCGTGCAAACACGCAGACGTCGTTCGACAAATAACGGGTGGCAAAGTTATCGGAGCCGTCCACGACCACATCGTAGTCAGCCACGATTTGCTCCGCGTTGTCGCTGGAGAAGCGACATTCGTACAATTTGAGTTCGATCTCCGGATTAATATCCCGCAGCCTGTCACGCGCCGATGCAAGTTTGCTGCTGCCGACGTCCTTTGTTCCGTGAAGAACTTGCCGTTGCAAATTGGTGAGGTCGACACGGTCGAAATCGACAATCCCGAGCGTTCCAACGCCGGCTGCTGCCAGGTAAAGCGAAGCCGGGGAGCCGAGACCGCCGGCGCCGATGCACAAAACCCGCGCTGCTTTAAGCCGCTTTTGCCCCTCAACGGTTACTTCGGGCATGATGAGATGCCGCGAGTAGCGTTGCAATTCTGCAGCACTCAACTGCTCCCCGCTGGTGCGCTCCGCATCGATGATGCTTTCCCTCACGTTGCGACGTACTTTAGCACAAAGTATTGAGACTGTAGCCTGGATCCGCGATCCCGGCAGCTCTGGGGCGCAGTATCCATTGGGACCAGCATCACCGATGCCGGCGACAACTTTCGGCATTATCTGAGCTATTCCGTCACCGTGACTGGAGTTCCAACGGGAGCGTTTTCAAAAAATCTTACTGCCATTTGGCCCGGCAAACGGATGCAACCGTGCGACGCGGCAAAAGGTGGGACATAGCCCTGATGCATCGCGTAACCGCCTCTGAAGAACATCGCATAAGGCATCCGCGCGCCATCAAAATGCGCCCCTTTCGGACGAGGGTCCTTCCGCGAGTCGATATTTGACCTAACGACGTTGCCGTAATCATCCACATAATCGCCGAACACTGTCGAAACGTGGCCTGCATCTTTCGACACAACCGTGTAATGGCCTGGCGGAGTAGAAAAACCGGGTTTGCCGGTGGAGACAGTCGTTTCACCGACCAGATTTTTGCTTTTATAAAAGTAAGCTTTCTGCTCGCCGATGTGCACAACGATCTTGCCTGGACCGGAAGCCCCCTCATCATTCCACCAGCCCGCTGGAGTGGCGCGTGGATAAAGGCCGGGTTCGTACGGCGGGTACTCCTCGCAACTGCATAGAATCAGCACCACAAGGCTTGCGCCTACAACCGGAAGTAAACGGGGGAGATTCATTAAAGGCGGATATTTACGCGACTTCGTTAAGCGACTTCAACTCTAAAGTCGATTTTAACCTGGCTCGTGGTCGTTTTCTGATCGGATGCGCCGGACAATCCGGCGTCGCAGGCGGGTGTCGGTTCGCATGTCCGGGCAAATCAGCAGGCGCTTCGCGTAAACATGTATCCCAGCTCAGACATTAACACGCCACTTCTGACGAGCGGTTTGACCGTTTGCACCGGCAGAAATACGCTGATGTTTATGACCAGAGTGCAACCGCCAGTCAATCTAAAGAATTGGATTAAAGAAAACGCTGATAAATTTAAACCTCCGGTGAGCAACCGCTATCTTTACGATGGCCGGGATTTTTTTGTGATGGTCATCAAAGGACCGAACGCGCGGAACGATTTTCACCTGGTGGATTCGGAAGAATATTTCTACCAGCTCAAAGGGGACATCAAGGTGCGTATCCGTGAAGACGATCGCATCGTTGATCACATTGTCCGCGAGGGAGAGACCTTTTTCATTCCGCCCAACGTGCCGCACTCGCCGCAGCGCCCGCCGGACACAATCGGGGTAGTTGTTGAGCGCCGCCGCCCGCCGGGTGAAAAAGAGCACGTCATTTTCTACTGCGAAAATTGTGGAACGCTGGTGGAGGACATCCACTTCGATTGCAAAGACATCGTCGACCACTTCAGCAAGGCAATGCTCGAATTCTGGAACGACGATGTGCGCCGCACCTGCAAAAAGTGCGGTAAGAAGGTGGAAAAAGCGCAACCGGTAACGGCGCTTTAATGCGGTTGCTATAGGGCGTCTGTGTCAGACGCCTTTCAACATTGGCGTTTCACAAAAACGCCCTACAATTCCAGCCGGTGAAAATCGATCTGCACACTCACATTTTGCCGCGCGACTGGCCTGACCTCGACACCAGATACGGCTACGAGGGTTTTGTGCGGATGGATCATTATAAGCCCTGCTGCGCACGCATGATGATGGGTGACCGTCTGTTTCGGGAAATCAACGATAACGCATGGGAGCCGAAGCGACGCATCGAAGAGATGGACGCTGCTGCTGTCTCAATGCAAGTGCTTTCAACCGTTCCGGTGATGTTCAGCTATTGGGCGAAACCGGCTGATGCGCTCGACCTTTCGCGTCGACTAAACGATCACATTGCCGAAGTCGTTCGCGATCATCCGAAGCGTTTCACCGGCCTCGGAACTATTCCAATGCAGGATGCCGATCTTGCGGCGACCGAACTCGAACGCTGCGTCCGGGAGCTCGGGCTGCGCGGCGCACAGATTGGGACGCACGTGGATGCAAATCCGCAATTCGGACGCGTAGATACGTTGAACCTCGACAACGCGGCGCTACAGCCAGTTTGGAGCGCTGCTGAAGAAGTCAATGCCGCAATTTTTGTTCATCCGTGGGATATGCTGGGTAGTGATCGTATGCCGAAATACTGGCGCGTGTTCGAACGATTCCCGAGCCTTCGTGTTGCTTTTGCGCATGGCGGTGGCGCGTTTCCATTTACCGTCGGTCGCGTCGATCACGCATTTCGTGTGCGCCCCGATGTGGTAGCCCCGGAAAACCGCGCCAGTCCGCGCCGCTATCTCGCTCACGACGGTGTACCGGCGCGGTTCTACGTTGATTCACATGTTCATGACGCCGATGCGCTCAGGTTACTGCTGAAATTGTTCGGCGCAGAACGCATCGCATTCGGCTCGGATTATCCTTTCTCGTTAGGCGAAACCCATCCTGGTGAATTGATCGAATCCATGAAGCTTCCGCAAAAACAAAAAGCACAACTGTTGTCGGGAACGGTGCGCGAATTTCTGCGCATTTAGCTTCGCTATTCACACCCACTAATTCTGCGACGCGACTGCTACCCGGTTCACATCTCATGCCGAATTGCCCACAGATCGTGAAAGACCGGCCTGAATAGCGATTCCTTCAAGAAGGGCACACCGGGCGAGCCGCCCGTGCCCTTCTTCGCGCCGATTGTGCGCTCCACCAGTTTCACATGTCGATACCGCCATTCCTGGAGGCCTTCATCGAAATCGGTCATTAGTTCGAACAGGATCGAGCATTCGGGCGAATCCTTGTATAAGCGGAGTATTTCCTTCTGCACTCGTTCATCCGGCCCATTCGGTTGCGTGACGTCGCGATTCTTCAAGTCAGCGGGAATGTGCGCGCCGCGTGTTTCCAGAAAATCATAGAAATGGTCCACCAGCGTGCGGTCATGAAGCAACTGGTTCAGCCGATCGTACCCTGGATAATCCGGCTTCAGATAGTTGACCGTTGATGCGCGCTTGTATCCAAGCGAAAACTCCATCTCCCGAAACTGCACAGATTGAAATCCGGATGCCGTCTCGAGTCGGTCGCGAAAGCTCGAGAACGACGATGGTGTCATCGTTTCAAGAATGTCTACCTGCGCGACCAGCACCTTCATGATCGTGCGCACGCGCTTGAACGTGTGAATCGCGCCGAAAAGGTCACCGGCGGAAAAGTCCCGCTTAATTTTATCAAACTCGTGCAACACCTGCTTAAACCAAAGCTCGTATGTCTGATGGATGATGATGAACAGCGTCTCATCGTGCTCCGGCGGACTAGAGCGCGGTTTTTGCAGCGAAAGCAGCTTCTCCAGATCCAGATAACTGGCGTACGTCAGCGGCGGCATACGCTCATGCTCGCTTCAACGCTCCAACGTTTCAATGATTTAACGCGGCGAAGCCATGCTGGATACCGGATGACAAAGTCGGATTCTAACCGTCGGTTCGATGCTTCACCAACCTCACCGCAGGTGACGCAAGTATTCCCGGTCCCACGCTGCTGGGATACTCTCGCGAGCCGAGTACGGGCCAGGTTCATAGGCGCGCGACGAAGTGCCTTGCTGACTCAATTCACACACGTGCCAGTCCTGCTGATTGACGACGTCCCAAAACTCAACGGCATCGTCCGGATCAAATCTGTAGCCGGGGGCGGTGACCCCGGCCGCTTCCGGATGAAACAACCAATCGCAGTAGATGACTGTGCGTTCCGGTGATTGCGGCTGAAGTTGATGCACCATGACGTAATCGGGATGCAGACTGAGCAGCATGTTGGGGAAAATTGAGTAATAGAAAACGAAGCGGAAATCTTCGTCGCCAAAATTGCCCACCGGCAATGCGCAGGCATTTCCACTCTTGGTCAGGCTTTTATCGTTGGCGATCCGCATGAATCCACCGAGGAACGGTCCTTCGGTCAGATCATTCTCTGCTGAGTCGTACGGTGAAATCTTCGATAACTCCGGATGCACACCCAAGCAGTGATAACACTCCGAATAGTTTTGAAAGATTAGCTTCCAATTGGCTTGGACGTCGTACTCGATGCGTTTCGCTGAGCGCAGCGCTGCCAGGTTCCAGGACGAAAACTTTCCGCCCAGCGGCTCAAACCACTTCTCCAGTGAAGCCCCGAACGCTTTCGGGGCGAGATTCAGGAAAATAAAACCTTCCCACAGCCCAAGCCGGGCCGGCTTCAATGGGTATTCAGCCTTGTTGAATCGCGGCGTCTCATCCATGTGCGGCGCGCCAAGCAATCGCCCATCCAGCGCGTACGTCCATGCGTGATAGGGGCACTGAATCGCTGCGGCGTGTCCATTTTGTTCTTCGCAGAGTCGCGCCCCGCGGTGACGACAAACGTTGTAAAACGCGCGGATCGTCGATCGCTGATCCTTGGCAATGATGACGCTTTCCCCGGCTACTTCCGCAAGGAAATAGTCGCCGGGGTTGGCGAGCTGACTTTGGTGGCCGACCAATACCCAATTGGTCGCGAATATTTTCCGCAACTCTTCAGCAAAAATCTCCGGTGAAACAAAATAGCGTTGCGGCAGC